>CAUJJW010000412.1 GCA_963205105.1 Verrucomicrobiota bacterium | reverse complement strand
AAGGGCCGTGAGCAGGTCGATTTCGAACAGGCGGCTCTCTTCATGAATCCGGAACAGGCACAAGCCATCATCAGCCCCCAAAGTCCGGCCATCGATGTTCGCAACGTGACCAAGAAGTTCGGTGCCCGAACCGTGGTCCGTTCCATCGGACTCGAGGTGGCGCGCGGTGAGATTTACGGCTTCCTCGGTCCCAACGGCAGCGGCAAGACCACCTTCCTCCGAATCCTTTGCGGCCTCCTCACCCCGGATGCGGGAACCGGCACCTGCCTCGGCTTTGATCTGACCACCCAGGGCCGCGATATTCGTCGGCGCGTGGGTTACATGACCCAGCGGTTCAGCCTCTACGAAGACCTGACCCTGGAGGAGAACCTCGATTTCGTCGCCCGCATCTTCGAAGTGCCCAACCGCCGCGCCGCCGTCGTCGCCAGCCTCGAACGCCTCGGCCTTACCGACCGCCGCAAGCAACTCGCCGGGGTGTTGTCGGGCGGTTGGAAGCAACGACTGGCCCTCGCCTCCTGTCTGATCCACTCGCCCGAATTGCTTCTGCTCGATGAACCCACCGCTGGCGTCGACCCCAAGGCCCGTCGTGAGTTCTGGGAGGAACTTCACCGACTCGCCGCCGAAGGTCTCACTGTCCTGATCACCACCCACTACATGGACGAGGCGGAACGCTGCCATCGGCTCGCTTACATCGCCTATGGCAACCTGCTCGTGCGCGGCACCGTGGCCGAGGTCATCGAGCAGGCCGGACTCGTCACCTTCGAGATCATCGGCCCGGGACTTGCCTTCGAAGCGGCCCGCATCCGAACCCAGCCGGGCGTCCTGCAAGTGGCCGCCTTCGGAACCCGACTGCATGCCAGCGGCACGGATGCCGCGACTCTGGAGCGGGCCCTCCAGCACTGGGCAACGCCGCCGTTCCGTTGCGAACGCGTGGCCCCGGGCCTCGAAGACGTCTTCATCCACCTCATGGATGGCGCCCAGGACAATTTCGCCACTCCCCGCGCATGAGGCACCAACGCTTCAACGTCCGACGGTTCGGCGCCATCGTGGTCAAGGAGTTCATCCAGATGCGCCGGGATCGGCTGACGTTTGGCATGATGATCGGCATCCCGCTGCTTCAACTCATCCTGTTTGGTTTCGCTATCAACTCCGACCCCAAACACCTGCCCTCCGCCCTCCTGGACGCCGACCGCAGCACCTTCAGCCGGTCCATTGCCATGGCGCTCCGGCACAGCGACTACTTTTCCTTCCTCCGCGAAGCCACCAGCGAGTCGGACATCCGCCGCATGCTGGCCCGCGGCGAAGTCCAGTTCGTGATTCACATTCCCGAGGGGTTCTCCAAGGGACTTCTGCGGGGACAACGGCCCGCGGTCCTCGTGGAAGCCGACGCCACCGATCCGGCGGCGACAGGCAACGCGCTGGGTGCCATCCGCGAGCTGATGGCCTCAGCTCTGGACGACGACCTCACCGGACCGTTGGCCAGGCTTCGAACCAGCCCGGGTCCCGTCGAAGTGCGGCTCCATCGGCACTACAACCCGGAGGGCATCACCCAATACAACGTGGTCCCCGGTCTGCTGGGCGTGGTGCTGACCATGACCATGGTCATCATCACCGCCGTCGCCATCACCCGGGAACGCGAGCGGGGAACCATGGAAAACCTGCTCGCCACCCCGGCGCGCCCCGCGGAAGTCATGCTCGGCAAGCTGATCCCGTACATCCTGGTCGGCTACCTCCAAACCGGTGTGATCCTCCTCGCCGCTCGCCTGGTCTTCGATGTCCCGTTCGCCGGTTCTCTTCCGTTGCTGCTCACGATCATGCTCCTGTTCATCGGAGCCAATCTCGCCGTCGGAATCACCTTCTCCACCATCGCCCACAATCAACTCCAGGCGATGCAGATGGCCTTCTTCTTCTTTCTCCCCTCCCTGCTCCTTTCCGGGTTCATGTTTCCCTTCCGCGGCATGCCCCTCTGGGCTCAGCACATCGGCGAAGTCCTTCCGCTCACCCACTTCCTCCGGATTGTTCGCGGCATTCTGCTCAAAGGGAATGGGGTCGCCGAAATCCTCCCCGAAGTGTGGCCGCTGGCCCTGTTCTTCCTCGCCGCCTTCTCCGTCGGCATGAAGCGCTACCGCCAGACGCTCGACTAGGCGAGTTCGATCCCCACCGGGCAATGATCGGACCCCAGGATCTCCGGTCGGATGTACGCCTTCTTCAGCCGCTTTCGCAGCTCGCCCTGGATCAAAAAATAGTCGATCCGCCAACCCACGTTCCGGGCCCGCGCACCGCTCATCGGGCTCCACCAGGTGTAATGACCTCCCTTCTTCTCGAATTCCCGAAACGTGTCGACGAACCCCGACTCCAGCATCGCCGTGAACCCGCTCCGCTCCTCCACCGTGAAACCGTGGTTGCGCACATTCGTTTTCGGGTTCGCCAAATCGATCTCCGTGTGCGCCACGTTCATGTCACCACACACGATCACCGGCTTCGTGCGTCCCAATCCTCGGAGGTACGCCAGAAACGCCCGATCCCATTCCATCCGGTACGGCAGCCGGGCCAGTTCCCGCTGGGAGTTGGGCACGTAGACATTGACCAGATGAAACTCCGGGAATTCCGCCGTCAGAATCCGCCCCTCCCGATCGTGCTCCGCCACGCCCATCCCACGCGTCACCAGGATCGGGGGAATCCGCGTCAGAATCGCCGTTCCACTGTACCCCTTCTTCTCCGCGGAGTTCCACGACGCGCCATACTCCGACGGCCACACGGCCTCCACATCCGTCTCGGACGCCTTCGTCTCCTGAAGGCACAGAATGTCCGGCCGTTCCTCCGCCAAATACTCCAGAAAGTTCTTCCGAAGCACCGCCCGCAACCCGTTCACGTTCCACGAAATCAACTTCACGCGCCGAGTTTACCGATCCGCATGACGAAACCCAACCCCGGCCCGCGGCACTTCCCTTGAACCGTGCCTTGGTAGCGGCGGGCGTCCCGCCCCCCCGGAATCCCCCGGGTTCATGGGCCGTGAACAGCCCCATTCAGAGCAGCGGACTCACCATGAACACCAGCCATTCATGCCCCCCAAAATCCAATCTGTGCCGCGCAAGAAACGAGCCGGAAACAAACAGGGTTTGCCTTGAGGTCGGCACCTCAGCATCGCAGGGTCCCTCCTGATCCCGAACCCACAACGCCATCCAACCGTTATGATTCGCAAGGATTCCATGAAACCAAACCGTCCCTACCCTCTCCACGTTCGCATGAGCGCTTCCGTATGGCGCGCGCCCATGTTCGCCGCACTCTTCTCCGCCTCGCTCCCTGCGTTCTCGGCCCCCCCGGGCCCCACACCCCAAATCCCCGAAGGCGGCGGCCCACCCGGTGCCTTCCCCAACACCTCCGTCTCCGCGGTCAATGTCATCGCCAGAGGCAGCACCACCTTCGACAGCTCGGTCGATGTCCCAGGCCTGGATGGCAGCGGCCCGATCGCGTGGTCGGTGAATCGCTACAATCGGGGCGATCTCGCCCTGCGCCTCGCCCCCGGCAATCCCACCGCCGCACTCGGCAACCTGGGACAGGGCTTCATCGAGTTCGGCGACAGCTCCCCCGGAATCCCCGCCAGCCAGGCCTGGCGGCCCAGCCTGAATTACGGAGCCGTCATCCCCACCGCACGTCAGAATGGGCCCATCAACTGGAACGACGGCGAAGGCGCCTTCTTCCCCACCGTGGCCGTCTCCAGCGCCTCCTCCGGTCCAGGCTATAGCATGGCCGACGGCAGCTTCGGCGCCGGCAACCTCGACATCAACACCGGCCGCGCCGGCAATCACGCCAGCAGTCCCGAAGCCAATTTCGGCTTCTCCGTCGCCTGGTTCCCCTACGACCAAGGCTGGCTGGGCGGCGATGTCGCCGCACCCGGACCCGAAGGCGCCTCCAGTTGGAACGGAGCCAGTGCCCACGCCACCGGCCTCACCGCCGGCATGATCCAGTGGCCCCAGTACCCCGCCGATAGCGGAACCTACGGTGGCCTCGCCAACCTCGTCCTCCCGGGCCTCAACGCCCTCGTGGATGGCATGTTGTTCGCCACCTCCACCGATGGCGGCAGCGACGTCAACATCGTGGGCGTCGCCCCCAAGGACGACGGCGCAGGTTGGACCGTTACCATCCGCGAAGACTCGGAAGCCACCGCCGATACCCTCGCCGTGAGCGGCCAGTCCGAGTTCCACTTCCTCTACGTCCCGTTCACCGCCCAGAACCTCGTCGGCGGGCATATCGTCGGTTCTGATGGTTCCAAGCGGAAGGCGGTCGGCGACTTCACCGTCACCCGAACGGGCACCGGCACGTACGAGGTCACCATCCCCGGCAAGACCGGCGCCAATGGCACCCTCCTGCTCCAGGTCGCCGACACCGAAACCGGCACGGCCGTTCCCCTGGCTTCACGGGCCTTCCTCTCCTACGAATTCAGCAACGGCAAGTTCGTGGTTCAGTCTCGCAAGACCACCTCGGAAACCACCGCGGACCTCGCCGATGCGAGCTTCTATGTGGTCTGGGTGGATTTCCAAACACCGCTCTCCCCGCCCGATGGACCCCGCCTCCGCAGTCTGCCGCCGGTCATCGTGTCGGGTGAAGGCGTGACCTCCAGGGACTCGAACCTCGCGGCAAACACCGATTCTCCCGAGGTGCTGGTCATCAGCGTCGATTCCACCAACGCGGGTGGATACACGGATCCCATCACCCAACAGACCGCCAACATGGCGATGGTCGGCCGGTTCTACGACCCCCGAACCCTCGCTGCCACCAGCGAGCCGTTCGTCATTTTCGGCGCACCCTCCGGAAACCTCAACCGGGCGGACGTGAAGTACAACCCGGTCTCCAAACAGTACGTCGTCGTCGCCACCGCCCGCGCCTACAGCGCGCTCGGCACCGATGTCGCTCTGGTCGCCCTCGTCAATCCAGCCGGCGTCGGCACCACCCCCGTCGCCAAAGCCTTCGTTCACGACCCCGATTCCGACCAGTCCTACGACGACGTCGCCGTCGCGGTCAGCAGCAAGAGCGGGAACTTCCTGCTCGTGGCGGAACGCAAGTTCGCAGACGAAGGCGAAGGCACGGTCGGCGCGATGTATGACCGTTCCGGCAACCGGCTGACGCCGCCCTTCACCCGTCTCGATCTGCTTCAGACCATCGGTGACGAGGACGATCCGGACGTCGTGTACCTGGAAGGCCTCGATGCCTTCCTGTACCTGACGAACACCGACAACTCCAACGGCTCCACCGGCACCCTGGCGAACCGGGTGGCGGGATCCATCATCAACGCGGCTCTCGATGGTCAGGGCAATCTGGTTGTCCGGCCGGAGCAACCCCTCGCTGATGGCCTTCCGGCGGGCACCCCCGAGGCGCATCCGGCCTCGCTGTTGAATCCGTTCAACGGCCAGCTCATTACCGCCTTCGACGCCGGCAACGGCACCGCCCAGGGCGACCTCTCGTTCGTCAACATCGGAGCCGCCCCGTCCTACACGTTCACCCAGGCGCAGCCCGAGATTCCCTACCTCCGGGGCACCGGCGGCAACCCGCTGAAGCATCAGCATCCGCAACTGGCGGCCGACCCCGACAGCGGTGTCATCGTGCTCGGCTTCAACGCCACCGGAAGCGAAGTCGGTCTTCCCGAAGCCTACGCCTTCCGAGTGTTGGGACCGGATGGCCAACCGCTGCCTAGCCAACTCGGCGCCCCTTACTTCCTGGCGGATTCACCCGGCGGCCTCGGCACGTCGGTGAATTTTCACAACCTGAAGTACTCGCCGGGCTCGGATTCCTTTGTCGTGGCTTACTCCAGCAGCCCGGGAGTCACTTACCTGACCTCCCTGCAAGTCACCTCATCCCATCTGACCCCCTCCACACCCCCGTCGCTGGGCGTCGCGCGCAGCGGGGCCAGTGTCGTCCTAACCTGGCCCGCCAGCGCCACCGGGTACCAACTCCAGTCCAGCAGCTCCATCGCCCCGTCCGCCTGGCAAGCCGCCGGACTGACCCCCACGGTCGAGGGCGACTCCAACAAGGTCACGGTCTCGCCCTCCGGCCCGACCCAGTTCTACCGGCTGGCCAAGCCCTGATCTAGGCAGGCCCGGTTTCTGAATCGCCCCGCGCCGTTGGCCCTTGTGCCGTCGACGCGGGGTTTTTCTTTTCCACCAACAATTCCGCCACCCATACCAGTAATTGATCGATGTCGAAGGGCTTGGAAATCGTCCGGTTCGCCCCACAGGACTTCGCCACGTCGAGGTAACCTTTTGGACTCATCCTCCCCCCGCCCGACATCGCGATGATGGGCATCCAGGGATGGGACTTCCGGATTCGGAAGATCAGTTCCACGCCTTCCACATCCGGCATGATGATGTCGGTCACCACCAGGGCGATGGGATGGTTGGCCAGGATCTTCAGGCCCTCGCGGCCATCCCCGGCTTCATGCACCTGATAGCCCGCGCGACTGATGGCCCGGAACAACATCGATCGCATGGCAACATCGTCGTCGATCAACAGCAATTCAGGTGGTGGAGGATTCATGCATGTTCCTGCGTAAGGCGCGGCCGACGGTTTCGCCAAGTTCCTCGAACGTGAACGGCTTTCGCAACACGTCATGGATCCCGGCCGCAGTGAGTTCGTTCTGCATTTCCGCCGGCACCATTCCCGAACTCAACACCACGGGAAGGTCCGGCCTCAGCTTCTGAATGATCTTCGCGATCTCCAGCCCCGAAATCCCAGGCATGCTCAGATCCGTGATCACGAGGTCGAATGCCTGAGCGTTGTCATGGATCTCCGCCAGGGCACTGGCTCCGTCCGTAAACGACTTCACCTGATAGCCCAGCCGGGTCAGCGCCCGTGAACAGGAACGCACAATCAGTTCCTTGTCGTCCACGAGGAGAATGCGCTCGCTTCCACCCTTCGGCACCCCTGCGCCCGGTTGCGCTGCAACTTCCAACGCCTGCTCGGTCGCTGCCGGGAAGTAGAGATCGAAGGTTGCACCCTGCCCGGGCGAACTGGTCACCAGAATCGCGCCCCGGTGGCCCTTCACAATGCCATGAACCACCGACAGCCCCAGACCCGTGCCTGTCCCCGGCGGCTTCGTCGTGAAAAACGGCATGAAGATCTGCTCCAAGGTCTCGCGCGTCATGCCTTTGCCGTTGTCCCGCACGCGCATTCGAACATACCCCCCCACCCGCAGATCGGCATGGCGACTCACCGTCGCCTCATCCACCCGCTCGGCTGCCAGGGAAACCTCCACCCGCCCTGACTGCCCCCCCAGCGCGTGCCAGGCGTTCGTCCCCAGGTTCATGACCACCTGCTGGATCTGCGAGGCATCCCCCAAGACGTGCGGAAGATCCTTGGCCACCTCGAACTCCAGCTCCACTTCCGCCGGAAGCGTCGCCCGCAGCAGCCGTACGCTTTCCTCCACCACCTGTCCCAGGTCCAGCCGGCGCAACTCCTGCGATTCCTGCCGCGCAAAGTCCAGGATCTGGCGCACCACCGACTTCGCCCGGTGCGTCGCCTGCAGGATCGCGTCGAGACTCTCCGTGGCCGGATGATCCGCCGCGACGTCCATGCGAGCCAGTTGGGCGTTCCCCAGGATCGCCCCCAGGATGTTGTTGAAATCATGGGCGATGCCGCCTGAAAGCAGGCCGATCGCCTCCATCTTTTGCGCTTGGGTCAGCCGCGCTTCCAAAGCCACCCGCTCCGACACGTCCGCCCACGCGCCGACCACTTCCTTGGGTTGGCCACGCGCATCCCGCACCAGCCTCCTCTCATCCCGAATCCAGATGTAGAACCCGTCCTTCCGCCGGAATCGATACTCCAGGACCAGGTGATCGATCTGATACGGACGTGGCTGCGCATCCATCGCGCGCTTCAGATCGTCCGGATGCACATGCCTCGCCCACCAGTCCGCCTTCAGACAATCCTCGCTCCGATAGCCCACCATCGACGAAACGTTCGAGCTGATCCACGATGGCTCCAGACCGGATGGTGTCAGCTGAAGCACGTAGAGGACCGTCGGACTCATCGACACAAAGCGCTCGAGCTCGTCGCGCGCCCGCGATCGGGCGATGAACTGGCCGATCTGGCTCCCCACCGCACCCAGGACTTCCTCGAAGTCCTGGCCCGGATTCACCGCGCGGTCCGCCAGGAGAATCAGCACCCCCGTCACCCGGCCCGCCGCGCGGATGGGAAAACCGACCCCGGCCACCAACCCCGCCTGGCTCGCCGCTTCACTCCGTCGAAATCGAACATCATTCGCCAGATCGGCGATGAACACCGGTCCCGCCATCTGCCACACAATCCCCGCCAAACCCTCTCCAGGTCCAAACTTCGATGCCCCGGCCGGGGTGGACAGTTCTGCAAATCGTTCTTCACCCCCATGCCA
>CAUJJW010000411.1 GCA_963205105.1 Verrucomicrobiota bacterium | reverse complement strand
GTGTTGCTGAAGGAGTCATAGACATCAAGAATCACCAAGCCTTCGGGGACGTCGAAGAAACTGAACCGACCGCCGGTGTCCGTGGTGGTGTTGCGGGCGAGGTTGTTCTCTCCACGGAGGCTCACCGCGAGGTTCACCGCCGGCGCGCCACCCTCCCGTTGAACCAGGCCGGTGACGGTGCCCGTCTCGGGCATCACCACATCCGCAGCACTGGTCTGTCCCGCCACCAGGGTGATCGAGCTCGCAGCCTTGAGGTCCGATCCCTGTGCCACGGGAACCGTCACCGTCAGGTTGTAGGTGCTGGCCGGCAGACCGTTGAGACCGAAGGTGCCGCTGGACGAGATCCCGAGGGTTACCGGGTTGAGCAACGCTCCCCCGCTCACCACCACCGTGCCGGAACTCGCCACCACCCCGTTATGGCGTCGCACGGTTCCCATCAGATTGCCCGAGTCGGAGAACAGCACGTCCCGGGTGGTGTTCAACACGCCCGAGGGGAAGTTGCCCGTCTGGGTAGCCGACAGACCACCGCTCAGCGGATGCGTCCCTGTCAGGTCAAATTCCCCGACTGGCACGGCCACGGAACTCCCCTGGCCATTGATGGTTCCGGCAATCCGGAACTCACCCACGCTGTTGGCCCGGTAATTGTACGTCCGGCCGAACAGCACGTTGCGACTCTGGAAACTGACCGTGGCTCCGCCGATGGGGGTGGTTCCATCGCCGGCCAGGGTTCGACCTTCGATCGTTCCCGTGAGCGGCGGCAGGGGAGCCTGGGTACTCACCCCGTTCAATGGCATGGCGAAGTTCCGCACCAGCCCCATTTGTTCGAGCGTCATGCCGACCAGCGCCTCGGGGGGAAGCCCGGTCAGCCGTTCCGCCGAGGCCTGCGCGGCGGCGCGGTTCACCTGTTGTGCTCCGAAATGGAGGAACGCCACCGACCCGCCCGCCGGAATCGTGACGTTGGACCATTGCCTCGTCAGACGGCCGAACCGGTTGTTGAAGTCCACGGAAAACACCGCCGCCGTCACCCGCAACGGCGCGTTCTGCCCGTCAAACACATCGGCCACCGCCGGCAAATCCGTCGAGCGCACGAAGGGATCGACATCCTCATCGTCATCGACCACGAGCCAGCGGTCGCCGGACTGCGCATCGGCGGTGCTGAGCACCGCATCACCGCTCGAGGTGCTGATCAGCCGGGGCTCGCGATCGAACTGAAACCCGTTCTGGACCTTTTGGATGAACCTGTAGTGGGACGTCACCTGGATGGTCGCGGTGATGGGACTGCCGGTCGGATTGCTCAGGATTTCCAGGTAGCGGACGAAATAGCCGTCGCGGGGCACATAGACCTGCCGTGTGACATTCAACCCGCTCAAGCCGTCCTGCCGGATGCTGAGCTGTCGCCCGCCTTCTTCGGAGCTGGCAAATCCCTGCCCCACAAACCGGTTGGTCGAACCTCCGACCACCACGTCCAGGAGGAAGCCGCCACGCCGCGTTCCAAAGTCGCCGCCATACATGGCCCCGGGGCCGCCATCCTGAATGGAGGCGTTCTCACGCACGTTGTACGCGAAGTTGTTGGCGTCATAGAGCGTGGTCGTCGAGGGGATCAACGAGCAATCCAGCTGGAGATCCGCCGTCACCCCCTGCTCATGGCTCGCAACGGAGCCCTGCGCTGAACCAAAGCACTGCTGCTGGTCGATGCGCACGCTGGCGCTCAGAGTGAAAGTCCCGACCGGCACACCCTCGATCCGGTAGCGTCCGCTGACATCGGTGCGGGCAAAGAAGGAACCGCCGAAGGCTCCGGCCTGGCTGGAGAGCGAAACACCGATGTTCTGCCCCGGCTGTCCTTCGTCGTCGCGCACGATGCCTTCGACGCTTCCGAGTCCGATCAGGGTCAGGTTCTGCGTCGCCTCCTGGCCCTGGGTGGAGACCACCACGCCGGTGGCCCGTGCCCGCAACCGTCCGGACGCGTCGAGCGCGTCCACCGAGTAGGAACTGGTCGGCACGAGATCGAAACGGTAGCTGCCATCCGACCCCGTGGTCGTGGAACGCCCCACCTGCCCGGAAATCCGAACGGTCAGGCCGGGCGCACCCTCGGTGCCGTTGGGTTGAAACACCCGCCCCACGATGCTGCCGTACGACTGAAGCCGGACCACCACGTTGGTCGTGCCACCCACGGTGACCGTGCCTGAAACCGATCCGCGGAGGCCCGTTTGGGGATCCGTGGCGGACGCGGAAAATCCTCCCGCAAAAACTCCGGGAAACGCCGCCGTTCCCTCGGTCGATGTGGTCCCTGTGTAGCTGCCGCCAAACTGGGTGGAGCCGCTGAGTCGCACGCTCGCCTCGGGCACCAGGTCGCCCGGTCCGTTCCGGACCGTCACCACCACGTTCCCGAGTCCGTTCAGCACGATGTTCGCGGTGCGGACCTCGCCCTGGGTGGAGAGCACCGCGCCCGAACGGCCGCGGTCGCCCGTGGCCGCGTCCACGGCATCGAGCGAATATCCGGACAGCGGAAGCGCATCAAACCGGAACCGCCCCTCGTCATCCGTCTCCATGCCCAAACCCAGGCCCGAGAGCGTCACGCGCACCCCGCTGATCGGAGTCAGTCCGTCCGCGCGAAACACAATGCCAGCAATCGAGGCGGCGCCCGCCAGGGTAAGGTTGTTGGTGACCGTCTGGCCTTCCTGCAAAATCGCGCCCCCGGCCTGCCCGGCAAACTGGCCGGACTGGGCGGTGACCTGGAAGGTGCCCACAAAAACGTTGGAGATCGCGTAGCGCCCCGCGCCGTCGGTGGTGACGTTGAACTGGCCACCGAAGACGCTTCCGCTGAACAGTCGCACCGTGGCGCCGTTCGCCGGGTTGCTGGCTCCGTCCCGCACCACACCGACTACCCGGCCCCGTCCCAGAAAGGCGATGTCGTTCACATTCACCTGGGCTGTGGCCGACAGGTTTCCAGTGCTGCGACCTCGGTTGCCGCTGGTGTCGCTGGCATCGACCGAGTAGCCGCCCAGTGGCGCGAATTCGAAGGCATAGCGCCCCAGGGGATCCGTGGCGGTGGCCTGGCCGTTCGGACCGGCGTAATTGACCAGGACCCCCGCTCCCACCGGCGTCACATTGTCCTGCGCCAAAACGGTCCCACCCACCGAACCGAATGGCGCGAGCCGAACATCGATGGTCACCGCCGAGTTCACCACCAATTCGCCCGCCGCCAGACCACGGAGACCGGATCGAAAATCGCGCGCCTTCACCTGAAGAACCCCGGTGGTCATGTTGGCAACCCGGTAACGACCATTGGCGTCGGCCGTGGCGTTCCGGGAGTCGTTCCCGGACGACACCGTGACCAGTGCCCCGGGAACCGGCAAACCCTGGGGATTCGTCACCAGACCCGCCACCGTTCCGGCATTCAACCCGATCTCAATCGTCCCGACCGCCGTGACGCCACCCGCGACGGGAGCCGCCGCCAGGGAGGTGCCATTGAGCAACTGACCAATCCTCACGATCTCGGCCTCCGCGGTGATGAGACCCAGTCCCGCGGGAACGCCGGGCAGGGAGAAATAGCCCGCCACATCGGTGTTCACCGTCAGCACCCTCATCACCGTCACAGCCGCATTGGTCACGGTGACGCCCTGCGTGTCGACCACCCGGCCTTGGACCGTGGTGACCGGATTCGCGGTCGTCAGACTGAGGCCCAACTCCACTTCGATGCCATCCGCGAGACCGTCGCCATCCGTGTCACGGCTCAGGGGATTGCTACCCCGCGAGACTTCCTGCCCGTCCGCCAAGCCGTCGCCATCGGAATCGGCGAGAAGCGGATTCGTCGACCGCACCACTTCGTCGCCGTCGAGCAGGCCATCGCCGTCGCTGTCGGGGGACCGCGGATTCGTGTTCAGACGGAATTCCTGAAGATTGCTCAGACCGTCGCTGTCGCGGTCCTGTCCGGCGTCGCTGGCGTCGTTGGGATTCAACCCGTTCGCCCGCTCGAACTCGTCGGTCATCTCGTCGTTGTCAGCGTCGTTGGGGATCACGAGATTGATCGTGACGGCACCGACCACGCCTTCGTTGTTGGCCTGGATGATCACCACGCCGCGGGCGACCGCCTGCACCAGACCCTCGGCGTTCACCGTGGCGAGCTCAGGATTACTGGACACCCAGAAGGTACCCTGACTGGGGCCGGGAACGTCTTTCGTCGTTCCGTCGGGCAGCACCGCGGTGGCAGTCAACCGGACGGACTGGCCTTTGGCCGTGAGCGAGGTGAGCGGGGAGTCCACGCGCAACGCGACGGGCATGGGTTCCTGAAATCCCATCGCGATGTCGATGTCGGGTGGCACCGCAAACAGGGAAATGTAGTCGGACTGCCCCACCGTGGTGACGCCATCGCGGACGCAGGAGGCCCGGACGCGGTAGAATCCGGGCTGCTGGGGCAGATTGGAAAAGCCCCACCATCCGCCCGGCTGCACCTGGGTGGAACGGTTCAGAAGGGTGACCGTGCAGTGTTCGTCCAGCTGCGCCGCGGCGCGGTTCCCGAAGCCTGCGAGCATCGCAAGCCAGAGAAGGCAGCTGATGACCGAACTGGCACCACGGCTGGTCCGAAATGTTGAAGTCCGTTCCATAGGTAGCACCCTCATTCTAAAGCCCTGGCTGTCCCATCATCCACGGTGTGGAAGCCAGTCCGGCCGACCCGGGCAGACGGCGTCGCAGAAGTCGCTTATGACCACGTGATGTCCGGTCCCCCGGGGAAACCGGACAACCTTCCAGGCGTATCGGAGATGCAGCGTTCACGGTGTCGCGAAAATGGAGAATGGTCGGTCCGAGGCGGCCGAATCAAAGAGCGGCCCGCTCTTGAAAATGCCGTCCACGGGACTCAGGTACGCTGAATTGACCCAGAGGAGCTCGTTGTCGGGACCGGCTTGAAAGTAGAGCACGGCGATGCCACCCGGCGCCGACGGAGCCTTCACGTACACCACGGAGATCGGGGCGGCGTCGAAAATGAAAAAGGGCTGCTGCTCCTCGAGCGCCGATAAATAGCGCTGCCGTTCCTCGGCCGTCGCCGTGTCCATCCACTGATTGAGCCCCTTCGCTCCCCGCTCGCTCATGTGCTGGGTGATGTTGGTGCGACTGTCGCTGCGGGCGCCTGCCCGCAATCTCTCCACCTTTTTCGCCGCCGTATCCACCCGGCCAGCGAGCCTGGCATTTCGCTTCTGTCCCGCCACGGGAGCGCCGGAAAGACAGACAAACGACGGCCGGGTCTCGGAAAGATTCGTCACCCTTCCGAGCAAGGTGGGCATTCGATGGGTGATCCGGGCAACCTCCTCCTCGGTCGCGCCCGGCGCATTCGGTTGTCCTGACCCGGGACCAAGGGTCGAGAACCACTCGTCAAAGAGAACATAGGAAAAGGACGCCGACCGGTTCGGGAGGAACTTCAGCCCGTTGTTCTTTTCCCGTCTGAACACGAACGGAACGCCCCGGAGGCGATCGCGGAAACGAAACTGGGCACTCAGGACGATCAGATCGTCGAACTCGTGGCAGCGGTCGACCGACACCAACTCCACGACCTTGAACTGGGCAATGAACGCTGCGGCCTGGTCATCGATCTTCTTGGAATCCGATTCCTTCTCCACGCCCGACAGGGATCGAACGGTCGTCTTGTCCCCGGACTTGAAGGCCCGGATCAGCCTGCCGAATTCGCTGAGAAAGGCCTCGGGATCACGGTCGTCCTCCCACCATTTCCCCTTGGGCACCTGGAGCTCGGTGACTTCCAGCAGCGCCGCGGTCCGGGTCGGTGCCCCTTCAGAACGGAACACGATGGGTAAATGGGCTCGGGCCGCCGGCCATTCGGCGCCCAGGGCCGCCGAGCAGGCAGCCAGGCACACCACGAGTGAGTAAAAGCTGATTCGCATGGGTTCTGAAGGGCGGTCAACCGCCTAGAATGGAGACTCGAACACGCTGCATTCGACGCCCTTCGACAGGGATATCTCACAACTCAGGAACTCGACGGTGGCGTCCACGCTTCGGCTGCTGCCATCCGCTTCATAGCTCCCGGAGAAATTGGCGGAGACCTTGAAGGACAGGGGATCGAACTCGAAAACACCTCCCGTCAAGCCGGACGAACAGCTCGATCCGTTGTAGGACACCTTCGAAATATTGAGGGTCATCGAGAGGTTCCCCAGAACAACGCCTCCGGAAATGGCGATCTTGTCGACCGGACAAAACACACCGTCGCACGAAAATTCCCCGCCGATGCTGGCCTCGGCGGACAACGAACCGGTCATCGCAGTCGCCAGCTCGGCATAAAAACACCCGGCGGCGTTCGCGGGGTCCTCCTCGCAGTCGGATTGACGCTTGCCGATCTCGCCCGAGATGTTTCCGCTCACGCCAATGAAAAGGCCGCCGTACATTTCGAATTCGGCTTTCAGCGTGACCAATCCCCACACATCCAGCGAGTAGGGCCCGAACTTGGGAATGGGCCCGGGCGGCCACAGCTTCCCTTTCACCGAAAAGCCTCCGAAACTGCCTCCTGCCGAAAGCTTAGACTCCTTGCCTTCGCCGCGTTGGGGATGGCAGCACCCTTTTTCGCTGCCGCTGATCGTCACCTGGAGGAGGTTTACCGAGGCGATGATGCCCAGCTTCTTGAGCTCCTTCAGTTCCTCGTTGATCTCGTCGACCACCGGTTGCGCCGGCTTGATGCCGCCCAGGGAGATCTGAACCGAGGGATCGAGTTCGATTTTGTCCCCCTTGCACTCCGTGCCCTGGCAACGGTCGTTCTCTGTGCAGACATCGTTGTCGTTGCAGCTGTTGGTGCGCGGCACCTTGGCATAGGTCGGGCAATCGCACTCGCCGGCCGGAGGAATCGTGCGCCAGGTGAAGCATTCACCGTCCGCCGGAGGACCCGAGCACGGCGGCCTGGGACTCGGGCACGGTGGGGGCGGGGGAACAAAGGGGAACCATCCGGACTTCGTGACACCAAATCCCGGGTCGGAGCAGATCTGGGAACCGTCCGGGCTGACAGTCGCTGTTCCCACAGCCACGAACGCGGCCAGATCATGATCGAATCCATACATCTCCACAATCTGACCTTGAGGCAGCCCAGGATTCGGAACACACATCCTGGCCGGCGGATTGAATCGGAGTCCCGCGGGCTGCACGGTCGTGGTCAGCAGAGGCTGCGACCCCAGCGGCGGCGTCATCGGAACGCGCTCATTGTTGACCTGCGTCCAGGACACCCGGTTCGTGATCGGGTTGTTGTTCGAGTCGCGTACGGAATGGGCAAAGATGGTCATCGTCGATCCCGGAAGCCCTTCCAGTTCCAGGGTCACGTCCTGCGCGCCACCTGCCAGCACCGAGTTCTCATCGTCCAACGGCAGCATGTAGATTGGCCTGTCAAAGCTGTTGTCCCGGCCAGCCACGGTGACGATGTCGAATTCCAGCGCGTGCCACGCTCCCGGATAGCCTCGGTCGCGGGCGTCCACCAACAGCCGGACGGCTCCCACGGGCGCGTTGGAGATGACAAACTGCCCCTGCTGGTCGGTCACCGCCGCCAGCGAAGTTCGATGAATGATGCAGAGAATATTCGACATCGGCCGGTTCACATGGTCCAGCACCAGACCGGTCAGCCGCGTGTCCTGGACCTGCTGAGGTTCCAGCCCTGACGCCGTGAAGATGGCCGCCGAATTCGTCAGCCCCGCCACCGTCGCCAATAGGAGGTTGTTGTTGATGCCCGGTGCCGGACCCAGGGTCTGCCGCACCGTGGCCCGGCCATCGCTGTCCGTCGTCCGCTCCGCCGTGGTGTCCGACCCCAGCCGCCCGTCACCCTGCACCACCAGGAAGGTCACCGGCGCGTCCGCCACCGGGTTGCCACCCGCGTCGGTCACCAGAACGGTCCACGGCAATGGCAGTTCCTTGCCCACTTCACCCACCTGCTTCTCCGGAATGAGCGGCGTGACCTGTGTCGGGGCACTGCCAATCGCGGTCGACGCAAACATCAGTTCGCCCGCAACCCCCGGGGAGGTGACACTCACTTGGTTGTTGGCGACGCCAGTTCGCGTCCCCAGCTGGAAGTCGATTGCGGCCTGCCCGTTCTCATCGGTGAACAACGTGATGCTGCGGCCCACTTCAGCGGCAGTCACCAGCACGCCATCGTTTCGCGTTACGGCAAAGGTCACCGGCTGGTTGGTCTGTGCGGATCCGTTCCCGTCCAACAGTTCGACCACAAGGGGGGAGGGCAGCACTGTCCCGATCACCCCGGTCTGGTTGTCCCCCGCCAACCGCACCAGGCGCTTCTGGCTGGCCAGGTCCTGAACCAGGATCTCCACCTGTCTCTGGCTCGTGTTGCCGGCCCGATCGATGGCCACCACGTCAATCGTGTTGCGCCCGGGAGTCAGGAGAACGTCGGCAATGGCGTAACTGCGGTTGAGCACCGTCGCCTCCAGACCATTCACCAGGACTGTGGCCTGATCCGGGTTCACCGTCCCAGGCACGGCGTCATTCACCAGACCCGATACCGCCACCTGCCGGGTGGCGAGGATGGCGCCATCCGCCGGCGATTCGATGTTCAGCAGCGGCGGCGTGGTGTCTCGATTCACCATCACGTTGACGACCCCGGCCCCTCCGAATGTGTTGGTCGCCAGTACCGAGATGGTGTTGCGCCCCTCCTCCAGCGGCACCTCGGCCGTGAAGTTCGTTCCCGTCAGCGTCGACGGAAACCGCCCCACCAGGACCGCTTCCACCGCGGGTCCGACGGAGCCGCGGACCAGTACGTTGGTGCCGTTGGTGAGCACTCCCGAGATGGGTGCATCGACCAGGACCGAAAGGGGCATCGACCGCGCGGAGGGAAACCACTGAAGCACCGACGGGTCGAACGGAACCTCCCGGTTGTGACGGACGGTGAAGGTGTCGGTGCTGGTGGCGCTGTCTCCCAGGTTCAGGTCGCCGAATTCGACCGCGTTATCGACCAGGAAGGTGTTGGTCGACGTGCTGAAGGCCAGCGCGCGAACCCCGCTCGCCGAGGCCACCCGGTTGGTGACCGCCACGCGCAGCACATACTCGAACTCGGTGCGGCCCACCCGCCGGCTGCTGACCACTTCGAGGTCGCTGAATTGGAAGGACTGCCCCGCCGCCAGGAAAGGCAGGAGCAGGATTCCCAGGCGCCCCAGCGAGGCGAGGAAGTGTGTGACTTTCATACCGTTACTCGAAGGTGGGAGAACATTCGGAGAGGTGGGCGACCGGACGTTGGCTGATGAAATCCATGGGCTGAAAACCGATCGGCAGAGACCTTGCCGAGACTGCGGCGACGCGTGGCGCGACGAGCGGGACGGGTCGGTGTGGGGAGCGGATCTCCCGCGTTCGGGTGCGGAGTTGGGCCTCGATCCGCCTGGGGCCCGGATGCTTCGTCCTCTGTCGAACTCTGTTGCACGGAGGACACCCGACGCGGCACGGCAGGACTGCCACCCGGGAGCGGAATCTGCTTCGAGCCTTCAAACAGCTGACGCGCCAATTCCCAGGCGCGCCGACCACACTCCGCGCCGACACGCCGGCCGTTGAGGTCATCGGCGGACACGTGAATGCCGCCCCACAACCGGGAGATTCCCGCCTGATCGGCCGCATCGAAGTAGGTGCCCCACTGCAGGGTGACGGGCTCCGTGGGACCCTTTTCAAAGGTGAGCCCGGTGTGGGCCGGAACGGTGTACGTACCGAGGCCATCCGGGAAAAAGGGTGAGCCGGTGAACTCGGCGAGCAGTTCGGCGCCCGCCCGGCTGAAGGTGCTGTGGCCGGAGATGTAACCGGGGAATGCGGGCGTCACGAAGGTTTTCTTCTGGTAGGGAATCCAGTCGGCAGCCGCCACCCATCGAACGCCACTGTACTGATTGGTGATGTCCAATGGCTGCCCGGGCCACCCCAGCACGGCGATGGATCCGGGCGCGAGCCCGGCGTGCCTGCCCCCTCGTTGCGCGGTGAAGAGATTCACCTGTTCGATCAAGCCCGGAATCAGCGGGAGACCCAGGGGATGATAAGACGCGTCGTTGGTCCGGGTGGACTGCCCCAGCTGCCCCATGTAGCGGATGAACTGGATGGGGCGACCGCCGTCATAATGCCGTTTCAACGACCACGCCGCACAGGCGGCGTCGTGGAGGGCGGCATTGAGGGCAAAATACAGCTTCACATCCCATTCCAGGGCATCGAGGACCGGCCCCGTGCCACCCATCCGCCCGGATGACTTGGCGCGATCGCTGACAGCGTTGGCGATCACGTTCCAATGACCCGGCGGCGTTTCCGAATGCGGTCCGTCCGCCCAAAATTCCGCAAGCACCCGCACAAAATCGGCCCGCTTCACCCGGTTCGCAGGGTACGGAAGGCCGGTCGCCGGGTTGATGGCATGCCCGACTCCATCGTTGGCGCCCAGCGTGTTGTTCCCGTATTTCCCGGGTGAGATATCCAGGAACACCCCGTCGTCCGGCGACATCTGACTGCCCCGTCGGATGATGTCCACGACCTCCGCACGGAACCGCGCGTCCTCGTTGCCGCCCAAGCGTGGCGGAGGTCCCGGGTCAATCCAGGGTTTGCCGGGTTCCGAGCGGGTGAGCGCGAACGACCAGACGTTGAGGCACTGAGAACCCAGGAAAATCTGAACCGGGCCGATCGGGAAACCGTTCTGATCCAGCGCATTGTCAATGGCCAGCGGTTGCCACCGGTTCACATCGACCACAATGGCGCCGCTCGAAGCCGTGACCAGCGGAGGGTTGATCGGCGCGTAACCGCCGCGGTTGGCAGGCACATCCAGATACCCCTGCGCCTGTCGGACACCGTCTTCGAGAAAATGCGACGACACGCGGGCCGCCACGGCGTTGCCGACCCCCGCAGGTTCCGAGGGATCCAGGGAAAGATTATTCCGGTCGTAGCCCAGTGAAGCCATGCGCGCACTCAGCGCGATCAAGGTCGCCCCCGCCGTGCGCGACAGAGAATAACGCTCGAGCAGGATTCGGTAGGCGGCATAGCTGATCGCCTCGCGCCGGGCGCTCGCGACGTCCGCAGCCGTGTGCTTCTCCCGATACACATATCCTGACGCCACCGGGTCATAGGCTGCCCAGGCGTCGTACATTGCGATCGAGAGGTGAAAAAGATTCCGGGCATGGACCGGCGGATGCGGTGAATCCCCGCGAATCGCGTTCAGGTTCTGTTCGTTCCACAGGCGCGCAATGCTCTGCTCCGCCCGCGCCACAGCACCCCCCAACCAGAATAGGCAGGGAATCGCGCAAAAGATGATCCGCAGGAACTTCATCAGGTGCTCAACATGGCCACAGTTTCGAATGCCAGACCTCGCTTCGGAACCTTCCACCCCGACTGGAACTTACCGCCTCCCCCCGATGACCCTGGGATCGGTACGCCCATGATTCGATGCAACCCTGGAATGGACGAGGACCCTGCGAACATCCCTACCAACCGGTGGGTTCGATCCTCGATCCGATTCCCGGGTCACCTGGCGGCTCGCCGTCGAAGCGTACCGGCCGCCCAAAAAACACCGAGACCTACCGCCATGATGCTCGTGGCCCACGCAGGCTCGGGGACTGCCACGGTGACACCCGAGGCAATGACCTGAAAGGAGGTGTTGTAAATCTCAAAGCCCTGAGCCCCCGGAACCCCCGACCCTTTCCAGACAAAACTCACGGAGAAATCACCCGCAAGCGAAGGATCGTCCACCAAGGCGAGCACGTCATAGAAACCATCCGCCTGGAGCACGGGATCCGGCTGAATCGTGATGGCATCCAAATCGCCGTTCGGCACCGGCGGAGGTTGCTGGAGGTTCTCGTAAAGGGCCGTGTCGAAATAAATCGTGAATCCCTCGTTGGCTTTCAGGGGGATTCCACCCGGCTGGTAATCATAGCGCCACAAGTCCTGGCCCTGGACTTGATCCGCCAGATCCGTGGCCTGAAAGCGAATGAGCACCGGCCCGTCGCCCAGCGATTCCATCGTCTCTTCGGGAGCCCGACCCAACGTCAGCATATCCCCGCTGGTCAGCCATTCCCACGAATCCCGCCCCGTGCTCCGCGCCTCCTTCAGCCAGTTCCAGGCTCCCCCCGTGTCTTCCCTGGGGCTGACCGTCCAACCCGCATCCCCCAACGAGGTCCACTCCGCCGCATGAAGTCGCGGGCCCGAGTGACGGGAGGGATCGGATTCCGGCGAGTCCTGCAGGAAAACCTGCGCCATGGACGACATGCCGACGCCCACAGCCATCAGAACCCCCACCACCTTCGATCCCTGAGGGCGATGGCCAACGGTGGTTGGTAAAGCCCTGAATCCCGTCTGGGTTTGGAATTCGCTTTTCACGTCGTGAAGTAGGGTGGATTGCCGCTCACTCTCGAAACTGCGGAGCGCGAGCTTTGGAAGACGGCAGCGTTTCTAGTGAGCGACACATTTACTGTCAACGCTCTAAATGAATTTCATAAGCAACTCACCCAAATCATCCCAGGCGACGCGTGGCACTGGAAATCCCCCTTCCCCCGAACGCCGCGTCCAGTACCCTGGCCAGCGTGCAGCAGGATTCGGTGAATTTGCGCCAGGTCCAGGGTCTGGGCGTCACCCCCGTGTTCAACACCACGCATTGGAGCGTCGTGCTGGCGGCTGGCGACACGGACACGCCGGAAGCTCAGGCTGCACTCGCGAGGCTGTGCCAGACCTACTGGTACCCGCTGTACTGCTGCGTGCGGCGCCATGGGCGGTCCGCCGAGGATGCCCAGGACCTGACTCAGGCCTTTTTCGAAAAGCTCATCGCGCGGAATCAGATCTCACTCGCCGACCGCGAACGCGGGCGGTTCCGCACCTTCCTCCTGCGTTCCCTCGAAAACTTCCTTCACAACGAACACGAAAAGGCTTCGACGCAAAAGCGCGGTGGTGGACGCGCCATGATCTCCTGGGACGCCCAATCGGCCGAGGAACGGTACAATTCCGAACCTTCCACCGACCTTTCGCCCGCCGAGCTGTTCGACCGCCGCTGGGCCTCCACCCTGATTGCTGAAACACTCCACCGCCTGCGTCAGGAACTGGCGATGACCGGCAGGGCCGAGTTGTTTGATCACCTCGAACCCAATCTTTGGGGGGACGACACGAGCACGCCTTATGCGGAAATCGCCGCCGCCCTGGACATGACCGCCGTCGCCGTCAAGGTCACCATGCACCGGCTCCGCGCGCGCTTTCGGGCCCTGCTGCGTGACGAGATCATTCAGACCGTGGCCGATCCAGGGGAGGTGGAGGACGAACTTCAACGGCTGTTTCGCATTCTGACCCGTTGATCCAACCCGGGGCCTCCCTCGTAACTTTCGCCCTCCTATCCGGTAAGACCCTCGGGCGTGCCCACATCGAACTCCAACCGGGAACAGGGGCGAACCTGCCGCAGTTGTGGTGCGCCACTGACCGCAGACGCCCCAGGAAGCGCCTGCTGGACTTGCGTCGCCCGCCTGGCGTGCGGTCCGTCATCGCCGTCGGCGGAAGGCCCCCTGTCGGCGGACCGCTCCCCCCCTGCGCCGTTCAGTGCCTTCCAACTGGGGGATTATTCCCTCAAGGAACAAATCGCCCACGGTGGCATGGGTGTCGTGTACCGCGCCCACCAGGGCAGCCTCGATCGCACCGTGGCGGTCAAACTTCTCCTGCTCGGCCGATATTCCAGCCCCGACAGCATCCGTCGCTTCCATCGGGAGGCCCAGTCCGCCGCCGCCCTGAGACATCCCCACATCGTATCGGTGTTCGAGGTGGGGGAATGCGACGGACAACCGTTCCTGGCCATGGAATACGTGGAAGGCCGCAGCCTTGCGGAGGTGTTGAGGGCCGGTCCCATTCCTCCCCTCCGTGCAGCCCGTTATGCGCGCACGGTGGCGGAAGCGATCGCCTACGCCCATTCCCATGGCGTGCTGCACCGCGACGTCAAACCTTCCAACGTTCTGTTGGACGTCTTCGATCAAGTCCGGCTCACCGATTTCGGGCTCGCGAAGAAACTGGACGGCAGCGGGGATCTGACCCTGACCGGCGAGATGCTGGGCTCCCCCAATTACCTGTCCCCCGAACAAGCCGAAGGCCGACATGGCAGCGTCGGGCCGCCAAGCGACGTCTACGGCGTCGGCGCCTTGCTTTACGAACTCCTCACCGGTCGACCACCGTTCCTGGCGGCATCGCTCCCGGAAACCCTTGTTCGCATCCGCGACGCCGAACCGTTGCCGCCCTCCAGGCTGGATCCGGCCATCCCCCAGGATCTCGACACGATCGTCCTCAAATGCCTGGAAAAGGCGCCCGAACGCCGTTACGTCTCGGCGGCTGCGCTGGCCGATGATCTTCATCGCTTCCTCCGCCACGAACCCATCGCCGCACGACCAGTCCCGGCATGGGAACGCGCCCTGAAATGGATCCGGCGCAATCGGGTCACCAGCGCCCTCGTCACCACCGCCGCCATCTCCCTGGTCGCCCTCGCCGCCGGTTCGCTTTGGTTCAGTTTCCGCGTCCAGCGCGCCCGCAGCGAAACCGAAGCCGCCAACCGGCGCCTCGCCCGCGACCTGTTCGTCCGTGAATGGAACGACGCCGAGCAACTGCTGGAGGACGGAAAAACCATCCCAGCGTTGACTTGGTTTGCCCGAGCCACCCGGGCCGACCCCTCCAATCCCATCGCCGCATCACGGCTGCTTTCGTTGCTTGGTGACGTGACCCTTTCGATCCCCTACACCGCGCCGCTCATCCATTCCAACGCGGTTCTCAGCGCCGAATTCTCCAGGGACGGCCACCGTCTCGTCACCGCGTGTGCCGACGACCGCGTCCGTGTCTGGAACTGGCGAGAGGGTGGTCCGCCCTTGGTTCTGCCTCGCATCTTTGTCTCGCCCACGGCGACCTGGGAACCCGAGGGCGGACGGGTGTTGGTCGCCGACCGAACGGGTATCTCCCTGTGGACCGCCGAAGGCCTGCTGGATCGGGAGTATCCAAGCACCAACCGCGGCATTCTGCGCTGGCAGATGTCCCGGGATGGTCGCCGTGCCCTGCTCGTCTCCAGCAGTACTCCACCGCAGCTTTGGAATCCCAACGAACTCCGTCCCATTGAAAGCCCGGCCCTGTCGGATCCCACCGTGCGCATGGCGGGATTCAGCGGAAATGGCCGGTACCTTTTCCGGTCGTGGATCCCCTCCACGTCTTCCACCTGGAAGCTGGGGTTGTGGGACATCGTTTCGGGAGAACGTGTCTGGGAGGCACAACCTCCGGAAGGATCGCGGTCGACCTATATCTATTCCACGGCGTTGAGCGACGACGATAGCCTGGTGGCGCTCTGCCGTTGGGGCGGGCAAACCCTGGTGTATCGCCTGCCTCGGCTTGGGGATGGGACCGCGCTTCCGGCGGTTGGAGGCGAGCCAATCTTTCAGCGCGATTTCGGAGAAGTCACCCGCGTCGAAGCCTTCCGATTCCTGGATGGCCATCGGCGCCTGCTGGTGGCCACCACCGACGGAATGGTTCAGCAGTTCGATCTCGAAACCGGCCAGAGCCTGCCGGACCGAATCGAGCACTCCGGCCAGGTCAACGCCGCCATCGTTTCGCCGGACGGCGCCACACTGGCCACCGCATCGGTGGACGGCTGGGTGCGATTCTGGGATCTGCGTGTGCGCCGATCGGAACCCCAGGTGATTCAGCGGACCAATGTGGTGTGGGACCTGGCGTTCTCACCGGATGCGCGTTGGCTGGTGGTGGCCGGGGATACCTCGGCAGCCATCCTCGATGCCCAGAACGGCGCCACACGCCATGAACTCCCCATGGGCGGGCTGGTTTCCCGCGTCGCCGTTTCCCCCGACGGACGGCGCGTGGCGACCAGTACCGAGAGGGGAATGCTTCGCATCTGGGATGCTGAGACGGGGGCCCCAGTCACGGCGGCGATCCGGACAGCCGGGCCCATCCACGATATGTGGTACTCCCCGGACGGGCTTTGGCTGGGCGTGGGCGCCCCGTCGGAACAGGTTGTTCTGCTGAATTCCGAAACCGCCCAGTCGGTGCTGGAGACCTCCAAAGCCGGTGCAGCCCTGGTCACATCGGTCATCACGCCGGACCGGAAGCGCTTAATCTCCGGAACCGTCCACGGCGACGTCCATTTCTGGTCACTCCCGGACATGAAGCCACTTCCCGCTTCGGGGCGACATCGCTCGGTGGTCTGGGCAACGCGACTGAGCCGGGACGGACGGCAGCTCGCCACGGCGTCCGGCGATCAGACCGTTCTCATTTGGGAAACCGAAACGGCGCGGGTGGTACGGGAATTCAGGTCCGAGAAGGCGGTCTATGCCGCTGTCTTCTCGCCCGATGGACGTCGCATCCTGATAGGTTCAGCGGACAGGACCGCGCGAATCCGGGACCTCGAGACTGGCCGCCAGGTTTCCGAGACCATGCGACACCCCGGCGGAGTGTGGCACGTCCAGTACAGTCCGGACGGACGATGGGTGGCCACCGGCGACGACGCTGGCTTCGCCCGGTTGTGGGACACTGAAACGGGTTTGCCAATCGGCAATTGGATGCGAAGCGGCAACACGCTCAAGCGCATCGCATTCTCGCCCGACGGCAGACGCTTTGCCACGGCCTCTTCCGACCAAACCGTGAGAATCTGGCCAGTCGTCGTCGCGCCGGCGCCATCACCGGATTGGCTTCCCAGCCTTGCCGAGGCCATCGCCGGTCGGCGTCTCGACGATGACAACATCCTTCACACCATTCCCTTTGAGACCTGGCGCGATGCCCGCGACCGGTTCACGCCCTCGCAGGATCCCGGTACCGATTTCTACGATCGTTGGGCACGTTGGTTCTTTGTGGAACGCCTCGCCGCCAGGCCCGCTCCCTTCGCTGACATCCCGGCTCCATGAACCTGATTCTCACCACAGAGTCACAACACATGCCGCCTTGAACTCCGTGCCTCTGTGTCCCTGTGGTGAACCTCTCCTCGGTTCAAGTGCCGTGAGCAGGTCATGATGCATCAGGGCGCTTTCCATGAACCGCGCTTTCGTAGCGGCGGGCGTCCCGCCTGCCGTAGAGGGGGGCGTCTCGCCCCCCGGAGTCTCCCCTCGGTTCATAGTCCGTGAGCAGGTCGGTATCGAACAGGGCGCTCTCCATGAACCGCGCCTCCGTAGCGGCGGGCGTCCCGCCTGCCGTAGAGGGGGGCGTCTCGCCCCCCGGAATCCCCGGTTCATGGCCCGTGAGCAGGTCGGTATCGAACAGGGCGCTTCCCATGAACAGTGACTGGTCCTGTCCCCGCATTCGGGGGTCGGTAACCTTCACCGCACTTTCCGGTAAGCACCCGCGGACGCCTTGGGAAACCCGCCGGGCCCGCAGCCCGACCTTCTTCACCCAGGACGTGCCTTGCCATGCTCCAAGAACCACGGTCCGAAAGCCCTGCGCCTGCCAAGGCCATTCCCTGGAAACGCCTCATCCACGTGGCGTGGATTCTCGGACTCGCCATCGCTGGCGGCGTTGCCTACTCCGTCCGAATCGCCGGTTCCTCCAGCCACCCGACCCACGCTGCATCCACCGATCCAAAGATCCTCGCGCGCGTCGGCGACGCCCTCATCACCGAGTCCGACTTGCTCGCCGCCTGGGCGAAAAAACCACCGTTCAGCAACACCGACGCCTCCCAGCACGCCGCCGTCGTCTTGGAGGATCTGATCCGCCGCGAACTCTATTTCGCCGAAGCCACCCGCACCCGATTCACGGAGCGTGAGGATGTTCGCGCCGCATGGAAACGGTGGGTGACCAGCCGATTCCGCGAGGAGCTCGAATCCGCGCTCCCCGCGTCCCAGAGCGTGGAGGATGCCGCGATTGAGGCCTATTTTCAGGACCACGCGGCGCAGTTCACCGCTCCCGAACGCCGCCGCCTCGCCATCATCCGGATCGGACCCTCACCCGTTTCAAGAGAGGGAAAGCCGGAAGAACTGGAACCGAGGATCGCTCGCGTGCGAGAGCTGGCGGTGTCGCAAGCCGCAGCGGCGCGGGATTTCGGGGACTTGGCTGCCATCCATTCGTCCCACCTGTCCTCGCGCCGGAACGGCGGTGATGTGGGGTGGCTGAACCGCGCACAAGCGGCTCGAACCTGGCCCGCCGCCGTGGTGGAGGCCGCCTTCTTATTGGCCGCTCCCGGAGACATCAGCCCCATCATTCCAACCGATGAAGGCTGGTTCCTGCTGAAGCTGGTCGAACGCCAGGAAGGCCAACTCGCTTCCCTGGATTCCGTCCGCGAACGCATTCGTCGGGAACTGGGTCAGTCGCGCAAGGCGGAGGCGGAAACCGCCCTGCTCGATGAACTGCGTTCACGCCATCGCGTCGAGATCCACACCGAACGCCTGTCAGCCATGGAAGATCCGCGTGCCACCCACCCACCCGAATCGTTCCACGCGCAACGTCCTCCGTCCCTCCCCGCGCCCTGACTTTCGAGAAGCTTCACCTCAGTCGGTAACCTTCCCCGCGAATTGCGGTAAGCACTCACAGATTCTTCCAAGGAGTGAACCCAACGACCCCAAGGCCGGTGTCGGAGTTTGTTCGGGGAAGATTCTCCCTCCCATGACGAACCGTTTGACCAATCCATGCCCCTGGCTGAACCGCGCCGCGGGATTCGCGACCGCCTTGGTCGCCTGCACGATCGCGTTGCTCGTGCCCGCGACGAGCCTCGCCCAAACCCAAACCCAAAGCTTCGAACTCCAGCCAGGCTGGAACGCCATCTGGCTGGAGGTGGAGGCCCCCGACCGCGATCCCGCCCAGGTGTTTGCCGGGCTGCCTCTCGTCAGCGCCTGGACCTGGTCCGATCGCGTCTCGGCCACCGACTTCATTCAGAATCCCGCCTCCGCCGGTTGGAACCGTGCCCAGTGGCTATCCTACTTCCCCGAAGACTCTCCCGAATCCGTTGTTTCGAACCTCCGCGCCGTCCTGCCCCAGCGCGCGTACCTGATCCGCATCGGCGGCAGCAACACGGTGACCTGGTCGGTCACCGGTCGCCCCATCATTCGAACACCGGAGTGGGCGCCGGATCGCTACAACCTGCGCGGTTTTCCCGTCGATCCCGCCCTACCGATCTCTTTTCGCACCTTCTTCCGAGCCTCCACGGCGCACTATGACACCGCGAGCCAGCAACTCGAACCCATCTACCGTCTGTCCCCCGACGGTTCGTGGAACCTGGTCCCACCCGACGCGGTGATGCGACGCGGTGAAGCGTGCTGGGTTTACACCCGCGGCCCATCGGACTTCATCGCCCCTTTTCACATCGAATCCGACACAGGTGACACCCTTGATTTCGATGCCACCCAGCGACGCGTCGCACTCACTCTCCACAATCGCCACGCGCTGTCCAAAGAGGTCCGGATTCTGCATCAGGTCGCGGAACCCACCCACCTCGTCCTGGTTCAATCCGCGCTCTCCGGTTCCACCAACACCACCAAACCCCTGGGAACTCACCACCAGACCGTTGTCGCCTCATCCAGCCACCAACTGGTCATCGCGCTCGACCGCTCGAAATTGTCACCGTCGACCTCCGATCCGGCGCGACCCGACCTGCACACCAGTCTCCTGGCCATCAGCGACGGGGAAGGAACCCTGTTCCAGATCGGGGCCCGAGCCCTCGCGAGTCCGGTCGCCGACACGACCGGCCTTTGGCTGGGCACAGCCAACATCACCCAGGTTGTTCCCGTCCCCGAATCCGGAGACCAGACCGGTTCCGGCACGGTGCCGTTGGCTTTTCCGCTGCGACTTCTCCTGCACGTGAATTCCAGCGGTCAGGTCACCCTCCTGCGCGATGTCACCCTGCTCTACACCTCGGACAACACTTCACCCGCGACGACCGACGGCTCCCTGGTGTCCACCCTGTCGCCCCGCCCGTCGCGGCTGATCACCGACCCCTCGGTCCTTGCAGCTCTTTCGCCATCCGACCTTCGTTCCGGTCGCATCGCCGGCCGCCGATTGACAGCGCCACACTTCGATTTCGCAACCGCCCCGGGCCAATTCCAACTGCCTCTGATCGGTACTCTGGCCATCAGCAACCAAGTCACTGGCACCTTGAACGTGACGCCCGACCTGCCGAGCAATCCCTTTCTCCATCGCTACCATCCGGATCACGGCACCAACCGGTCCTACGCCATCACACGCCAAATCACCCTCGCCTTCGGTGCGCCCGACACTGCGCCACCCGGCGACGGCGACCAGATCCTCGGCGGTACTTATTCCGAGACACTCACCGGCCTTCACAAGAATCCCCTCAGCACCTCCGGTTCGCTGACTCTCCGACGCATTTCGGATGTCGGCACCCTGAATGCCCCCTGAACCCGTTCCCCGCTCAAACCCAACTCTGACTGTCATGAAATCGAATCTGTGGATGCATGGGTGCCGGTGTGTCGCTCTCCTTCTGTGGACCACCGCCGTCCTGCTGGGCGTCTCTGCTGGAGCCTTCCCCTTCGTCACGCCCAACAGCCAGGCGAATGCCAGCACCTCGGGCGCCATGCAGGTTTCGACCGCCTTTGATGGCTCCCTCCAATATGGGTTGCCGGTCAATGCCGCAGGAAGGGGAGCCGTCCTATGGTCCCATCCCCCCACCGGCGCCTTGCGACCCCAAGCCGTCCAGGCGTTCCAGGCCAACTTCTGGTGGAACCTGGATCGCGTGAAGGGCAACCCCACTCCCGTGGCCACAACGGCCTTTTGGTTCTCGCCGCCAGGCTCCCTCTTTTATGGCGACGTCGCCCCAGGCAATGGCAGCGGCCTGGTCGTCTTGGTGAACCGAGTCGGCCCTGTCATCAGCACCTCCGATCATAGGATTCACGTTTACTGGCAGGGCACGGAGATCGCGACCTGGGATATTGCGATCGGCACAACCGGGGCGGCATCCATCGGATATTCGCCGGACCAGGGGTTCTCGATGGTATGGGGCGCGAACACCATCGCCTCCAACATTCCCCTGACGTGGACTTCCAACCCGGAATGGCAGTTCGGCTTTGGAGGTTCCATCACTCAGCCTTCCTTCTACCTCGATACCTACAACATCTCCATCGACGCCCAGACAGCGCCCTTCGTAGATCCCCCACCACTACCGCAAACCTCTTTTCAGGACATCCCGTATTCGTTCGATTTCACGTTCCAAACGCTCGAGGCGTCTCCTGAAAACGTCACGATCACGGCAACCACGGACAATACGCAGCTCTTGGACGGCACCAGTTTCACCGTCACCACGACTTCACCCACCACCCGCCGGATCACGGTGACTCCGAAACCGGGCCAGCACGGACATGCGAACGTCTCCCTTCAGCTCGATCCGGGGGGCGGTCATCCCAAAGGAACCGCCACCTACGCCCACTTTGTCCAGCCGAACATCCCACCCTCCCTCCAGTCGGTGAATCCCATCACTCAGCCCCAGGGATACACCCACGTGCTGCCCATGGCCATCGCCAGCCCCCACTGGCCCACCGAAAAGCTCACGATGTCCATCGACTCGATGCCCACCAACCTCATCGACGCTCGCTCCATCTTCTTCCTGCCCGTGGACACCAACGTTCCCAACCAGCGATCCCTGGTCTTCACCCCGCGACTGGGAGTCACCGGTTCAGGAATCATCCACCTCCGGGTCACCGATCCGTCCGGCGACTCCGCCACCAGCCAGGTCGCCATCACCACCACCGAACGCCAGCAGTGGCCCACCGTCCTCGGGGCAGGCACCGCAGTCTCTTTCGACACGGCCACCACAGGAACCCAGTACGGCACCAGCAACGGCGACTCCCCAGGGACGAACCTGGGTCAAACAGCCACCTTGGAGGCCTGGGTTCATCCCACCGCGCTCCATGATGTGAATTTCAACTTCATCACGTTCCTCGGCCAACCCAGGTCATCGCAAGGACTCGCCCTCGCCTTGAAGTCCGACGGCTCGCCTTCCATCGCCAATTGGTTCAACGACTTCACTCCCGCCAACGCGACGAAAAAGGTGCCTCTGAATGAGTGGCACCACGTCGCCGCGGTGGTCTCCGGCCAATCGGTGACGCTTTATGTCGACGGTGAGGTGTCCGCCTCCGGAACGCTGGCGTCCCTGCCCAATGTCACCACCGGCTCCATTGTGGTGGGGCACGATCCGGACTTCTCCAGTCCCCGACGTTGGACCGGACACCTCGACGAAATCCGAATCTGGAATGTTGCCCGAAGCCCCAAGGAAATCGCCGACAACTATAACCGTGCCGTCCGTGCCGACGCTCCCGGGTTGCTCCGTTACTTCCGATGCGATGAAGGCTTCGTCCGTTTCGATGGCGGCACCAACGGCTCGTCCTTCCCGCGCACCTTGCTTTCCGGGCAATTGATCGATTCCAGCATTTATCGGCAATCCATTCCACTGGCCGGCTTCCCAGGCTACGTCCCCGGAGTCCCGCCTTCTTCCTCGGTCGATGTGGAGCAGAACGTCATCTCGTCCCTCGGCCTCGCCACGGTGATCACCGGCAACAACGCCTGGGGAAGCGGTGGCGTTGTCCGAGAACTGTTCTTCGGTCCCGACAGCACCTCCGTGGGGTCGGGGCTGCTCGTCAGCCCGGGCTGGCCCAATGCCCCGGATGCCATCGTTGCCAACGGCTTGGGTGTGGAGGTCCCACCCGGTTCCAGCGTGCCCTACGCCCAACGCATCCGAGGTTTGATCCTCGCCCCGGAGACGGGCACGTACACCTTTGCCATCGCCAGTGCCAACGAGGGCAATTTGCTCCTCGGAACCAACAGCGATCCTGCCACCGCAAGACCGATCGCCCTCTCGCCCGCTTCCGGGGTGAGCTTCCGCCAGTTCGACGCCCAACCCACGGTGCAGACCGCCAAAGTCGACCTCGTCGCAGGCCAGCAATATTACTTCGAAGTCCGGCATCAGGCAGGTTCGGGCGGCATCGTCAGCCCTCACCTCTCCGTGCAGTGGACGCTGCCCGTCGGCACCGTCGAATCCCCCATCCCAGCCTACCGCCTGCAACCGATCGGCACGCCGCCGCCCGGAAACACCCTCGCGATAGCCACCTCGGAACAGCCCGCCTGGGGCAACCTCGCGATCACAGGAAACGTCGCCCGCTACCAGCCCCAGCCCTACTACTTCGGCGGAGATGATTTCGCCTTCACCGCCAGCCTCGGCGGCGTTTCATCCCCGCCAGCACTCGTCCAGATCAACGTCCTGAATCGCAACCCGGCTCCCGTCGCCGGTTCCGTCCATGCTCTCCAACTCAACGGACCTTCCGGGGGCGTCCAACGTTCCCCCGGGTTCAACCTCGGAGGAAACTCGTTCACTCTCGAATTGTGGGCGCGCCGCTCCCAGACCACTGCTCCCGGTTCCGGCAATGTTCAGGCACTTTTCAGCTTCTCCGGACTGAACGCCACCGACCGTACCCAGGCCACCTTCGGCTGGTTCGACGACGGCCGCGTCGGACTTCAGATGAACGCCACGCTCCCCAACGTGGAACTCCTCTCCACCGCCACCTACCATTCGGATCTCGATTGGCATCATTGGGCGGCAGTGTTCGATGTCACCACCGGCGGACGGGAAATCTTCCGCGATGGCATCAGTCTCGGTTCGATCACGAACAACGACGTGAACCTCGGGCCGGCCGGCCTCTACCTCGGCTCCGTTGCCGGTCTGTCCGGATTCTTCCAGGGAACCATCGACGAAGTGCGTCTGTGGCGTCGCGCGCTGACCAGCGACGACTTGTTCCGCAGGATGAACACATCCCTGGTCGGCAATGAATCCGACCTCTACCTCTACTACCGCCTGGATGAGGGCAACGGCCTCGTTGCCTATGATTCCAGCGCCGTAAAACCCGGCGGCATCCGATTCGACGGCACCCTGACCCCGCCCATCGACTGGACCACCAACGCCGCTCCCGCTCTCGCCCAGATCATCGTCCCAGGCAACAGCCGGAATACGCAGATCTTCCTCCCCGGCTTCGCCTTCGGCCGCGCCCCTCTGACCTACCAGATCCGTGTGTCCCCGGAGAACGGAACGCTCCAGCCCGACCCGCTCGTACCCGGCCTCTACACGTTCACCCCGACGCGGGGATACTCCGGCACCAATGTGATCCGTTACACCGTCACCGACGATCGCGGTTCCGTTTCCGCCATCCAGTCGCTTCCCCTGGAGGTCGCGTTCGTTCCCATTCCGCCGACCATCAGCAGCATCCGCGACCAGGAGTTTGAGGAGGAGGACCCGCCTCTCGTGATTCCTTTTTCGGTCACCGACGAGGATCAACCCGACGGCTCGCGGTTGACGTTCAGCATCCGATCCTCGAATCCAACCCTTCTGCCCACGGCGAATATCGTGGTTTCCGGAACCGGAACCTCGCGCAACCTGACCCTCACGCCCGTCGATGGAGAAGTCGGCGACTCGACCATCGAAATCACCCTCAACAACGGAGTCCGCACGGCAACGACCTCGTTTCAGGTGCGGGTCAATCCACGACTCGCCTTCGCCGTGGTCCATGCCGGTTCCGTGGTCCAGCAACCGTCCTCGTTCGCCACCGCCATCAACGCCTCCGGTCAACTCGCCGGGTACGCCGCCAGCATCGCGTCACCCACCAATAGTCAGCCCTTCTTCTACACCGGTTATGGCCTCGCCGAACGCGGTTACGTCACCGACAACCTCGGGGGACCCACCGGCGCCGGCCTTGATGTCAACGCGTCGGGCGTCATGGTCGGCGCAACCACCGATCCGCAGAACGCTTCCACCGCCTTCGTCATCGATCCCCGTGAGGATTCGCGTCCCACGACCCTGGGGGTGATCCCAGGTGGCAATCTCAGCGTCGCCACCGGCATCAACGACGACGGACTCATCGTCGGTTATGCCCAGACAGGCGACGGCACGTTCCGGGCGTTCACCGCCGGCACCTCGGCCCTGACACCGCTCGCCCTCACCAACGGTTACGCCAGCATGTGGGCCACCGCCGTGAATACCGCCGGCGAGATCGCCGGCCATGCCCGACTCGCCAATGGCGGCAATACGAACGCGTTCCGCTCCGTCAACGGCCTCACCGAGGATCTAAGCCGCCCCGCCGGCGCGGATCATGTCGTCGTCACCGCCATCAGCGACCAGGGGCTGATCGTCGGCCAAGGCATCTTCCCCTCCGGCGCCCGTTCCCGGGTCGTCACCTACGAGGATGGCAGCTGGACCGATCTCGGCGACATGTTTGGCGGAGGTGCCGCGGAAGTCTTCGGAGTGAACCGCTTCGGGCAACTCGTGGGACGCGCCCTCACCAATGGCGTCTGGCGCGCCTTTCTGTACACCGACGGCCGTGCCCACGACCTGACCGCGCTCAGCCCAGGCTCGGGCTGGACCTTGACCGACGCCCGCGGCATCAACGATCGCTCCCAGATTGCCGCCAATGGCTCTCGCGGCAACGGCGCCAATCAAGCGCTCGTCCTCTTCCCCGCCACGGAGATTGGCCGGCGCGTCTTCCGGCCGGAAGGCGCCATCGGGGAGAACCCGACGATCACCATCCTTCAGGGTGCCGGCACCGACCGATGGGACAATTCATTCTTCTGGAGCGCTCTGGAACGTAAGCTCTACGCCATCCGGCCGGTGGTCGCCGAGATCCGCTGGCGAACCGGCGAGTTCGCCACGGTCACCAACGACACCCAGTTCGGTGACTCGTTCATTCGCCAGATTTTCACCAACGAGGTCGCCATCACCACGCTGTCGTTCAACGTTTGGCCGACCGATCCCCCGATTCACGTGGCCGGCGCCCCGGTCCAGGTCCAACCGAACGACCCCAGCTTCCGTTACGGATTCGTGGACGTCAGCTATCCCACCGGCGAGGAGCGCGTCGATGCCACCACGAAGCTCTTCAACACCCAGACACCCGGCTACAGCGTCCTGCATTACCTCCGCACCGACGGCCGCCCTCAAAACCCCGAGAACCAACCCAACCACTTCTCGGTGGTGCGGACCATCGCCTGGAATGACCCGGCCTTCCTGGTCACCAACGTCCTGTGGACCGTCGGGCAGCCAATCACCAACGCGTTGCACCAGGATTATCCGGGCCTCAATGGCTACGTCCTCAGCACCAACGCCTATTATGACGGCGCCGGCACCAACGCCGCCTACCAACTCACCACCCGGCGCGGTCCCATTCTTCCCGTCAACAGCAACGAGCGCGGTGAGAGCTTCGTCGTCGTCTGGTACCGACAGGATCGCATCGGCACTTCCTGGGCGTCGTTGCCCTACCAGTACGCGGTGCGCTGGCCCACCGATCCCGAGTCCATCGTCATCGCCAGCCAACTCGGCTCCGGCCCCCTCTCGCCCCAAGCTTTTCCGCAAAGCGCCATCTACGATCAGCCCAATCCCAACCTCCCCGGCTTCAATCCCAACGAGGAACACGCCCTTTTCTCCAACGGAACCCTCTACGCCCTTCGCAACGACCTCAACGCAAGGATCACCCCGAAGGCATCGGATCCATTCGTGCTTCTTCGCTACCTCGATCCAACGAGCGGCGAGTGGCGCATGAAGGTCTACTCCGTCGTCGCCGAGAATACTGCCTTCACCTTCCGCTACGTGGGCACCGCCGGACGCGAGATCCAGCCCCCAATCCCCATCTCCGCCCTGCCCCTCATGAACGCCCAGAATACCGTGGTCCAGGGCCCCGCCTGGCAGGATGTCCACGGCCGATTCTATGCCAAAGCCGCCGGCATTGACGGCTCGGACGACCTCGTGGTCCTTCGTTTCTTCTATCCGCTCCAGAGGGGCTTCTTCTACGACCTCGACCGCGACGGCATTCCTGAACGCATCGAAGGGGATCCCATTCCCTGGCTCGACCACCGCGACAACGGAAGCATCGGCCAGCCCATGGACGTCTCTTACGTCATCTATTGGCCACAGGAAACGCCTGCTCTCCTCGTCGGACAATCGCTCACCACCGCCACGGATGGCCTGCCTGACATCACCGACATGGCCAGCGCCCAGGTGATCTTCGACAGCGGCGACCCTACCGGTTCGCGACCGCTGAGCGCCGCGGCGCGACTCTTCGATCCATTGAGCGCCCGCACGATCCAGCTCGAGGAAGACTTCGCCTTCCCAGCTTCCGTGCGCCGTCAGGTGGACCCTTCAACGGGCACCGAAATCTTCCCGGACCTTCCCTACTACCTGCGCGTGCGCCTTTACCACGATCCTCGGAATCGGTTGCTCGGCTTCCGGGGATTCGTCGTCACGCCCTCCGACGGAGCCAATCCGATCACGCTCGTCAACGTGATGAGCAAACGCGAAAGCCTCGTCATCCAGGGCATGGATCCGTCCCAGGATCCCAAATTCGCGGCAGCCATCCAGGACTTGTATGCCGTGACCCGAAATCCCAACCGTCTCGACCTCACCGGGGATGGGCTTCCCGATGAATCCCTGCTGGTCGGCCTCACCACCCAGGTCGTCACCACCAATGGCCTCACCGCGACCAACATCGTTCGGGAGACTCTCTTGGGCGCCAAAGCGCTGAGCGTCAGCCAACCCCTGCTGACCCCGCCCGCCCCACCCGCCAGCGCGATACAAATCAGGACCAATACCGCCGCAATGCGTGTCGGGCCCGTGTTCGGTGACGTGACCAATACGTTCACCATGGAACTCTGGGTCCTGCCGGAAACCGCCATCTCCCTCCAACGCGAGCGCACCGATGCCAATGACTCCCATACCGGCCAAAGCTTCGCGGTGTTTCCCCTCCAGGGCGCAAAGGCCTACGGCCCGGGTTCCACAGGCGCCGGCATCTCCGTCGGCACCAACGGCGTGACCGTCGCCCTCCAGGGAGACTGGCTCTTCGCTCCGATCCTGGTCTACGCCACCAACCTCGTGGGCTGGCAGCATGTCGCGGTCGTGTTCAATGACCGCCAGCCTCAACTGTACCTGAACGGCACCCTCGTGCATGTCGGCCTCATCGGCCCGGGAGAGGTCCACCCAGGTGCCGACGTTTCCCTCGGCGATTACTCCGACTACGGCCCCCAGGCGGGTCCTTTTGTCGGTAGCGTTTCCGACCTCCGTGTTTGGAACTACGCCCGTTCCGCCGCTGAAATTAAGGCCAACAAACTGAGCCGTCTCACGGGAATCGAACCCGGTCTCGTCGGTCTGTGGCGCTTCGATGAACTGACAGGTTCCATCGCCGCAGACAGCTCCTCCCGAACCAACGCCGGCACCCTGCTGGACGGCGTCGTGTGGAGCACCAGCGGGCCTCCCAGGAACCCCTCCAGCGGCTATGTCGTCGTCGCCGAAAACAACGATCCCACCCTCTCCGGTCTCCCGGTCAGCCTCCATGTCATCCGCGTCGATGACCTGCTCGCTCGCGGATCCCTCGCGAACATTCAGCCGGACAACGTGCTCGATGAACGGGTCACCCTGCGGCACAACGCCGACTTCGCGGGCCAACCCGATGGCTTCGTCTTTCAGTGGCTGTACCAGGTGGATGGCGCCGGATTCGATCCCACCGCCGTTCCGCTGACCGACGCCAAGGGCGACATCACCGATGCCCGGAACTGGGTCCCCTACCCCACGGATCCCGCCTCCGGCCGTGGCGTGAATGATCTGACGCTTGGCTCCGGTGCCCTCTCCGGTTTGCTCACGTTGTCCGACGTCTGGTACATCATGCGCTACGGCGAGGTCACCCCCGAGGGTCAAACCAACTGGAGCGGTTGGATCGGTGACCCGTCGGCCACGGCCAATGCACCTCGCGCCATGCTGGTGCCCGGCTGGATCAAACGCGTCCTCGGCGGCATCAACCTCTTCGCGCAGCGCGGCAGTGATTTCGACAACAATCAGGTCAACACCCTCGCCAGCACCATCGCCGAGGCGGGGCCGCGTTACGAAGGGGACGTCGCCCTGAACCCGGCGACCACCGACAACTTCGGGCTCATCGAGATCTACACCACCGTCTTGAATCGCGGACGCGGCCTCAGCATCGACGGCACCCCGGCGGTCGCCTACGAACCCGCCGACAAGGCCCTGCTGCTCGCGGCCGGCAACATCGCCGACCTCTATCTCCTCCATGGCAACGAGGCCTTCGCCGATTCGGCCGATCCCACCATCGGGCTCACCACCGACTCCACCGCGCTGGGCAGCATGTCCTCGTCGGTGTTCGCGTTTCAGAACCAGATGGGCTCCCTGCTCGAGGAGGAACTCGCCATGCTCCGCGGCCGTGACGACACCTTCGCCGGCGTCGGGGCCGCCCCGGTCTACAATCGCCTGTTCTGGAACTTCACGGGCAACGAGGGCGAGACCGCGTACGTCGCCAAGTACGGCATCCCCGATCAAAACAGCGACGGCTTCATCAACGCAGGCGACGCCAGGATCCTGTTCCCGCAGGGACACGGCGATGCCTGGGGGCATTATCTCTCGGCACTCACCACCTACTACGACCTCCTGCGCCACACCAACTTCGTCTGGACGCCCCGCCCCGAGGACACCCTCGTCGCCGGAGTGCCCATCCAGGTGAACTACCAGGACGAACGCCGCTTCGCCAGCGCCGCAGCTGCCCGCGCACGCACCGGCGCCGAAATCGTCAACCGCACCCATCGCCTCGGATACACCGACGACCCCGTCGCCCAACTCCAGGGCTTTCCCGACTCCCAACGCGACCGCGCATGGAGTGTCACGGGGTGGGCTCGCCGTGCAGCCCAGGGTGCCTACTTCGACTGGGTCACCGGCAACGCCATTCTCCCCACCGTCGATCCCGCTGATCACGTCGGCATCCAGAAGGTCGATCGCACCACGGTCGGCGAACTCATGCAGATCGTGACCGAGGCTGCCTCCATCGTGAACCTTCTCGATCAGGCCAATGCCGGACTCAACCCGCTTGGGTTCGCCAACGGCGTGGTTCCGTTCGACATCGATCCAGACCTGGTACGCATCGGTTTCCAGAGGAATTCCCACTTTGATCAGATCTACCAGCGCGCCCTGAAGGCCCTGCAAAACGCCGAGGTCACCTTCAACCGCGCCACCGTGCTCAGCAGCGAGCTGAGGAAACAGCAGAATTCGGTCTCCGACTTCTCGGTATCGGTGGCCACCCAGGAATCCGCCTATCTCGGGGACCTGATCCAAATCTACGGTTATCCCTACTCGGGTGACATCGGCCCCGGCGGCACCTACCCCTCCGGCTACCAGGGACCCGACCTGCTGCACTGGATGTATGTTCCGACCGTCGATGTCACGGCACAAAACAACCCGCGGGGTGAGGGCTTCACCGATCTGAGTTCCAAGTTCAACGATCTCCAAGCCATCGCGGTGAACATCAAGGGCAATTTCGCCGCCCAGTTCTCCCAGACCACGCTCGATGCACTGGACCCGTCCAAAGTGCCCGATACCCGGGTCGAGTACCCCATCCACCCAGGTGCTTACACGTTCGAAACTCCCCCATCCTGGGGCCAGCGTCGGGCCGAAGGCAGCCTCCAGGGTGCCCTGCGAGAACTCGTTCTCGCCCAGGCCCAGTTGCGCCAGTCGCTCACGGCCTACCAGAATCAGGTCAGCGAAATCGAAGAACACGCCAAGCTCCTCGAACTGCGCTACGGACTGCGCCGCGAGCAACTGGGCTTGGCCGACGCCAAGGTCGGGCTAAACACCGTCTACAACGTCGCTCTCACCGCCGCCCAAACTACCAAGATCGTCTCCCACGGCGTCGCCACCACCTTCCAAAGCGCGGTCGCCGGACTCGTCCATGCCGTCCCCACCGTGGTCGGTCTCGCAAACGACGTCTTCGCCCCAATCATTGCCAGCATCTACGTCGCCTCCACCTTCGCCGAAGCGGGACCCACAGCCATCGCCCACGGCGCCGAGATCGCTGAGAATTTTCTCGAACTCGCCAAGGAGGAAACCGAACTCGGCATCGAACTCCAGGTCGAAACCAATCAACAGGACTTCGAGGTCGCCGAGCGCCTCAAAGAGCTCGAAGTCCTCGTCCGCGACGAAGCCTCCCACCGCCTCGAGCTGTTCAATGCCAACCAGGCCATCCTTCAGGCCGCCCGCAACGTCGAGTCCATTCTCGCACAAGGCCAGCGGCTCCTCGTCCAACGCACCAACTTCCGCAAAGTCACCGCGGGCAGTATTCAGGCGGCACGCTACCGAGACCTCGGCCTGCGCATTTTCCGCGACGATTCCCTCCAGAAATACGACGCCCAATTCGAAATCGCCGCCCGCTACGTCCACCTCGCCGCCGCCGCCTACGATTACGAACTCAATCTCGGCACCGCCAACGGCGCCGGCGGAACCTTTGCCCCCGATATCCTGCGCGAACGCAGCCTCGGCGAACTCGTCAACGATGAACCCGTCGTCGGCCGTGTCGGCCTCGCCAGCATCCTGGGCCGCATGCGCCAGAATTTCGACGTTCTCCGAGGCCAACTCGGTCTCAACAATGATCGCCCCGAGGACTCCCGCTTTTCCCTTCGGTCCGAGGCCTTCCGCGTCCTGCCCTCGGTCGACGGAACCAACGTGTACAGTTCCGACGACAATTGGCGCCTGCTGCTCCAATCCAGCCTCGTCAGCAACCTTTGGGACGTCGCGGAGTTCCGACGCTACTGCCGTCCATTCGCTCCCGAATCCGCCGGTCCCCAGCCCGGCATCGTCCTTCGCTTCGGCACCACCGTAACCGCGGGCCAGAATTTCTTCGGCCAACCCCTCGGACCGCTCGACTCCAGCTACGACCCGTCCGAGTACTCCACCCGCATCAAGTCCGTCGCCGTGTGGTTCTCCAATTACGACGCCGCCGATCTCGCCAGGAAACCGCGCGTCTACCTCGTCCCCGTCGGCGTGGACCGCCTCCGCAGCGCCGAAGCCGACGACTTCACCGTGCGTGACTGGCAGGTCATCGATCAGCGCATTCCTGTGCCCTTCCCCCTGGGCACAGCCAGCTTGTCGAATCCGGCCACACCGCCCATCGACCCGTCGCCCGACGGTTCTTTCGCCTCAATCCGGCGGCACTCGGCATTCCGTGCCTACCAGGACGCCGAGTTCGACCTCGACCAATTCAACGAAAGCACCCGCCTCATCGGCCGTTCCGTCTGGAACACCCAATGGGTGCTCATCATCCCGGGCGCCTATCTGCTCGAAGACTACACGAAGGGTCTCGACCTCTTCATTCAGTCGGTCGACGACATCAAGTTGTACTTCCAAACCTATTCCGTGAGCGGGAACTAAACTCGCGAACGTCACCGCACACTCGACGCGCATGAACACACGTTTCAATCATCCTCCGCTCGCAACGATCACGGATCACCCCGCCCGGTCGCTGGCCTCGCTCGGATTGCGAGGCCTCCTGGGAGCGTTCCTCCTGCTCTCTGTGATAGCCAGCGCCCCAGCGGCCGTCCCCATCCCCGACCACCTCCTCTACGGCACCATCACCATCGACGGACGTCCCGTCACCCGCACCAACACCGGAGTCACCATCGAGGCACGTCGCACCGCCTTCGGCCCGATCCTGGCCTCCTATCGCATGGGCTCCCGTTCGGCCAACGGCGATTTCTACTATTCGCTGCGCATTCCCGTGGCCAAGCCGGCGGATGTCTCCTCCACCCAGGCGGCCCTCGGTGAGTCGGTGGTGATCACCGTCCGGACCGCCACCGGCATTGCCCACCAGGCAGTCCATTCCGTGACCGAACCCGGCGTGGCCTTGCGCCTCGATTTCGGAGCGGGGGTCGACACCAACGGCGATGGTGTTCCGGAGAATTGGGAGTTGGCCACGTTTGGAACCACCGGATCCAATCTCGGGCGCGACTCCGATGGTGATGGTGCTTCGGATCGTGCCGAGTATTTCGCCGGCACCCAGCCCAGGGACCCCGGCGATGTGTTTCGCCTCGCACTCACCCACGACGGGGCCAATCTTCAAGTGGCTTTCCGAGCACTGCCCGCTATCGGAGCCGGCTTCGAGGCGCGAACGAGGTACTACGCCCTGGAGTCCGCATTGGATCCGACCCGTGGACCCTGGACTCCCGTTCCCAACCACAGCCGAATTCCGGCCAACGGCCAGTTCGTAACCTATCTCGAACCCAGCGGCACCAACGCCCCCGCCTTCTTCCGGGCACGGGTTTGGTTGGAGTGACTTCTTCAAGTTTCCGTCGACTCGATAAAGCCCGGTAACCTTCCCCGGCTTTTCGGGTAGTACAGGAAGGGTTGCTCCTGTGGGGGAGGCATCGACGACTTCCAGTCGCCGAATCTGCCTCCCGCCTGAGTTGGGCCCCCTGCCACGCCCTCATTTCATCGCATCATGATCCGACGCCTGCCCCTCCCAGCCGTGCCCCGCGCCCTTGCGCTCCTTGGCCTTACCTTCTCGCTCGGGTTGTCGATCGAGCCGCGCACGGACGCAGCCACCCTGCGCGAGTGGGCCAGAACCTACAACCTGGAGGCCCCGAACTCCCTGCCCCTGGCCGATCCCGATGGCGACGGCGTGATCAACGCCCTGGAGTTTGCCTTCGGCAGTTCGCCCGTCGACCCGGTGTCCATGCCCCGAGCCATCGCGCTGGAGACGGACGGAAACCTTGCCGTCATGACGTATCCCGTGGGCAAGGCAGCCTTGGGCGAGGTCGCGTACCGGGTTCACATCTCGGAGGAACTGTCCGAGTCCGATCCGGGAAGTGAAGTGGCCGGCACGCCTTACCTGGTTTCGGAACAGCCGGACTATCGGGTCTACGCCCAACATTTCGAGTTCGACCGGCCCACCCAGTTTTACCGGCTCCTGGTGAACGTTCCGTACCCGCCGGTCCACCCGGAACTGGGCGCCGCACCCTCCGTGCAGATCCTGGTCGGCACCCAGGTGGGCTCCAGCTACTGGAACGGTCTTCCCGGGCTGGCCGAGACTTACGTGCGGTTGCAGCCACCCGGCGTGAGTTCGACCAACGCCGTGCCCAATCTGAGCAAATACCCGGGCGTCGCTGGAAGCTCCCGGGTGGCGGCGACTCAGGACCTGCTCGATACCCTCGCCCAAACGGGACGTCGCCTGGCGCGTCGGTCCTGGATGGGATGGTTCCTTTGGGCGGACGGAACACCGCCGCCCGGCATTTCCGCCGGCCACCCGGTGACTGGCACCTACGACACCAACCAGGCCTGGGACTTGTTCTCCTACCGGTTCCCGTCGCCAGGCACCAACGAACCACCAGTGGGCCAGACCTGGTCCTCCGCCTACGGTTCCTGGCAACCGCTCCGACTCGACCAGCAGCCGCTCTACATCAACCCGCTGCGCATTCACAGCTCCTGGCCCGCCGGCGCCTTCGGCTATCGGTCAAAACCCTTGAGTGAATTCTCAGCCGACGCGGGTTACTGGAGCGAAAAGCGCATCGTACGCGGCCCCAACATCTCCCTTCCGAATCCTTACTTTGTTCAATACGCCGACCGGGTGAGTTCCGGCGATACCCCGGACTCCTGGAGGGAATCCTGGTTCTACCAACGCACCCGTCCGCTCGAAACACTTCTGCTGGTGCCCAGCAACCTGAAGCCGGATCAGCTCGTCCAGAACGGCGCCTGGAATGCGACCGAAACCGCCGGACAATTCGATCCGTTTCCGTACCCCGTTTGGGACCCATCGCTTTCCTCCAGGGACCAGACGCCCTACGCCATCCTGGTCGATCGCATGGGGGACTGGGATGCCGACCTGATCTGGGAAGGCACCCATCGCGGCGCGACCGGTTACGAAACCAACCGTTACCGCCGCACCGCCTTCAACCAGCCCGGACAGGGCAATTACCTCAAGATGACGGTGGCCCAGGGTTCGCCCTTCGTCGCCTGCGAAACCCACAACAACCGGTACCAGGTCTTCTACAATCTCATCCGCCAGAACCTTCCCGACCGGATCGACAACAACCTCGGCACCGACGCCAAGGTGGTCCCCGGTGGTCCCTGGCCGGTGCCCGGTGTTCAGGATGTCAGCTACGTGCTTCTTTACGGCGACCACAACAATCCCCACCAATGGCACCACGCCGAACCGCCGTTCTACCCCGATGCGACCGGTGCGCCCGGCGGATTCAACCCACCGGGAGCGCAGCACAACCACACCTACATCGCCCTCTTCTACCGAACGAGCACCGTTCAGCCGGTGACCCTCGGCGCGGGCGGAACCGGAGCACCGGAGAACAACGGCACCGATGCCTTCGGCAATCCGTACTTCTTTCTCGAGTTCAAAGAGACCGGCAAGAACTGGTTCGTGGTCGGTGCCGTTCCCGTCATGAGCTACTACCACACCGAGGTGCCCGTCGACGCTGAGTCCGTCCGGGTCGCCGCAGCCCGCACCTGGGCCGAAACCATGGGCCAATACGCCTTCAATTTCGTGATCGGCACCCGGATTTCCTACGCCGCCGACAACATGACCACGGTCTCCACCACCTACGATCAGAGCGTCCGCAATCCCTTCGTGGCCGCCGGCGATGCCTCCGCCTCCGCCTTGACGGCCAACGCCACCGACACAGTCACCGCGTTGATGCCCCATCATTACCAACCGCTCACCCTGGGTCCTGATCTCACCCAGGCCGCCCGCCCGCAGGTCGTCTGGAATCCCCTGCAGGAATCCGGCATCAACTTCCCCATCCCGGCCAGTGCTCCCCCCAACGCAAATCGCAACGATCCATCCACCGCGAGTCGTTGGGGCTACTGGTCCCCCCGGGGCAATATGAAGGCCATCATCGGCAGCCGGTTCGTCACCACCTACCCGTTCCAGAATTTCCTGCCGGTCATGCCCCCGCCCAATCTGGCCACGAATTACCCCCAGACCGGCGTCCATGCCGTGCGCATCACCGATATCGGCACCGGCAATCAGCAGGTCACCACCATTCCCCAGGCGGTCGTCAAGACCGCCCCCGGCGTCCCCGGCTCCGGCGCGACGCTCAAGGTTCTCCTCGAACCGAACACCGGCCGCGTTCAGCAGGTCGATGTGATCAGCCCGGGCGGCGGTTATCCCGATGGCAATCCGCCGGAGGCCTCGCAGGTTTGGGTGGAAATCGACCCGCCCACCATCGCCACGTCGAATCAGGGACGCCAGGCCAGCGCCCGTCTCCAAATCGGCAGCGGCAAGGTCCTGGCCGTCTTCATGAACGACAAGGGTGCCGGGTACGAATCCACGATCCAGGTAACCCAACCCGGGATGACCTACGATCCCCCAATCATCGTTCCTCCCTTCGACGACGCAGGCAACCTGAAGCTCGGCTTGGCCACGGTCATCTCCGGCGGCGCCGGGTTCGATTTCAGCAATACCGCGAATCCGCCCGTGGCCTCGGTTCTCGGCACCGGAACCGGCGCCAAAGCCGAAATCGTCCGCCCCGGTAGCGTGCTCACCCTCACCCCCTTGATCCGAGGGCTCTACCCTTCCAGCGGCAATGATCAGGAGGATGCCGCCCGCATCGTCGCCGAACTGCCTCCGCCACCCACGGGCGGTCCAGCCCAGGCCCTCGCGGTGACCAAGACCTCGCGGATCGCCGGCATGGCCACCGCCGTTCTCGACCGCGGCCTGTACGCCTCCGCCCCCACCGCCACCATCACCAACGCCGCCGGGGAACTCATCCAGCTCAGTCTCAACTTCGGCGCCGGGCAGGTCATCGATGTCTACGACGCCTCGCCAACCGCACCCATGCTGGGCCATCCCCAGCCGGTCGTGTTCACCGGCGGCAACCCCACCCGCCCCGCCAACATCCTCGTCTACGGAACGTTCGGGATCGATTCCGTCGAACCCGTCGCCCCCCTGGTCGACGGCTACACCGAACCTCAAGTGTTGCGATTCTCGGGAGGCGACATTCTCACCAGCGACATCCGCCCACCGAAACTGCGCTTCACCATCCGACCGGATGGCACCATCGACCCCGCCAGCCTCGCGATCACCGACCCCGGCGCAGGCTGGAAGGATGGCGGCAACTTCCAGATCGTCGGCGGCAAAGGCGAGGACGCCCAGGTCCTGCCCATCATCGGCACGGACGGAGAGTTCCTCGCCGTCAAAGTCCTTCGCAGCGGAAACAACTACCCCAGTAACGTCTTCACCCGCATCAACGGCGGCTCCAGGACCGCCGCGCAACTGCAGGTACGGGTGGTCGAAGGTCGCATCGTCGCCGTCGACGTGCTCCAACCCGGCGCCGGTTATGTCGGGCCTGATGTCTTCTTCTCGTCCGCCCCCAACGGCGATCCGGCCGCTCAACCGGCCAAAGGCGACAACGCCATGGTCGTCTTCGGCGTCGACGCCAACGGCGGCGTTGCCTTTCCCAATCTGGCCAACGCCGGTGCGAACTACCTCCCGGGAACCGAAAACGGGCCGCTGCCCAACTCGCCCGCCACTTCCTTGCGTTTCGGAGTTCCCACGCCGTTCGCCAAACCCGCGGCCCAAGCGTCCGGTTGGGTGGCCAACGTCCTGTCGCAAAACGTCTCGGTAGCCCAGGTCATGTACGACAGTCTGATCGTCGAACACGCCGGCCTGGGAACCGCCTCCGAGCGGCCGTTCGGAGGGTCGTTCGGTGGCAACAGTGGGCCGGACGGTTACGGCCTTGGCAATCAGCTCTCCGCCGCGACCAAGCTCACCGGCATCCTCTACAACGTCCAACAGCACTACGCGGGACTGGGCTTGGACCTGCCCGATGTCGTGCCCAGCAACTTTGCCATCAACTCGGGAATGACCGCTCCCAGTGCCTACGAATGGCCGATCTACTTCAATCACCAGCCGTTCCTCTCCTTGAGCGGCGCCCTCGAAACCTGGGTCCAGGCCCTGCAACGCACGTTGTCCCTCTTCCATCAGAAGACGCCGTACTCCAACAACCCGGCCGCGTCCGATTGGACCATGCAGTATTACTCCCAATACGACCAGGCCGCCGGTCGCGTCCTCATCAACCCCAGCGGCACCATCCCGGTGAACAGCGTCATGAGTTCGGTGTTCAACCCGCCGGCAATCCCCGACGACGAAAACAAGGAGAAGCAAGGCCTCAGCCGCTGGCAGCCGGGAATGCTCTGGAGCGGTTTCGGAGCATCCGATCAGTGGAACGATCAACACTACTTCTTCGGCTATTACCTCGGCACCGCCGGCCTCCTGGCCATCCTCGACCGCTCCTGGGAGACGGCCCCCTCCACTCGGCCTTCCACCCTCTGGGCGGACCCCGACCAGGCCGGCACCGCCATCGACCAATGGATGCTCACCCTGGCGAATGACCCGGACAACCCGGCACTTCAACAGTCCCTCTACACCAACCCCTCGATGACCTACCAAAAGATGGCGTTTTTCGACGCTTGGAATGGTCATTCCTGGGCCACCGGCCTCGCACCCGGACCTTCCGGAGCCGTCGACGACGGCACCTTCGGACCGCTTTCGCCCTGGAGTTCCTGGCGCTCCCACGGGACCGGCGACGCCGGTTACGATGATCAAAACGAGAACTCCGCCTGGGAAGGCATTCAGGCATGGTCCGCGATCATCCTCTGGGGTGGCGGCACCGACCGCCGGGCTGTCGTGGACCTCGGAATGTACCTCCACGCGAACGGCAACGCCGCGTCCGACCTCTACTTCCACGACAAGAACTACAACCTCGCCCGTTCCGCTCAGAACGCCTACTCGTGGGTTCCAGTCACCACCACCGCGTCGAGCAACATCGGCCGAAATGGTGGCAACGACGGCATCCCTGCCAACACCGGGTTTGTCGAAACCGCGCCCGAAGCCTTTTACACCGCCCCGGAAGCCTTCGGCGGCGCCGCCAGTTCAGGCGCCTCCATCCTCCATAAGGGAAGTCCGTCGATGAACAACTACTTCTACGCCTTCCCCACCGGCTCCAAATTCATCCAGTCCTTCCCACCGGCGCCCTGGACGCTGGGCATGGTCCGCAATTCCGATTACATGCGACGCTGGGCCGGCGCGATGATGCGGCCGGAGTGGCGGGCGGCTCGCGACTCCTCGCTCTACCAGGCCGCCGATTGGCTGGCCCTCGCCATGGCCAGCGCCGTCTCCGGTGTACCCTACAACCCGGGCGACGAACCTTACCCGCTCACCGGAACCACCCCCGCCACCAACGCCCCCGCGCCCTACGCAGGTCGTCTGTGGTCCAGTTGGGTCACCCCCGACGGGGCCGCAGGCGCACAATCAGCCCGGAATCCCACCTTCAAGCCACTCGATGTGCTCAACTTCTTCCACACGCTGGAAGAGTACGGCACCCCCGACTGGACTTACATCGCCCGCGCCACCGACGCGAACGGCGCGCCCGACAACAACTCGATCGTGTTCACCGCCGCGTTCACCAAGCCGATCGATGCCAAGACCGTCCGAACCACCTTTGTCGCCATGAACCCGGGTTGGACGCCGCGTTACGCCACGTTCCACCGACTGACCCCGAACGGAGGTTTCACCACCACGCCCGTCCTTCCGGACATGCCGCTGTCGATCGCCCCCAAGCGACTGCGCGTGCTCACCCACGACTTCGCCGTGCAGTAGGACGAAGGGATCCGCGCGACGTTCTCGCCGGTTACCAGGCGGGTGGTGGGATCAACCGGAAGAACCGGCTCCCGCCCGCCATCTCCACCGTCAATGCCCCGTGGCCAGCCAACGTGCTCCACGGGGTATTATCCAATTGGTCACAGGACTGAAGCACCGAGCCCGCCGGCCATCGCAGTTGCAGACGCCCACCCGCAGCCACTATCGAAACCCCGGCCTGGGCGCGTCGCACCAGATGGTTCCGCATCGCCCAAAGCCCCACCTGGCGTCCCAGATTCTGCCCTTCGCGGTTCGCCGACATGAAATGTATCCCTCCGAAGATCCGGCTCATGCCGGCTTCGTCTCGCGGCTTTCATGACCCAACCAGAGTGAGATCAACTGTGCGCCACACCGAACTGGAGTAGATGCATGGCCGTCGTGTGGCGGATGATATGCGGCGAAATCTTGGTCCGCGACACGGAGGGATCCTTCTTCCGCGCCATGACTCAGCATGGCTCGGAGTTGCCACGCCACACCCGATCGAGTTAGCGACCGACCGAATCGGTTGGAGAGCACCGGCGCACCCGATCCGTTTCCGGCGGGCAGAACTGATATTCGCTGCCCGGCTTGATCGCGGTGGCCGGTGGTCGATCGCAACCGGCCCCAAGTCCGGTGGCTAGGCCCGGAACCCTGCCCAGAAGCAAGGCCAGCCCCACGTTCACCCAGCGCAATGTCAGCACCGTGTCCGTGACGTTCATGGCGTGGGAGCGTTGGTCGAAATCTCGGTCAATTTACCGTCTATGGTACGGATGTCCTACGAGGTCCGTTGTGTGGACGCATCTCAAACCCTTCGAACCGAAAGCACTTCCAAGGTGCCGGGAGCCGAGGTCGACCCCCTGAGTTCCTTTCCAAGCAACACGAAGGCCCGCCGCACTTTCCGCCGGGCACGATGCCCGGCTCTACGGCAGGCGGGACGCCCGCCGCTACAGTCCAACGCGTCACAGGCGCCTCCATTCGACGGTCGCCGAGTTGCGCGGCATGCGGCCCACCAGGCGATCGCCCTCCACACGCAGGGTTTGTTCGTTGGGCTGGCCCGTGTTCAATCGCACATGGATCTCGGAGCCGTCGGGGGCTTTCTCGGAAACGATCTGGCCGTAGTTCGTCACGACCAAGGAGCCGGTGGGCGTTACCGCTTCCATGCGGAGTGTGAGTTGGTTGCCGTTCCAATCACGGCTTAGCACTTCCGCCTTGGCGGTTTCGCGGGAGGTTGCACCGGTGACCATGATTTCGAACCGGTTTCCAGGCGCCAGCAGCGGACGGGTCTTCGCCATCAACGCCACGCGGGCCTCATGCTTCCGCTCCCATTCGGCACCCCGCTCGCGAGCCTTGACCAGCTCCGCGTCCCAAACCGATCCGCGGAAATGCATCAAGAAGCGCACCATGCCTCCCTCCTGATCGAACGCGATACGGTCCGCCTCAGGGAACTCATTGACGATGCCCAAGCGGGTGGCCGCCGCGATCACTCGCCCCCATTTCGTGATCACCCGGGCAAAGGCGACGTTCCCCAGATCGAACACCATAAAGCCCAACGCACGCGTCCTGCCGCGAGTGGCGCCCATCAGCATGCCTTGGGGCACCGGAAACAGTCCCAGGAAGGCGCTGTCCATGCCGACCAAGGAGCCGAGATCCTGAATGCCGCCCAAAACCTCCAGACCCTTGCGGGGAATGAACACGTACGTGGCCGAGTCGCATCCGCTGCCCGTGCGCAGGAGTTGGTGCAATTCCGGCCGCGACTCATGCAGGTCCTCGTGGCGTCCGCGCGCGGTGTGCAGAATCTCCTCGAGGGCATGAACATTGCCCACAGCGACGACCTGCGGTTCGACCAGAACCCAGGCCCAGGCACCTCGGGCGGGATCTTCCACCGGTTGGGCGAGTTCGTAGAGAACGTCGCCCTCCACCAGGCGGGTCGTCAGCCCGCGGGTCTTCAAGCGATCGATGACGGACCCGGCTTCCGGGGTGTGGAGTACGAACGCCGTATGTTCCGCCACCTGGGTGAGTTGAAAGCGCGACACGCGCTCCCGGCCGAGGCCCGCGTCCTTGAGCAGGCCGGGCAGGAAGGCCACCAGTGGAAAGCCAAAGGTGTCGTCGTCGGCCTGAAAGAGAAACGTGGGATCCTTCAGGAAGGACACCCGATAGGTCTCCGGCGGGCAGAACCGATACTCGCTGCGCGGCTGGATCGCAGCGACGGGTTGTCGATCGCAACCGGCCCCGAGTCCCGTGGCCAGGATCAGAAGCATGTGAACCCAACGGCCCGCGAGGTCGGAGCCGATCCCCACACAGCGATTGCAGAACGTGTTCATGGATTTCGAGAAGTCAGACTCCGCTGAACGGACCACCCCAGCCCACCCAGGCCACCCACAACCCGCTGAGGACCAACCCGACCAAATCCAGCGCGAGCCATCGCACGCGTGTCACGTGCATCATCCCAACCCGCATCCCGAACTGGAGGAGGGCGAACCCCAGCACCATCGGGCCGGCAGGGTGGAATTCGCGTGCCCGTTTCAAATCACCGCGCAAAGCCACCACCACGCTGCGGGTCAGCCCGCAGGTGGCACACGGCGGCGAGGGTTGTCGGCACCGGATCAGACGTTCCAAAGCCGAATCCGTCCCATTAAAGCCTCGCATTCCCAGACTCGCCGCCAGCCCCAGCGCACCACCCAATAAGAGAGCGAGCCCCGCGTTGAGCCAGCGCAACGTCAGTACGGTGTCGGTGAGGATCATGGCGTGGGAGCGTTGGTCGAGGGTTCCGTCACCCTGCCGTACGGACGACCCGCCTCGCTCTGCTGCAGCATCTCCACGAGCGTGGGTTTGGGTCGGGTCACCGAGATGAAGGTCATCAAACCCAACGCCAACCCAACGGCCGATATTGCGATCGAGGCAATGGCCAATCCCTTGGAGTTTCCCTTCCAAAGGCAGGCGACGAGGGTCATCAGGCTCAAGACCAAGGCCGGGATGGTCAGATACAGGGAAGCGACCGTCACACAGGGCACCGCCGCCAGACCCAAGCCACACATGCCCAGAAGCAAGGCCACGAGCCCGAGTAACGTCACCCACCACGACCGCGCCCTCCGAGCGGGCATCGATTCCAGCGACGAGGATGCACCCGGAGCAGGAAGGTTCGGCGGGACCACGCAGAAACTCTACTTCGAATTATTACTCCATGTCTATGGTACGGATGTCCTACGGGTCCGTTCGCGACAGTCGGAACCGGGTCGGGTATCACCACCCCCATGCCACGGCACTTCATCCCATTCCGGTCGCGGATCGGGCGGCTTCTGTTCGGACTGGCCTCAGTCCTGGCCCTTGTCCCCGAGCTTCAAGCCCAAGCCACCGACTGGACGGCGACTCTCCGGACGACCAGCAGTTCCCAGGTGCTGGGCGCCGAAGGTGAACCGATCGCCAACCTTCACCTGACGGGAGCCTGGAACACCTCGGGTTCGGCCGTCCGGTTCCGTGTGCGCAATGACGGCGACAAAGTTGTCCGGATCCGTGAGGTGGTGCTTTTTGATGAACCGCATCGATTGCCCCCGAACACCCCCATCTACGCGGAAGGCTTTCAAATGCTCTCCCAGACGGGCGGGACGTTGGGAACGCCGCGAGACCTGGGTGGCTACACCGATCGAGATCACTACCGGCTGCCGGAGAAGGCCGGCTTTCGAACGGTCTACGGCATGCTCCTGGCCTCACCCGCTTCGGGGCCACGCATCCTGTTCGGTTTCACCTCGTGCCGGCGGTTCAATGGAAAATTTGAATTCAACGGTGAACGGCTGAGAGCGGTGATCGAGACCGAAGACCTGGAACTGTTGCCCGGTCAGGTTGTGGAGTTGGAAGAACTGCTGGTCCGGTCCGGTAACGACCGTGACACGCTTCTCGGGGAACTGGCATCGGCCATTGAGATCCAGCATCCGCGTTTACAGCATGATCCCGTGCCGGTGGGTTGGTGTTCCTGGTATTGCTTCGGACCCCGGGTCACCGCCCGCAACATCACCGACAACCTCGACTGGATTGCGAAGAACTTCCCCGCCCTGCGCTACATCCAGATCGACGACGGTTATCAGCCCTGGATGGGGGACTGGCTCGACACCGGCAAGGCGTTCGGCGGCGACGTCCAAGGGGTGTTGAAGACCATTCGTGAACGCGGTTTCGAACCCGCCATCTGGGTCGCACCGTTTGTCGCCAGCGAACAATCCCGGCTCTTCCGCGAACACCCCGACTGGATGGTTCAGGATGCGGACGGCAAACCGCTGCGGTCGGATCGCGTCGGGTTCGGCGGTTGGCGTTTGGGTCCCTGGTACGTTCTGGATGGCACCCATCCCGAGGTTCAGAAGTGGATGGAGGACCTCTTTCGAACCATGCGTACCCAATGGGGCTGCACCTACTTCAAACTCGACGCCACCTACTGGGGAACCTTGCCCGGCGGCCGACGTCATGACCCCAAGGCCACCCGCGTTGAAGCGTATCGTCGCGGTATGGAAGCCATCCGTCGGGGCGCCGGCGATGCGGTGATCCTTGGGTGCAACCATCCCATGTGGCCGTCGCTTGGACTCATTCACGCCTCGCGCAGTTCCCTCGATATCGAGCGGCATTGGTCGAGCTTCACCGGCATCGGCAGGGAGAATCTTCTGCGCGGCTGGCAGAACGGTCGGCTCTGGTGGAATGACCCCGACTGCATCGTGCTCACCGATCAGGCCACCCAGGACATTGTGGATCCGGCCGGGCGAATCACCACCACCGGCAAGGTCCCGGACCATGAATTCCACTTTCACACGACCGTCATGTTCGCCACGGGCGGCATGATCCTGGCGGGCGACGATCTCACCCGCATCACCCCTCGCCGATTGGCCATGCTGCGAAAACTGGTGCCTCCAGCCGGGACTTGCGCCCGCTTTGCCGATGACAGTTTTGAACTGGGCATCACCGCGTTGCCGGGCCGCACGGTGTTCTCGGTGCTGAACTGGACGGATCAACCAGTGGCTCGAAGCCTGCCGCTTGAACAACGGTCGCAGCTGTCCGACTACCTGACCGGCGAAGATCTGGGCGTTCACGAAGGCGCGTACACGATCGCGGCGTTTCCCGCGCGTTTCGGTCGTTTGATCGAAGCCCGACCGATGCCTCCACGCGTGGGCGCTTCTGAGAAGCCCGGTGTTCAACCATGACCGGCTCACGGACGCTGAACCGGGAATTCCGGGGGGCGAGACGCCCCCCTCTACGGCAGGCGGGACGCCCGCCGCTACGGTGCCCATCCCTACTCCATCAGCGTCGCCACCAGATCGCGCAGTTCACGCAGCGCCATCAGTTCACCCAAACCTTCCACCATGGGCGACAAGCCCCGTTGACGCGTCACCACCTGACTCTTGGGCAAGGTCACCCGGCCGTCCTCGCCCGCATCCAGGACCAGTTCGGTGTCGGTCTCGGACTTTACCATGCCAGCCAGCGTCTCGCCGGTCTTGAGCGTGATGACCACGTTCTCGAAGCCGGGAGCGATTTCCTGGTTGGGGTTCAAAATGGATTGCAGCACATGCTCTGCACCGCGGCTTCGGCCAATGCCCGTCAGCTCGGGCCCCACGTCACCGCCTTCACCCCGGAGTTTGTGACAGCGTTGACACCCCCAGTCGGCGCGCTCCGCGAAAAGCCTGCGACCGTTGGCGGGATCGCCGCCCTGCAAGGCAACCCGAAACCGGGCCAGCGGATCGTCTTGCGGCAACCGCTTCTCCCATGCAGCCAGCAGCAGGCGAAGGCGCTCGCCACCGGCCTGCCTCGCCGCTTCCAAGACATCCAATTCCAAGTCGCGGGAAACTCCGCGCCCCGAGAACGGCGCGTCCGTAGCGGCGGGCGTCCCGCCTGCCGTAGAGGGGGGCGTCCCGCCCCCCGGAATCCTTACAGACAGGCCATGATCCACGAGCTTCGTCATCCACCGAACCAGCGCGTCCATGGCAGCCGGTTCCTTCGACGTCGCCAACCGAGCCAGCGCCGCCCGTTGTTCGATCAAGGATCCCGATTCCAGCAGGTCGACCCATTCCGCGATCGTTCTCGGATGGTCTTGGTCCACGATGCGAACCGCCTCCGCGCGCACTCCAGCCGCCGTGTGAGTCACCCAACGCGTCAGTGTCTCAGCGAATCCATCGGGTCGTAATTGTTCCCCAGCCCGCAGCGCGGCAACGAGCACCGCGGCGTTCGTTTCTGCCGCAGAAACTAACCCGGGCCAAACCGATTGAAGCGCAGCCCTGGCCAGCGCTGGATCGCCCGCCGTTCGCGGCCGATGCACCCCCAACACGCGATCCCGGGTGAGGGGTCGCGCCCAATCGGCCAAGGCTTCCAAGGCTTCGACCCGGACCGATGCCGGCGCATCCGAGCGAACCGCGAACCGAGCGAGAGTCAGCGTATCCGAGTCCGTGGCCGCCGAGCCGAGCAGGAACGTGGCGTTCACCGACCTTCGAAGCACCCAGGTTCGCCATTCGTCCCGAGTGAAATTCAACCCGGCGGGCCACCCGGCATCGGTCGGTGACGTAAGAAGGTTCGTGTCCCCAAACCAACCCGCCAGGTGAGTCCACGCATTTCCGGTGGGCACGTCGTGAAGCGCCCGAGTCGCTTCCAGCACAACAACCGGGTTCGAATGGCTCAGAGACCCGCGCAGTTCCCTGGCATGACCCAGCCGACGCCGCGCCAGCACGGCGAGCACGTTGGCCTCCGTCGGGGTGGATTGCTCCAGAGAGGTGAGCAGCACCGGATACAAACCTGCCAGGTCGACGAGCGCCGACACCTTCGCCTCGCGCACCACCGGATCGGTGCCGTGCGGTCGAAGGAGCGCCTGCTGGAGCGTTTCGGTCTTCCACCCATGAACCGTCGGTGTCCCGTAGCCCCCCTGACGCGCCAGCCGATGCAGACGAGCCCCCACCCGCAACGCCGCCGACGCCACGCGCGGATTCGAGTGAATGGCCTTCTCCAGGATCGCTCCCGAAAGGCGGATCATCCGCGTTTCGCCGAACATACGGATCACCGCTTCCTGAGTGAATGGGTCTGCGGCGTCGAGGAGCGGCTGAAAGGACAACAGGCTGGTGTGGATCGATGCCTCCGCGGGAGTGGCAAGACCGCCCGAAGTACTTCCCGCAGCTTGGGCGTCTTCCACTTTTCGCGCGATCTGCCCGACGGCCCAGAGGGCATGCAGGCGCGCCAAACGCCAAGGCGATTCCAGGGCGGTTAACGTCAGGGCCGCCATCGATGCCGGACCGCGCGCGGCCAGTTCCCACTGCGCTTCCAAACGCACGCGTTGATCGCGGTGGCACAACAAGATCGCCAGTTCACGGTCGCTTCGACCGGTCATGCCATCGCGCAAGAGCGCGCTCACCTCGGCGATCTTTGCATCGCCCACCAGCTGGGGATCGAACACCCGCCACAACCGAGCGGAGCCGGTCTTTTCCCAGGACGGAAAGGCGTCCGCCACGATCAACCCGCCACCCGGAGGGAACGCGAGGTCCACGGGAGCCAGATTCCACAGGACCTTGCCAACGAAATTCGTTGCGGCGTTGTCCTCCATCCATCGCCCCGCATCGGCAACCCGGAAGAAAGCCCCGTCGGGCTCCACGCGGAAGGCGCGAACTCCACCCGGGAAATCCGCGTAGAAGAAGTGATCGCGATACCGTTCGCCCAGGCCGGTTCCGGGATAGTGCGCGATCCCGGCCGGGCCGTGACCGACGTGGGCCACGGGTGGCATCAGCCAGGCCGCGGAGTTGCTTTCGCGGGTGTGCCAGAGACGTTCGGAATTCCATGCGCCCATTTTCGGCAGCCATTGCCAGCCGATGCTCCACCCGTAGTTCGCCCCCTCGATCACCAGCGTCCAACGCGCCTTGTCACCACCGTCTCCGTTGTTGTCGCCGGTCCACAGGTTGCCCAGGTCGTCGAAGGCCAGTTCCTGCGGATTGCGAAGCCCCGTGGCCACAACTTCCATCCGCGAACCGTCCGGTTCACATCGAAAGATCGCGCCTGAGTCCGGTTCCGAAATCACGGTTCCCTCCCGCGTGGTCACCGACGCGCCGCGATCGGCGATGCTGAAGTACAAGCGTCCGTCGGGACCGAACAGAAGCCCGTGCAGGTCATGGCCGCCAAACGCGACGTGGACGCCGAACCCCGACAGCAACCGTTCCACTCCGGAATGAGCCGGGGTTAGCGCCGCGCTCCCGTCCTGGGAGTTGGCACTCCTTTTCACCGGCGCAGAAGGCATCCGCCACAGGTCGGGAATGCAGGTGAACCAAACGTTCGAACCCCGGGCCAACACACCCGCGGCCACCCCGCTGGTGATCCCGTTGAATCCATCGGCGAAGGTGCGCGCCGTGTCCGCCCGACCGTCCCCGTCCGCATCCCAAACCAGCCGGATGCGTTCCTGCTCCACTTCCAGGTCATGCCAATCAACAACCCCGTCGCGGTTGAAGTCGCAAAACTTGGACTTGGTAACCGCCTGACGGAACGCGTCGTACTCCGCCGCACCCGGCGTGAGACGTTGTTTCAGGAACTCGGCACGGTCGTCGACCGAACGCAGCGCGTAGTCGTTGTCCAACCAGGGCTGGAGGTTCCGCACGTCGAACACGCTGGTGCGTCGGCGTCCCGACTCAACGACGTAGGCGCGTCCGTGCTCGTCGAACGCGAAGCTGGTGACGTCCTGCACGAGGGGTTCCGCGGCCCAGAGATCGACGTGCAGACCGTGAGCGACGCGGAGACGGGCCTGGGCGGCGGCGGCAGCGGCGGGTGGGTTCGTGCTGATCACCACGGCGGGATCAGCCTGAAGTCGACTGCCAGACAACAGGACGAGACCGAGGATTGAAGACACACCACGTCGCAACATCCGGAGCACACTGCCAGACGCAGACTCGGGTTCAAGGAGAGGGGGCGGTTCTTTCCGAACGGTTCACGAGCAAGGAATCAGGAGGGGTTTCGGGGGAGGCGAGACGCCCGCCGCTGCGGAGGAACGGTCTCTCGACGGTGAGTAAATCGGCTGAAGTACCAGGGCCAACGGCCCGCGGCATCCCAGCCTGGGGTGAAGCCCCAGGTGGGCGATTTTCCCAAAAAATCCAAGGGCTGAAGGCCCGTACCATCCGTGGATGGGATCCTGGGATGTGAGGCGCGTATCATCACCCGATGGGTCGGGCTTACAGCCCTCGGCCAGGCTCGGGGCAGCTTTCCTGGGCCTTTGGCCCAGGCCGGGATGGAACGGGCCGTTGGCCCGCAGGAAGAGCCGACAGAAGATAGCCCATCGGCAGCTTGATGGGCGCAGGCGCCATGCTCACCGACCATGAACCGGGGATTCCGGGGGGCGAGACGCCCCCCACTACGGAGGCTCGATTCACGGCACATCACGACTCGGTCGTCCGTTGACAGATCTCCCCGTTCCCATCAACCCTGCCTGCGTGCCCCATCCAACCATCCCCTCTCCATAAGGTCACCCCACCTCTCTACTTCCACACCACCTCACTCTTAGAGTCGGGCCACGATTCCAAGAGTCCTCCCCATTTCTCCAGCGACGATGCTTCTCAAGCGGTTGAGTTCCGTGGCTGCCAGGGCAGCGGGATCTTTCGTTCCTGAACGGATACCTGTGACCACGGGTGGGTAGGTTGGCATGCCCACGCGACCGAAGTCCGAATCTCCCTGCGTGTCGGCGCGTCGCTCATGCGTCTGGAGATTGTCGACGACGGTAAAGGTTTCGATTTGGACCCACCACCCGCCCACGGAACGGGACTGTCCAATCTTCGCCATCGCATGACCGAGATCCGCGGCGAATGCTTTTTGTCCTCGACCCCCGGAAAAGGCACCCGCGTCGAATTTCTCATCCCGCTTCAACGCCCATGAATCCCGTCCACGTACCGGCCTCCACCCCGAACTCGGAGCCTTCGCCGGCCGCCAACCCGGAGGCGCGACCGGCCCGGATCGCCGCGGTGGAGGACGAAGCTGGGTTTCGTTCACGCCTCGAGAAGGAGCTGAAGCGACAGCCGTTCGGTGAGTCGCCCCAATGTTGTCGACGTTGGGTCGCCAGTCTGTTTTCTCGTGGCACTGCGGAACCACGCAATCACTCGATGAAAGGCGGAGCCATGACGACACTCCTGAGTTGGATGCGAACCCTGACTCTGCTCCTGGCGCTGCCTGGGGTCACCCCTGGGTCTTCGGCGACTCCCGAGAACGATATCTTTCGAGACCGGATTCGCCTCGTGGGCACAAACGCCGAGAGCATCGGTTCGAACGTGGGAGCCACGCGTGAGGTGGCTGAGCCCTGGCATAACGGCAGTTCGACCGGGCGCTCGGTGTGGTGGTCCTGGGAGGCCGAGGAGAAGGGGTTTCTGACGGTTTCCACGGAAGGGAGTTCGTTCGACACCGTGCTCGCCATTTACACCGGCGACGTGTTGGCCAGCCTCGTCGAAGTGGCCTACGACGACGACGGAGGGGCGAACTACACCAGTCGCGCGGTCCTTCGCGTGGAGGCCGGGCGCACCTATCAGATCGCCGTCGACGGATATGAAAGTGGCGGTGAAGCGGAGTCGGGTTCCGTTCGACTCCATCTCACGTTCGCATCGCAACTCTCCGCTCCGGCGTGGAGCTTGAACGACGTCGACGGCAAGTCCGTGAGTTCCACCAACTACGCAGGCCAGGTGGTCCTTCTGAACTTTTGGGCGACTTGGTGCGGGCCGTGTGTCGCGGAAATGCCGGGAATGGTCAATCTCCAGGATCGCTACCGACAGCAGGGATTCTCGATTGTCGGCATCTCGGTCGACGAAGGCGGACCGACGGTCGTGCGTCCCTTCGTGATCCGGCAGAAGCTCAACTACCAGATCGTGATGTCGAATGGCCGGGTTGAGAACGACTTCGGCGGGATCGAGTTCATCCCCACCTCCTTCCTGATCGATCGGGAAGGCAACCTGGTCGACAAGCTGATCGGGTACACTTCGGAGTCCGACTTTGAGGCAAAAATTCGACCATTGCTCGCACCCATCCCTGCCCCTCGCGCGACCTACCATGTTCGTGGTGGAAGGTTGGTCGTTTCTTGGCCGGTGGACGAAGCAGGGGTGGCGATCGAGTCCTCCGACTCGGTGACCGGACCCTGGATAACCTCGCCAATTTCAGCCGTGGCGACCAACGGTCAGTTCGAAGCGGAGTTCCCGGCCTCTCACGACCGCGCCTTCTTCCGTCTTCGTCGCTGAACTCAGCGCGGCCGGCACAGCGCGGCATTGGTCCGCCATTGGGAGAGAACAGCCCACAGATTGACCGGGCATGTCGCCTTGCCGAACCGGATCGTACGAACCGAACCGTCGAGCATTCCGTGATTGGCCGCGCCCCCTGGACCGCCCGCGCGCGCGCCGTGTCGAGACTCTTCCACGTGCTGGAGGAAGTCGGCCGACAGGGGCAGGACCAACGCGTACAACGCCGACGCGCCCCGTCGACGTTCACCGACAAGAATCGTGTCCGACGGGTTTTCGACGGCCGTTTCCGGCATTCCGCCCTCGTAGCGTCCCTTGCTGAAGGACCGAGCCTCCTCGGTCGACAACACCGAGTCGAAGTAGTCGCTGAATCCATTCATGAGGTAACTCACACCCAGCCAACGATCCTCGGGTCGAGACGCCCAGGTGGAACCTGCAAGCGGAGCGACCCGGTCCTCGGGACAACGAAAAACACCCGGTTCATTGGTCGTTGCGAGGGAAAGTTGGTCGGGCCACGGCCAAGCCACCGAGGGTGCTGGAAACCGATCCCCCTGGTCATCGGAGTGCATGCGCGAGGCCAGTGAAACCTGGCGAAGGTTGGATCCGCACAAGGCTTGCCTGGCCTGGCTCTTCGCCCGCCCCAAGGCCGGCAAGAGCATGGAAGCAAGAATCGCGATGATCGCGATCACCACCAGCAGCTCGATCAAGGTAAACCCGCGCCGCCCCTTCACGTCTTGGTCCTACTGCCACTCCGTTCCGTCGGCAACAACCGTGACACGAACGTTGAGGTGCGGGGATCTCGATCACCCCAAGGCAGCCGGAAGCCTGGATGTGGTTTCACGGATGGACCCACGGTCGGATGCGATCGGCAATGTCCTCACTGGCTCCCTTGTCGCGTGCCAGTTCATAAGTCTGGAGGGCGGCAGCGCGATCCCCGAGCAGCACATGCGCGATGGCTTGATCCAACAAGAGGGACGGATCCGGTCGAGCCCGGTCGAGACGGGTGTCGATCTCTTTCGTGGCGCTGCGCATGTTGTCGAGCTTCTTGGCCTTGCAGGGGTTCACGACCATGTCGCCCTGCCGGCTGTTCTCGCCGCACACCTGCCCCGCGTAGACGACGTCGCCGGGCTCGACGAAGATCGTG
>CAUJJW010000410.1 GCA_963205105.1 Verrucomicrobiota bacterium | reverse complement strand
ACCCCGTGATCCCAGTCGAGCAGCGCCGCCGAGATCCGCCAACGGAGGTCCACCGCCAGGGGTAGGCGCCGGGACTCGGGGGTGAGTTGATCCCACTCCGCAGCCGCCTCCCGGGGGAGTCCGAATTCAAGCCACCCTTCGGCGGCCCGATAATGGTGGGAATCAGGCGGAGCCAGAATCGCCATGGTTCATGAAGTCGGTTGCACTCGAATGGTCCACCGCGCCGACAGATCGCGTCGTCGTCGTCACGGCGGTCAGCCGACGGATTTATGCGCTGGCCTGCGGCGGCTTCCAACTCCAGATTGAGCCCGTGTCCCCGGCCATCGAACGAGGTATCACCGTCACGTTCCGACACCAGGTGCACTTCACCGAAGGTGTCTTCACGGCTTCGAATCGGCTGATGCGGGAAGTGCTCCAGAACACTTCAACCCAGCGGAAAGCCAAGGTTCTCATCGTCGTCGACGACGGTCTGGTCCGGGCCCACAAAGGTTTGCTGGCAGAAATCGAGCAGTGGTTCCGACTTCACTCCGACGCCATTGATCTCGTGGCCCCCCCCATGCGCGTCGATGGCGGCGAGCGGGTGAAGAACGCTTACTTTCACGTGTCCGAGATCCAGGAGCGCATCGATCGACACCACATCGACCGTCACAGTTACGTGATCGCCCTCGGCGGCGGCGCCTTGCTGGACATGGTCGGACTGGCTGCGGCGACCGCCCATCGTGGGGTCCGGCACATTCGGCTACCCACCACGACGCTCGCCCAGGCGGATTCCGGAGTCGGCGTAAAAAATGGCATCAACGCCTTCGGGAAGAAGAATTTCATCGGGACCTTCGCCCCGCCGTTCGCGGTGATCAACGACTTCGCCTTCCTGCGCTCCCTGCCCGAACGGGACCGGCGGGCGGGCTTGTCGGAAGCGGTCAAGGTCGCGTGCATTCGGGATGCGACCTTTTTCGACGAGATCGAGGCGAACGCCGAGGCACTGGCCCGCTTCGAGGAAGCACCCATGCAGCGGGTGATCCGTCGCTCCGCCGAGCTGCATATCCAGCACATCGCTTCGGGAGGCGATCCCTTTGAATTCGGTTCGGCTCGGCCGCTCGATTTCGGCCACTGGTCGGCGCACAAGCTGGAGCCGCTCTCGGAGTTTCGAATCCGTCATGGTGAGGCGGTGGCGATCGGTATGGCCCTTGACGTGCTCTATGCCCGTGATGTTGGCCTTCTGGATAGCACCTCCACCGAGCGGATCCTGACTCTCCTGGAGCGCCTAGGTTTCGACCTGTACGCCAACGAGCTGCACTACGCGGATTCGGATCACCGCTTGGTGGTGCTTTCCGGAATCGAAGAGTTCCGTGAACACCTGGGCGGTGAACTCACCGTCACTCTCCTCCGCGCCATCGGCACGGGAGTCGAAGTCCATGCCATGGACACCGCCCGAATCCGCGCCGCGCTGGACCTGCTGCGTGACCGTCATCAGCGGCGGTAAGGCGGCGCCTGCGCCAACGGCGGTTCCCACGAACCGTGCCTCCGTAGCGGCGGGCGTCCCGCCTGCCGTAGAGGGGGGCGTCTCGCCCCCCGGAATCCCCGGTTCAAGGGCCGTGAGCAGGTCGATCTCGAACAGTTGGCTCTCCATGAACCGTCCATCTCCAGCCCCGGACGGGGCGGCAAGACCCTAGCCCACGGCGTGAGCCGTGGGGACACGGCCCACGAGAAAAACCAAAGCCTCGGAGGGGCGATCAGAAAAGCAGGGGTGGGCAGAAAATCCTGCGTTTCACCAAGTACTAACCCCAACGTGGCCGATTCTGATCGCCTCTCCGGGGCTTGAAATCCAATGCAACGCCACACCCTTGGCTCACGCCATGGGCTAGCGTTCTTTCGGCCCTCCGGGCCTCCGTAGCGGCAGGCCTCAGTTGGAAACACGGCGTTTAGGTCGACGGCCTCAAGCTTTCCGGCCGCGGGCCGATCCGTGATGAAGGCGCAACCCCGATTCCTGAGCTTTCGCAGGGCGTTTCTGCTTCCCGCGCGCGTGCGAAATCCCTGGGTGCCCGCCCTCATGCCGGCAGCCGATGAAGATCTCCACCAAGGTCGCTCTCTCCAACATCGTTCTTGGAACGACCTGCGTCTTCGCGGTCATGGCGACCGTGCTGGTGCAGCACAACCGCCTGCGCCATGAGGCGGAGGGTCTGGCGCGCCTCAGCGCCGAGGACCAGGCCATCCAGGTGGCCCAGACCGTGCTCAAGAACTGCGCGGCCACCGAGAACCGCAACCAGCGACGCCTCGAACATAGCCTGGGTGTCGCCCGCGACCTCCTCCATCGGGCGGGACCTTTCACCCTGGGGGCGCACCAGATTCCGTGGACCGTCGTCAACCAGTTCACCAAGGCAAGCAACACCGTCACCTTGCCGGCGGTCAGCCTGGGTTCCACGCCGCTGGTCCGGGTCACCGCCCCAGGCACCACCGTGCCGGTGGTGGATGAGGCCACCCGATTGACCCGCGAGTTCTGCACCCTCTTCCAACGTATCAACGACGATGGCGACATGCTCCGCGTCGCCACCAGCGTCATGCAGAAAGACGGCAACCGCGCCGTGGGCACGTTCATCCCCGCAAGACTTCCCGATGGCTCCGAGAATCCCGTCGTCAAGGCGGTGCTCACCGGGTCGACGTTTCGCGGACGCGCGTTTGTGGTCGATGACTGGCACGCCGCGGCCTACGAACCGATCTGGGATGCCGACCATTCCCGGGTGGTCGGCATGCTTTACGTCGGGATTGGGTTGCGGGACATCAATCGGGAACTGCGCGAGAACATTCTCCAGATCCAGCTCGGCAAGAACGGCCATGTGGCGGTACTGGGCAGTCGGGGCAACCAGCGGGGGCTCTACCTGATCTCGCCCGGTGGGAAGCGTGATGGGGAGAATCTGCTCAAGGTTCAGACAAGCTCAGGGACGGCGTACGCGGAGACTTTGCTCGAAGCCGCGGCGGCCACCAGCGGGGGAACTCCAAAACTCATTCGCCACAGCGCCACCGATCCCAGCGACACCATCCCCGGCATGCGATCCACCGCCGTGGTGGCCTTCCCGGCCTGGGACTGGGTGATCTGTGCCGAGGCCAAGGAGGAGGACTTTCAAGCCATCGTGGCGAGCCTCGACCGTACCCAGAAGCAGCAGATCCTGACCGCCTGCCTCGTGGTCATGGTCGTCGGCTCATTCGGCTTCTTCTCCAGCATCGCCCTCGGGCGCACCATCGCCCGGCCCGTGGTCCACGCCATTTCAACTCTGGGGACCAGCACCGGACGGATCATCGAAGCCTCGGAAATTCTCACCGGATCCGGCAAGGCGCTCGCCGAAGGAGCCCGTGAACAGGCCGCCTCCGCCGAGGCCACCTCCGCGTCCATCCAGGAACTCGCCGGAATGACCCAGCGGAACGCGGAGAGCGCCCACCGCGCCAACGAACTCGCCCGCGCGGTACGGCAAGTCACCGACCAGAGCACCACCGACGTGCGCCAACTGAAGTCCGCCATGTCGGACATCCAAGGCTCCAGCCGCCGCATCTCCAAGATCATCGAAACCATCGATGAGATCGCTTTCCAGACCAACCTCCTCGCCCTGAACGCCGCCGTGGAAGCCGCCCGCGCAGGTGAAGCCGGGATGGGATTCGCCGTGGTCGCCGAGGAGGTCCGCGGCCTCGCCCAACGCAGCGCCCAGGCGGCACGCGAAACCACCGCCATCATCGAAACGGCAATCTCCGACACGACCCGCGGCGTCGCCGTGAGTGACAAGGTCGCCCAATCGCTTGAATCGATTCACGTCAACATTCGTCAGGTCGACGAGCTGGTGGCCGAGGTCGACGCCGCCAGTCACGAGCAAAGCGATTCGCTGAATCAAATCAGCAACGCCGTCGACCGGATGGATCAGGTCACCCAACGCAACGCCACCGGCGCCGAAGCCGTCGCCCATGCCGCCGACGAACTGCGCACCCAGGTCGCCCCCCTGCGCTGCGAGGTCGATCAACTGGTCGCGCTGGTCGAACGCCCGGCTTCAGGCGCATCCCGAAGCCGGGTGACTGAAGTCCCATCCGCCCGCCCCACCGCCCACGCCTCAACGACGGCATCGCGCCTCGCCGCCCAGGCGTCGACGTTGCCGAACCGCCCCACACCCGTTCGGCGGCGAGCCACCGTTTCGATGCCTTCGTGACGCCCTCGGCTTGGCCTGCTTCAAGGCGCACCGTCCAACCACCGCACCGTGACGTCGGTCGCCCCTGGCGGAATGTTCATCGTCTGACGACGACCTCCCGGCCAGAAGACTTCCACGCCATCGACCGGCTCGGAGCACCCCAACACCTGCACCGCCCCGTCCTGCGACCAGTGACCCGAGCCCGCATGCACTTCCCGGATCGGCCCTGACCGCCGGGAGTGAACCCAACGAACCCGCGCGCCGATTCCCGTCGGGTTCCCCGCAGGCCCCTCCAGCCGAACCCGAAGTCCGGGTTTGGCCCCGACGTTCTCGTACAGTCGGGTCGGGGCGCCGTGTTGCGTCACCACCAAATCCACCCGGCCATCGTGGTTGAAGTCCGACACCGCCGAACCACGCCCCTCCCCATCCACTCGAACGCCGGACTCGACCGCCGACAGGGGACGAAATCGTCCCTTGCCGTCGCCCAGCAGCCAGAGTCCTCGACCGGCATCCAGCCGCGAAATCTCGGGGCGAGTCGCAAAGAAGTTTTGCGCCAGGAAAATGTCCTCCGCGCCATCGCCGTTGGCGTCGGCAACCGTCACCCCGAACACCGGCGACATCTGCGCTTCGTCAGGGAGTAGAACCGCCTCGAACCGGTCACCCCGGTTGAGGAGCACCATCGAAGCCAGGGTCGTCGCCTGTACCGCACGGAAGGCGTCCGCCTGTTCCCCCAGCACTTCCGCGAGAGTGGCCTCGCTGAAGGCACGATGCGTGGCGAAACGGGCGGGAAGCCACGGCAGCGCCTGCCCCAGTTCCTCCATGCGCCGACTCGGAACCAGGGCCCCACGCTGGAGGTCCCACACGGTTTCGATCAAATCGACCGCGCCCCCGCCCCGCAGGCCACCGTAGCGAAGCACCAATGGACGCTCCACCGACGCCTGGAATTCGCTGTTCCAACCCCAGTTGCCCGCCACCAGATCCAGACGCCCG
>CAUJJW010000409.1 GCA_963205105.1 Verrucomicrobiota bacterium | reverse complement strand
TCATCCGTCATTCAGAAGCCCTTCGATATCGAGTCCCTACTCAGCGCCCTGGCGTCGACGCTGCGTTCCACGCCACCCGGTAGTTGAACCGGTCGTTGGGTGCCACGTCCCCGTTCAGCGTCAGATCACTCCACTCCCCCGTGCCCTGGAGCTGATCCGCCCATTTGAAATCCAGCACCGCGGGCGGCCCATCCCGACCCAGCAGCCGCCAAGGGATCGCCAACTCCAGCTGATCCCCGGCGAATTTCAGTTCCGCCTCCCCAACCGACTGCCAGTCCCAACCCGGTCCCCGGTGTTTCTCAAGGCGCGCCGCCTGCCCTTCGCGGGAACGGTTCACGACGTAGTCGTAACCCAGCCATCCGGTCGCCGCATTTCCGTCCACGTCGAGCAACAGCAGCATCCACGACTCGCTGTCCACTGGAGCGGCCAGCGGCTGCCGCGTTCGCACATAAAACCACGCCCGCTGCGTATCCCCGCTCACCTTGGCCGCCACGATGTCGTTCCGCCCCGAGGTGTTCGTGTAGACAACGTTCGTGTCCCAACCCACGTGCTTCCGCTGCACCGGATCGCCGATCGTGTCCCGAAATTCAGGCCGCACATCCGCCCAATCCCCGAAGGCCCCATCCACCTGGATCGGCTTCCGTTCCCAGGCCTGCAGCGCCCTCGCCCCCTTGTACCTCCGGACATGCCCGACGAACTGATAGTAGTAGTCGTCCCCGTGGCCGCCCTTCATGGGTTCGATGTCCCGGCTGTGCTCCTGATCGAACTGATCCACAAACATCACCGGCAGCTTGATCCGGTTGAACTCCGCAAACCGGCCCGCAATCCACTCGTTCCAACCCGTCACAAAGACGAACCGCGGATCTTCCTTCAGCGCGAGTTCCCATTGCTCCGACACGTTCAGCCCCAGCCGGACTGCCCCCGGCCGCATGTCCCGCGCGCCCCGATGAAAGCTCCGTCCCCGCGACCCCGGCTCGCTCATCGATCCCAGCCTTCCGCCCACCGCGTTCTGGCCCACGCCCACCGACATCTGCTCCTTCTCCCCCCGGTCGTTCCGAAACACGTGCTGCGGATGCACTTCCAGCCAGCTCCACATGTTGGACTGGGTCGGGCCCTGGAAGTAGTCCGGCTGCGGCTTGCGAAAGGTGAAGAACTCCCGGATGCGCGCCGCCTCCGCATCGACCGTGACCATCCTCAGCGTCCGATCGCCGTCCACGGCTTTCCCGTCCGCAAAGGCCGCCCCCTCCGACCACCGTTCCTCGGTGTGGCTCCACCAGCCGATCCGGCCCCCGGGTTCGGTGGCTTCCAGGTAATAGCGGCCAGGAGGCAGTGGCGGATTCACACGCAACATCACCCAGGCGTTGTCGCCCACGTCATGGAAGCGTTCGGAAACCACCCGCTCGCCGCCAGGCCCGTCGCGAAGCAAGGTCAGGGTCACCGCCGCACCGCGCGTCCCCCAGTTCGGGAACCGCCCACCCACCGCTCGGATCGGTTGATCCACTTGAAACGACTGACCCAGGCTGGTTCCCGGCTCGAGTTCCACCGGCGTGTTCTGCGCCGACTGGTCCCGACGCGCGTCCAGCAGATCCGCATCCGCCAGGATCAAGGGCTTTCCTTCCCACACAAACCACAGATCGCGATGCACACCGGGCTGGTAGAGGTCCCGCCACAGCTCGCGCACCACTTTCTGCGGGTCCCAGAACGGCGTGAGAAACGCCACCTGCGGCGTTCGATTCCCCAACGCGCGACACACGGACCATTCCCGCAGCAACGCCAGGTAGTCGTCGCGGTAGGTGATCTGATTCGTCACGTCGAAGATCACGACGTCCACCCCCGCGTCGCCCAACATTTGCGCATGTTTCCGCAGCACGCCCGCGTCCTGAATCCGGTAGTAGCCGAAGATCGATTGCCCCCAGTGATGCGGGACGTGCAACGGTCCCCACAACGGACTGTCCGGCTTGGTCATCGCCTCCGGGTCCTGCGCCAGAATCCGCGTCACGTCATACGGCCCACCCTGAACATGCGCGCCGTGCCAGAGAAAATAGAACATGCCCACCGTCCGGTCCGACCTGGGTCCGCCCACCTGATCGTGCCCCGGCACCACCCGCCCCAAACCATCCGACGCCACCCACGTGTCCGCCATGACATCCCACCCGGGTTCGGCCGCACGCACCTCCGAAACCGCGCCCACCCCACACAGCCACGCCAGCCAGCTAAGGACCATCCAGGCAGCCATCGCGAGAGTTGAACCGGGCTCCCTCACCCCGGCCCTCTCCCGGAGGGAGAGGGTGTTGCGTCCTGCCCTCGGCGACATGCCTGAACCCCGGACTTCCGAGCCGTCGCGAGTCGCACCCGCCAACGCCCGACTCAACCCTCCGATACCCGCGGCGCATTGTCCCCTTCTCCCCCCGGGAGAAGGCCGGGATGAGGGCCGCCCGCTCTTCCCCTCGCGCCCCGGGTCTTGGTCACAATTCGGTTCAGGGGCCGTGAGTGGATCCTTTTTGCACAGGCAGCTTCCTTCGATCTGCTCCGTTCCAAGGCTCTTGTTCATTCCATGTCGCGTTTTCGAAGGTTCAACAAGACGTCCCGCCATGCCCCTCACTCCAGCACGTCAAACCGATAGCGGCCAGATCCCACCTCCAGGATCACCTGCCCCCCATGCTCGGACTGCACCTGCACACCCCGAACCCGGCTCAACGGTTTCCCGCCTTCGTTCACCTTTCCCGCGGATGCCGCCGGCAGCACCACCGTCGCACCGGTGTTGGGCGGAATCGTGACCTCCACTTCCAAGCCTCGACCCGTCCGTCGCCAACCGCTGCGAATCATCCCCCGAATGCTGTCGTACTCCGCCCGGGCCCAGTCCACCGGCGGCACATCCGGATTGCTGCCCGCCGCAGGCACGCCCGGACGGATGCGGATGCGGCGATACCCCTCGCCCTCGGTGTCGATGCCTGCCAGATCGCGAAACATCCAGGCAGTGATCGCCCCGAAGGCGTAATGACTGAAGCTGTTCATCGACGCGTTCTGGTTCCCTTCTGCCCCGTTGAATCCGTGTTCCCGGGTGTAGCTGTCCCATCGTTCCCAAACCGTGGTCGCGCCGTTCACCACCTCGTAACCCCAGGAGGGAAATTTCCGGCTTTGAAACAACCGCACTGCCAGATCGAAATGCCCATGCTGGCTCAACGCCGGAAGAATATCCCGTGTCCCCAGGAAACCCGTGGCCATGCGATAACCATTCGACGCCACCCGCGCCGCCAGCCGATCCGCCGTCATCGACACCCGATCGGCCGGCACCAAGCCAAACGCCAATGCCAGCACGTGCGCGGTCTGGGTCTGAACCTTCAAGGTGCCGTCCGGGTTCAGGTAGTCGGCGCTGAATTGAGCGGCAATCCGTCCTGCCAGCCGACGGTAGTCCTCCGCCTCCACCGTCTTACCCAAGGCCGCCGCCATGTCGGCCATCCGGTCCGCGCTGCACTTGAAGTACGCGGCATCCACCAGTTCCAGCGGCGTCGGTTCATTCACGTTCAGCCAATCGCCCCAGGCATTGCCGTCCCCGCGCCCGCGCAAGTCCGGTGCCCGTTGTTGGCGCCATGCCATGAAGCGGGTCATCGACGGCCACAGCCGTTCCAGCAGACGAACGTCCCCGTACACCTTCCACATGGTCCACGGACACAGGATTCCCGCATCGGTCCAGGCGGTGCCCCAGGTCTGGCTCGGCGCACCATGTGCCATCGGATACGGGGCGTAATCGGGATAAGGTCCGAAGTCGCGCTGGGCCTCCACCACGTCGTCGAGCCATTTGGTGAAGAAGCTCGCGACGTCGGCATTGAACGTCGCCGCGCGCGCATAGGCCTGGGCATCGCCCATCCAGCCCAATCGTTCATCCCGCTGCGGACAATCGGTGGGCATCTCGATGAAGTTCGCCCGCTGGGTCCATTGGGTGTTCTTCCAGAAACGCGTCATCAGCGCGTCCGAACAGGCAAACTCCCCGACCAACGGCGTGTCGTTGTGCACCACTAAACCCGTCACCATGCCTGCGTCTGGCTTCGATCCCAGACCCGTCACTTCCACATATCGGAACCCATGGTAGGTGAACCGCGGTTGCCACTGCTCCCCACCGGGATCCCCGCGCAACGTGTAGAAATCGGTGGCCCGCGCCCGCCGCAGGTTCTCGGTCATCAATCGGCCATCGGCATGCAGCATTTCCCCGAAACGCAGTTGCAACCTCGTGCCCGCCGCACCCCGGACCTTGAGACGCGCCACGCCCGCAATGTTCTGCCCGAGATCGAAGATGTAGACCCCGGGCTTGGGCTCCGTCACCTGGATCGCCGGCAGCGTTTCCGTCACCCGGATCGGCGGTGCGGCATAGGCCTGCATGCGCTCCGGAGCCCGGAACCCAAGCTCCACCTCGCGAGGTCCCAGGGTGTCATGGAAGGTCGCCCGAACGCTCCCATTCGCACCCGCGAGGATTGCGTTTTCCCAAGCCCAATCCGCCGCTCCACCCGGCAGACACCAGTCGGCCCGGTCCCGCCGCGCATCGAACGCCTCCCCCATGATCAGATCCGCCTCACGAATCGGCCCATCGGCACTCACCTGCCAGGAACCATCCGTGACCCGTGTTTCCCGCGAGCCGTCCGTGTACTCGATCTCCAGCTGGACCAGCAGCGCCGGAGTTTTTCCATAGAAGTTCCGCCCGGACTTGTTCGGCCCGTAACCCACCAGCAGCCCGTAGCCCACGTAACCCGCGTACCAACCGTCGGAAACCACGGCGCCCAAAGTGTTCACGCCAGCATTCATCCAGGCGGTGACGTCGTGGCTCCGGTAATAGCCCCGCTTCGCGTAGTCCGACCAGCCCGGTTCAAACCATCCATCCCCCACCCGACGCCCATTCAGGTGAAGTTCAAAGAGGCCCAGAGCTGCGGCGTGCACCGTGGCTCGCTTCACCGTTCGCGCGGTTTCGAAGGTCTTCCGATAATGCCGCGCGGGAGGCAGGTGGAGCGTCGCTCGATCCGTGGGAAGCGGCTCGGTGTCCCGGAAGGAAATCCATGCCGCCCGCCAGTCCTCCGGACGGAGCACCCCCATCGTCCAACGTCCCACCGGACTCCAGCCGCCTGAGCGCCCCGTTTCGTCCCAGACCTGCACCTTCCACAACGCCGTTGAGCTCGAGACCAGCTCGCGACCGGCATACGGCAGGTTCACCGTCTCAGCGCTCTCCACCTTGCCAGAATCCCAGAGATCCCCCTCGCCGCGCTTCAACCGATCCTCATCGCTCGCCACCAGGATCCGATACGCCGTCTGCCGCACCCCCCGGGCGTTCTCGGGCGCACTGATTTTCCAGCTCAACCTCGGCTGCGGCGCATCGATGCCCACCGGATTCTCCCGATACTCGGTGCGCAAGGTCATCGCCTCGATCCGACCCCAGGCGACTGGCACGGCACACCCGCCGAACAGCCAGCTCAAAAGAACCGCCAGCCCGAGGGTGCTTCGGAAGGAAAGCATCCACCTCGATGGGAGAGAGGCCGCGCGGGAGTCAGGGAACGTGCGAAGGTTCATGGTCGAGTGAGGTAGGTGACCACCGATCTTCCCTCATCCCACCCCCCCTCCGACAACCCTCCCGTGGCGAAGCGGTGGTTCAGGCCAGGACTTCCTCCACGCTTTCCGCCAACGCCGTCACACAGCGCCGCACCTGGGCCGACGTCATGCAGTACGGGGGCATCAGCACGATCACGCTGCCGATCGGCCGGGTCAGCACCCCACGCTTCGCCATCGCCTCGCACACCCGGAAACCCACCCGCTCCTTCAGATCGAAGGGCGCCCGGGTCTTCCAATCGCGCACCAGTTCCACCCCGACCACCAAGCCTTCCTGCCGAATGTCCCCCACCTGGGGAAATCGCCAGAGCTGCTTCAAGGCGTCGGCCAACACCCCCTCCAACTCTCCCCGACGCCGAACGCCTTGCGGATCGCGCAACAATTCCAGGCTGGCCAACGACGCCGACGCCCCCAGCTGGTTCCCCGTGAAACTGTGCCCATGAAAAAAGGTCCGGAATGCCTCGTACTCGCCCAGGAACGCGTCGAATACCGACCGCGTGGTGAGCGTCGCCGCCATCGGCAGGTACCCCCCCGTCAAACCCTTCGCCACACACAAGAAATCCGGAATCACCCCCTCATGCAGCGACGCAAACAACGGAGCCTCCCCACGCCGCCCCGAATTCTCACCCACACCGGTCCGGCCGAACCCCGTCATGACTTCGTCCGCGATCAGCAGCGCACCCTGAGACCTTGCCAGCCCCGCCACCCGCTCCAGCCAACCCCTCGGTTGCGCAATCATCCCCGCCGCGCCCTGCATGCGCGGTTCATACACGAACGCCGCGTACCCGGGGCCCCGTCGACGCGCCCGATCCCAGACTTTCTCCACCTTCCCCACACATTCCCAACCGCAGCGCCGGTAGGTGCGCGCATCCGCCCGCTCGGGTTGAGCCCGGTTGAACGGGCACCGGTAGCAGTACGGCGACATCACGGCATCGCTGCGGAAGAGCATTCCGCCAAACGCCTTGTGGAAGAGGTCGATGTGCCCCAGCGACACCGCGCCCACGGTGTCGCCGTGGTACGCACCCTGCACTCCCAGGAACCGCGGAACCTTGTCGCCCCGGGTCCGACGGGTGGTCTCCCACGCCAGCTTCAACGCCACCTCCAAGGCGGTGGAACCGTCGTCGGAAAAAAACACCTTCTCCAACTTCCGCGACCCGACCCCGCTCGCGTCGGAACCCTTCGCCCGGGAGCGCTTCGGTTGCGCCACCCGCACCAATTCCGCCGCTAGCAACGACGCCGGTTCGTTGGCCAACCCCAGCGCGGAACTGTGCGCAATGCGGTTCAGCTGTCGCCGAATCGCCGCGTTGATGCGCGGGTGCCGATGGCCATGCAGGTTCGTCCAGATCGAGGCGTTGGCATCGAGATAGCTTCGCCCGTGTGCATCCACCAGGACCGCGCCGCGGCCTTCCACAATCACCACCGGCTCCGACCGCCCCCAGTCCTGCATCTGGGTGAATGGATGCCAGACGAAGCGCCGATCCAATTGTGCGAGGGAATGCATGGTCAGGCGGGCTGAAACCCCGCCCGCGCCACAGCCTTGGGCAGCGCGGACAGAAACGCAGCCAGATCCTCGGCTTCATGCGCCGCACTCACCGTCACCCGCAACCGCGCCCGCCCGCGCGCCACGGTCGGATAACGGATGGCCGGCACCAGAAAACCTTCCTCTCGCAAGGCCGCAGCCACACGTAACGCCGCATCTTCTTCGCCGATCGGCAGCGGCAGGATCGGGGAAACCGGGGCCGGAAGCGTCCATCCCAGGCTGGCCAACCCCCGATGCAACACCCCGACGTTCGCCTTGAGACGCGCCACCAACTCCGCCCCGGTCGCTCCACGCACCAAGCCAACCGCAGCCGTGGCGGCGGCCGCCACCGCGGGAGGCGGTGCCGTCGAAAACACAAAACTCCGGGCCCGGTTGAGCAGGAACTCGATCAACGCCGCCGAACCGGTCACAAACCCACCCGCCGACCCCAAGGCCTTCCCCAGCGTTCCCATCGGCAGTTCCACCCGACCTTCCAATCCCAGTTCTTCAATCACCCCACGCCGCCCGGGCCCTGCCAGGCCTGTGGCATGCGCTTCGTCCACCATCAGCCAGGCGCCATGGCGCTCCTTGCAGTCCACGATCTCCGCGAGCGGCGCTCGGTCCCCATCCATCGAAAAGACACTTTCCGTCACGACCAACACCCGCCCTTCCCCCCGCTCACCCGTCGTCGAAGCCGACGCCTGCCGAAAGCCCCGCCCCCGTGCCTCGACCGCCCACCGCAGGATCCGGTCGAGGTCTTCGATGTCGTTGTGTCGGAAGACCCGCAACCGGGCGCCGCTGAGCCGGGCTGCATCCACGAGGCACGCGTGGGACAGCCGGTCCAGCACCACGCAATCGCCGGGCCCCACCACGGCAGGGATGACCCCAAGTGCCGCGGCATAGCCGCTCGTGAACGTTAAAGCTCGTTCAGCACCCTTGAACTCCGCCAGCGCACGTTCCAAGCCAACGTGGGCCTCCGAGGTTCCGGACACCAACCGCGCCGCTCCCGCCCCGGCACCTTCCGCGGCACCTTCCGCAGCAGCGGCGCGGATCGCGGGGTGTTGAGCGAGGCCCAGGTAGTCGTTGGAGGCGAACTGAACCAACACACCCTCGGTCGTGGCCACGCGCTGGCGGGGGAGCGGCCGGACCGTGCGCAACTGCCGTCGCAGATGTCGCGACTCCAGCCGGCCGAGCTCCTGATTCAAAAATGCCTCGAAGCCATTCACGAAGCGTTAGTGTTAACGGCACGAAAAAAAGCCCGCAAAGCCATTCAAACACCTTGCCAGGGCATTAAAGGAATTGACGGAAGGCTTCACCTTGGCTTAGACCCGTGCCACTGAGGTTTAAAGCCTCGGTTCCTCCCGGCCCAGCGACACTCGTGCATTGGTGTCGCTGGGTTCTTTTTTGGCGCGAGCCGGTCTCGGCAGCAGCATCAACAGCGCGGGCAGCGACACCAAGCCGCCCAGCATGGCGGCGGTCACCCCGACGGACATCACGAAGCCCAGGCTTACGATGCCCTGGTGCTTGGCCAGGATCAGACTGCCGAAGCCGGCGACGGTGGTGAGTCCCGACACGAGGACGGCCTTGCCGGTGCTTTTGGCGAGAATGGCTGGATTCTGTTCCTCGGTGAAGCGGGTCAGGATGTGCACGCCGTAAGTGACCCCGATGCCGACGACCAGCGGCAGGGTCATGATGTTGGCTGGGTTGAAGGGCACGCCGAAAAGGCCCATGAGCCCGACCAGCCAAACCCCCGCCAGCACGACGGGAACATGCGCCAGCAGCACGGCCCGAAGAGACCGGAACTGCACGTACACCAGCAGCACCATGGCACCAAGCGCATACCAGGCCGCCCGCTCATAACTCACTTTCAACAAGGTGGTGTACTCCAGGAGTTGAACCGGGTCGCCGGTGACGTCCGGCACCACGCTCCGCAGTTCCTGAACGAACGCCAGCTGGTTGGTGCGAATCCAGACGTCGATCTTGGGGTAGACCTGCAACAGGAACTTGCCGGTGCGCCCGACGAAACGGTTCCGGATCGGGTCCGGGAGATCCTCGGCTCGCAGCGCGGAGGACGCATCCTGGTTCTGCAAGGTGGCGAAGGTGTTCCGAAGGTCCTCGAAGAAAGCCTGCTCGAATGCCGCGAGCTTCATCCGGTTCTGCTGCCGGTCGCCATGGGTGATCTGGGATCGGAGCGAGCCGATCGACGACCGAAGTCCGCGGAGCTGCTCCAGGAGATTCGTTTGACCGGCCTCCTTCTGCACCGCATCGGCGGCCTGTCCCAGATAGGACTGAAGAAAGAACAGGGTCTGGTCGAGCTCGGCCAGGTCGGGCAGCGAGTCGGTGGGTTCCGGGAACTTCAGCGTGGAGAGATCGGTGCGGATGCCATCGATCTGGGCGAGTTTGGGCGACGCCTCCTGGACCAGCAGCGGGGCGATGGAATCGACATCCGCCACGGTCTGGAGGTTGGTGAGCTTCGCCTGAAGCCGGACGGCATCAAGAGCGTTGGATGCCACCACCGCCCCGAAAAGCACCGAGCGCGGCGTCGAGTCCATCAGCTTCTTTTCATACACGACCGCCGGCAATCCCTTGCTCTGCATGTTCCGCAGATCGTAGTCGAACGGCACCCGGTTGAACTGGGTCAGACAAAGTCCGCTGAACACGAGGCCCAGGACGGTCACCGCCCATGGATGCTTCAGCACCAGGGTCTCCATCCGCTCCCGGATCGGTGTCGTCACATCGCGATGCCCGCGATCCAGCCGGTTCTGCCGCCCTTTCAGCAGCATCGTCGGAAGCATGGTCATCATCGGGATCAGGCACACGATCAGCCCGCCCCCCGTGATGATCCCCATCTCCCGCACACCGGCGAAGTCGGTGAAACTCATGGCGAAGAAGGCGCCCGCCGTCGTGAAGGCCCCGGTGAAGATGCCTTCCCCCGTGTTCACCATGGCCTTGCGCAGGGCGAGCTTCTGGTGGACGCCCTTGCGCAGTTCCTCCTCATACCGCGTGATCAGATGCACCCCGAAATCAATGGCCATGCCGACCAGCATCGGGGCGAAGGTGATGGTCAGGATGTTGAGCCGCCCCACCGTGAGCGTGGTGTAGCCCATGCTGTAGCAGAGCCCGATCAGCAGGCAGAACATTGCCTTCAGTGGCCGCCCGGTCTCGTGGTACCCGAAGACAAAAATAATGCCCACCAACACCAGCGAGAGCAGCGTCGCGAGAATGCTGTCCGTCTGCGACTGCTTCATCTCGTCCAACTCCAGCACCCCGCCGCCCGTCACGCCCACGTTCACCCCCGGCACCTCCAGGCGCGTCTCCTCCACCAGCACGCGCATCCGCTGAATCGCATCCCCAGCGACACTCCGGCCCGCCGGACGCGCCGAAAGCAGGTAGAGCCGGCCCTCCGCGTACGTGAGATAGACCTGGCGCTCCGACTCCGCCCCGGACCCGAACAACGCATTCACCCCGGGCGACGGCGGCGTTCCAGGCCGGACGAGCGATTCCCGAGCCTGGGTCACGATGCGATCCAGCGCCGGCAGGGCGCCGATCAGGGTTTCGTTCTCGTCATTCGTCGCCCGTTGCGCGCCGCGGAACTGCCGGTTGATCATCTGGAACAGCGATCCCAGATTCGTCGAGCCCACCACCCGCTCCAAAAAAGGCCGGTACTCCCGTAGTCGGGTCCGAAGTTCGCCCAGCGTGCTCTCGTCCAGAAACAACAGAGCCTTCGGCCCCAGCATCGGCAGGTCGCCCCGGTAGAACACATCGGCAAAGAGCCTGGGCTTCGACGCTGATTCCGCCGCAAGGCGCGCACCCAGTCGTTCGATGAACTGCCGGTTCTTCTCCGGACTCTCGCTCTCCACCAGGACCACGATGTCGTCCTCGGCCGAGAACTCCTTCCGGAACTCCAGAAAGATGTGGTGGTAGTGGAGCTTGTCGCTGACGAGGTCGTTGCGCGACGTCGAGAACTGAAGATGCGTCACCGTGTAGACCACGCACACCACCGCCATCGCCACCTGCGGCCAGAAGAACCAGCGCGGATACCGCAACACCCAGTGCGCCATCCATTGCAGAAGGCGGACAAACAACCTTTCGCCAGGATCAGCCATCGTCTTACTGGCCAGCCGGCCCCTCCGCCTGGCGCGCCTTCAACCGCTCCAGTGCCACCCGGGCCGCCTCCGACTCGGCGGCTTTCTTGGTTTTCCCCGCGCCACGACCCAGCTCTTCACCCCGGTAACTCACCGCACACTCGAAGTTCCGGTCATGGTCCGGGCCGCTCACCGCGATCAACTGGTACACCGGCGGTTCCGCCGACTCCGCCTGAAGCAACTCCTGAAGGTCGCCCTTGGGATTGTGGAAGCTCGGCAGCGCGTCCAATTGCCCGAAAGCCTCCCGGAATCGTTGAAGCACAAATCGCCGCGCCGCCGGCAAACCGCCGTCCAAAAAAATCGCACCGACCACCGCCTCAAACGCATCCGCCAGCGCCGAGGATCGGTCGCGCCCCCCGGTCGTCTCCTCCGACCGGCTCATCCGAAGAAACTCGCCCACGTTCATCGCCCGGCTCTGAAGCGCCAGGGTCCGGCGATTCACCATCTCCGCACGCGCCTGCGTCAGCGGTCCTTCACCCAGATCGGGGAATTTTTCGTACAACTCCAGGGTCAACACCAATTGCAGCACCGCGTCCCCCAGAAACTCCAAACGCTGGTTGTGTGGCGTCCCCGCCCCCATGTCATGGGTGATCGAGGGATGGGTCAGCGCCAGCTCCAGCAAATCCAGGTTTTGAAAGGGATGCCCCAGGTTCTCCGCAAATTCGGAAGCACTGGGAACACGACTCCCCACCCCCGAGCGGCTCGCAGCCTTGCCCTTCGGGATCTCCCGTCCGCTCCTCCCCTCCTCTGGAGTGCCGGGTGTCATCAGGATCAATTTCAACTCGGCTTCAGGGGGTCGACGACGACGGCCGGCTCGCGGACGGCTCCTGTTCCAGATCCGCCTCCGGCGCGGCTGAATCCGCGGCCCCTTCTGCCCCCTGCGCCGGTTCCCCGCGATGATCCTCCACCTCGCCTCCAGCCTCCGCCGTGGTCACAACCTCGGCCTCCGACACCTGTTCCATCGATTGCGCCACATCCGCGGGTGTCATTTCCGGAACAAACGGTTCCTCGGTCGGCGAAGCCTCCACCGGCAACCCAACTTCCAGCAACCGGGCGACGTCACGTTGCACCTGCTCCAACTGGTCCAGCTTCAGGTCCGGATCCCGGATGGTGAAGATCTCCCCGGAACGCGGCAGTTCGTAGACGAAAATCCTGCGGCCTTCTTGACGGATTTGCTCGCGGATCTTGAGCACCCGTTTTCGCTCGAGCATCGCCGCAAGAATGTAGGCGGCCGGTTGCCAGGCTGGATCCTGACGTTCCACCAAGCGGCGCAGCAGGGATTCCGCACTGTCCTTCTGGATCGCCTCCGGCGGCGGCGGCGGCGGTATGACGAACAGCCCCTGCCAGTGGGAAATGAAACCCTTGCGGTCCGAGGACCCTTCACGGTGCTGCGATTCCCAGCAGGAGGCACAGATGTCCATCCGTTCAAAACCCGAACGCTGCTCAGAGAGCACCGTGTGGTACGGATCTTTGTCGGCAAACGCGTGTCCGCAGGATTGGCAGACGCGCGCACGGGCCTGGATATTCCAGTCGTTCATCCCTCGCGGCGGCAAACGGTAGGCGGTCAGTATTTCCACGCCAACGATCCCGGCAACAGCAATATGCCCGGGATTTTTTTCGGCATGACAACGGCGCCCGCCCATGCCACATCCGCGGCGCGCCTGGGAGGGCCACCCACATCCGTCCACGGAGGTCCCATGCCCATCCATCCCGGCCGTCGCTCGGGCGCGCCTTGCCACAGTCCGGCCGCCCGCGCCTTCACCCTCGTCGAATTGCTCACCGTCATCCTGATCATTGCCATCCTCGCCACGCTGATCCTGGCCACCGCCAGCCGGCCCATGGCCCTCGCCCGCGCCCTGGTCTGCCGGCAGCACCTCCGGGATTGGGGCCTCGCCACCCGGTTGTACGCCGATGATCACGACGACCTCCTGCCACCCGAAGGGTTTCCCAACCCGACCGAGCGCCACACCAACCAGGGTTGGTACATCCAGCTGCCGCGGCAGATCCAGGCCCCCCGCTATCATGATCAACCCTGGCGCACCAACCCCGCCGCCGCCCTGGGCAACTCGCCCTGGCATTGCCCCGTCAACCGCCGCCGCAGCAACGGCAACAATCTCTTCCACTACTGCCTCAACCAGAACGTCGACGGCACCAGCGCATCGGAAGCCTCCGTCCGGCTCGCCTCCATCCCGGACCCCACCCGTCTGGTCTGGCTCTTCGATTCCAAAAACCTTCCCGGAGTTGGCTCCTCCAACTTCACCCACACCAACCTCCATTCCGGAGGCGCCCATTTCCTCCTGCTCGACGGCCATGTGGCCGGGTTCCCTGCACCCACCTACTGGGACTTCGCCCGGAACCGTCCCCTGACCAACCACCCCCATTTCCGGTGGGCTCCCTAGCCCGGATGTTTCATCCACCTTCGTCGCGAGACGCAGCGAGAGCCCGACTGGCTAGGCGGCCGAAGCTCTTCCGACCCGGGCTGTATGAGAACATACTGCCCGGTGAGGAAAGCGACGCCAACAACGCCAGTCGGGCTCGCAGCCAGTCGCAGCAGAAGGGATATGAAATGTCCGGGCTAGCCCGGACCACGGCGAAGATAGATCGCCTTCAGGTAGTGGGCTTCCGGGAACACCGCGGGATGGTCGGCCGGATGGCCCGCCGTCTGCATCTCGGTGAAGCGCCCGCCATTTCTGCCAATCGCCGTGCGCACCACCCCGAAGAATTCCTCCGCACTGACGTGCGCCGAGCACGAGGCCGCCAAAAGCACCCCGCCGGGCCGAACGCGACTCCATCCCAGTCCGGCCAGTCGGCCATACGCCGCGATGGCCACCTCCCGGTCTGCCTCTCGTCGCGCCAGCGACGGCGGATCCAGAATCACCACGTCAAACTCCGGACGTTCGCTGGCCGCCAGCCAGTCGAAGACGTCCGCCTGCACCGACTCGTGCCGCGCCGCCGCCACGCCCGGCAGATGCCGGTTCAGGTCCATGTTCCGCCGGGCACTCGCCAGGGCGTGGCCGCTGATGTCGACGTCCACCACCCGCACCGCGCCTCCGCGGGCCGCATGCAGTGAGAACCCGCCGGAGAAGCTGAAGGCGTTCAGCACCTGGGCTCCGGCCGAAAGCGTGCCCACACACCGCCGGTTGTCGCGCTGGTCCAGAAAGAACCCCGTCTTCTGCCCCTTCAACACCTCCGCCTCGAATCGAATGCCCGACTCCAGGAATTCCACGGGTCCGGTCACCGGCTCACCCACCAACACGTCGCCCTCGCGCCGTCCATACTCACCCGCGGCTACCGCGGCCACATTCCGGCTCAGCCGCAAAACCACCGACCGCGGTTGAAGACACCGTTCCAGCAGGGGCAGCAATTCACGCAACCGGGGCAGCCACGCCGCCGTGTACAGTTTCAGGACCAACACATCGCCATACCGATCCAGCACCAGGCCGGGCCAGCCGTCGTTCTCTCCGTGAATGCACCGCCAACCGGTGGTCTCCGCATCAAAAAGCCCCGCCCGCCGGGCCAGCGTGGTCTCCAACCGCGCCAACCACCACGCATCATCCACCGTGACGGGATCACCCACATGCAACACACGAACCCGCAATGGTGACCCCGGATCGAACAAACCCAGGGCCAGGAAGCGATTGCGCCGGTCGTACAACACAGCCAATTCCCCCGCCACACCCTCGCGATTCTGTTCGCGCACCCGATCCGCATAAACCCAGGGATGCCCCCTCCGAACCGCACCTTCCGCCGCCGGCGTCAAATGCAGGCGCAAGCGACCAGGACCGCTCATGAGCCTGCTTTCGGTTCCGCCGCCGGCACTGCCGGAATCGGAATGGCGGCAGGTGGAACCTCCGCAGCAGGGGTTGCGGGTGTCGGCGTCGGGGTCGTCGGCGCCACCGCGGGTGCCGCCGGGGGTGGTATCGGCACCGCCGGTGGCGGGGCGTTCGTTGCCGGAGCAGCGACGGGTGCAGGCACAGGCGCAGCCGCGGGCGGAGGAGTTGCCGGGGGTGCCACGGGAGCTTTCACCGCACCCGCGGGGGCACCGATCTCCTTGCGCCAGGCGGCCAGCTTCGCTTTCAGCTCCGAGGTTTTGTCGGGAAGGCTCCGCACCAGATTGTTCTTCTCACCCAAGTCCTCCACCACGTTGTACAGCTCCACCCGGCCGTCCTCGAGCCATTCGATCAACTTGAAGTTTCCGGCACGAACAATGCCGACGGGCGGGGTTCGGACTGGAGGACGCCCGGCGGTTTCGACTCCATCGGGAAAGTGCCAGAACAACGCGTCCCTTCCCAGAGGTGCCGCGGCATTCTTCCACAAGGGCAGGAGGCTGATTCCATCCACCGGCTGTCCGGCCGGAGGCCGGGTTCCTGCCACCTCGCACAACGTGGGGAACAGGTCGATGGCCGACGCAGGGTCCGACGACCGGCTCCCCGGCGAAACCACCCCGGGCCAGCGGACCAGAAATGGAACCCGCATGCCCCCCTCGTAGACCATTCCTTTGCCTCCACGCAGCGGCGCGTTGTCCGTCACCCCGGTGCGACGCCCCCCGCTTTCCGCGTCGGTCTGCATTCCAACACCACCGTTGTCCGAAAGGAATATCACCAGGGTGTTGCCGGTCAGGTTCAAGGATTCAATCCGGGCAATGACCCGCCCCACCCCTTCGTCCAAACCACCAATCATCGCGGCATACGCGGCATCCCGGTGCCCGCCCGCCGGCGGCTTCTTCTCAAATCGCCCCACCCAGGCCGGCTTGGGTTCGGTCGGTTGATGCACACTGAAGTGCGAGATCATGAGAAAAAAGCGCTGCTCGCGATGACGATCCAGGAAGTCCAGCGCCCGTTCCGTCACAAAATCCACCAAGTGCGCGCCCGCCGGGACTTCAGCCGGTGGATGCACCTCGAATCCCACATGCTGCGGACTCGTCAAAACCGCCTCATCAAACCCCAATCGCGTCGGCTGGGCATCCCCCTCCCGGTTGAAACCCCAGGTACCGATGTAACCGGTGGCGTACCCGGCCCCTTTCAACACCGTCGCCAGATTGGTCCGCACCGGAAAATCAACTGTCGCCACCGATCCCGTGGGCGAAACGTCGCCAATATCCCCTGCGAAAACCAAGGTTCGCGGGGAGTATTGCCCGGAAAGCAACGCCGCGTGGGTCGGCATTCCCACCGGAGCCGCATAGAAGCCGGTCAGTCGTATGCCCCCGGCCGCCAGGGCATCCAGATGCGGCGTCTCATAAAATCGCGATCCGGCAAACCCCGCATCCATCCAGCCAAGATCGTCCGCCAGGATGAGAACCACGTTGGGCAGCTTGGGGGGAGCAGGCTGCGCCCAGGCCCAAGGAACCACAAATAAGGCAGCCCAATACAACCAAGGCCATTTCACGGGCCCGACGTTGCCAAATCGGCCGGCATGAACCAGCGGATTCTGAAATCGACGCGCCCAGGTCTCTTCGGCTATGTCCTTGCAGATGTCCTCGGTGGCCGAACAACTGCGCCAAGCTCGGGAGGCGCAAGGCCTTTCACTGCACGACCTGGCGGAACTGACCAAGATCCGCAGTGATCATATCGAGGCCCTCGAATCCTCGAACTACGACCCATTCCCCGCCCCGGTCTACATCCGGGGTTCCGTGCGCACCTGCGCGACCTTCCTCCACATGGACGTCCCCGCCGTCCTTGCCTCACTCGATGCGGAACTTTCCCAGTCCCCGGAATTCAGCGCCCCGCCCAGCCTCACCGGCGGTCAGCGCGGTCCTCTCGACTGGATCACCTACCAGCTTTCCCGAGTCAATTGGCGCGTGCTGACCGTGGTCGGTGGCACCGTCGGCATCGTCGCCGGCTCCTACTACGGCTGGCATGCTTGGTCCAAACGCATGCGGGAAGATCCCCTGAGTCGTCTGGGCCCCGGAGTTCATCAGCCTGCCGCCATCGCCGAAGGCGATATTCTCTCCATCCCGACCAACACCACCCCCGTCGTGGCCCCGCGCCCTGCCGCTCCACAGTCCCCCGCCAACCGCCCCAATTCCGCGTCCCCTTCGCAGCGCAACACCCCTCAACGCCCCGCACCCAACCGCCGTCCGTGAACCATTGAACGGAAGACCCTCCGCCCTCTGTCCTCCGCCCTCTGTCCTCCGCCCTCCGCCCTCCGATCAAGGCGCCAGATGGGGGGCGAGAAAATAGAGTCCCGTGCGCAGCTTCGGCACCCGAACCCCCAGATCCACCTGGATGCGTGTGTCCTGGCTGCTGCCCAGAAGCCGGAACAACGAACCGAAGCTTGCCGGCCGAAGGTACTGAATCAGCTTGGCATCTTCGATGCCTGCCAGTTGGCGCGCCCGAGCGACGGCCGCTGAGAAATCACCCAGCTCATCCACAAATCCCAGGCGCCAGGCCTCCTTGCCCGAGAGTAGTCGGCCATCGGCGAAATCCTTCCAGTTGGAGGCCAACTGACGGCCCTGGTCCGTGGCTTCACCCACGTTGTCCTCGTTCCGGGCATGCGCCAGTCCACGTCCCTCCTCAATGACCGCCTTGAAACGCTCAAATGTCTCGTTCACCAGATCCTGAACCATCCGCCGTTCCTCGCTGGTGATGTCGATTTCCTGTTTGTCGGGACTCAGCATGTCCTTGAAGGCGCCACTCTTGAACACCTGGGGACGCACGCCCACCTTGTCCATCAGCGCACGCCAGTTGTAGGTCTGCATGATCACCCCGATGCTGCCCGTGATGGTCAGTTCGTTGGCGACAATCCACCGGCACGGAGCCGCCACATAGTATCCGCCCGAGGCCGCCACCGTGCCCATCGACGCCACCACCGGCTTGTCATACTCCTCCTGGAATTCAGCCAGCAGCTTGTAGATCTCGTCCGACGCCAGCACTTCGCCGCCCGGCGAATCGATCTTCAGGAGAACCGCCCGTACCTGGTCATCCTTCCCCGCACGCTCCAACTGCTCGTCGATGTGGCTGATGATGGAGTTGCCGTGGTAATCCATCGGATCGCTCGAGATCACCCCCTGCATCTCCACCACCGCGATCTTGTCGCGCGTCGACGATGTTTCGATCACCACTTCCCGCAAATCGCTATGCGCCGTGGAGGACTGAAATCCGAGGGAACCCGATCCGAGTTCGCCCAACTGGCCCACCAGGTACAACCCGCCGGCCGCCACCAGGCCGATGACCACCAGGAGGATGCCCAGCGCCCACCACCAACCTCCACCGCCACGACGGGGTGGAAGGCCTTGGGACGGCGGAACCGCGCCGCCACCTCCCGAACCGGTCCCACCCCCGCTCCACACCCGCCCGCCCGGCGGCGTCGCGCCTCCACGCGGGGGCAGCACTGGCGGCGGCGTCATGGCCGCAGACGGTGTGATCGGATTCGAGCTCGCGGGAGCGACGGGCAACTCGGCCTGACCACCTGTCGACCCAACCGGATGGGAACCGGATTCGAACGGCAAATCCGTTCTTGGACCTTCTTGCATGCCGCGCAACGTAGTGAACGAGACCCGAACCCGCAAGCAACCAGGGGAGGGTGAGGTCTGCAACCACAACGGTCGGCGCAGGCTCAGACCGTCGGAATATTCCCGCCGTCGATGACGAACTCGCTTCCGAGAATCGACGAGGCCCGGTCGGAAACGAGGAACGCGATCAGTTCCGCCACCTCGTCAGGTCGATTGGGACGTCCGAGCGGAATTCCGCCCAATGCCTGCATCAGCCCCTGGCGCGCGGTGGTGGTATCGGTTCCCGCCTCCTCGGCCAGTCGTGAAAGCAATGCCTCGGCGGACTTCGTTTCGGTGAACCCAGGAGCGACGCTGTTCACACGGATGCCGTGCCGAGCGACCTCTTTGGAGAGGCCCTTGCTGTAATTGGTGAGGGCGGCTTTGGCGGCGGCGTAGGCCAGGGTCGATTCAAAGAGGGGCAGGCTACGTTGGATCGATGAAACGTGAAGAATCACACCGGAACGTTGACTGAGCATCGCGGGCAACAATCCGCGGTCGAGACGAACGGCCGAGAAGAAGTTCAAATCAAACTCCTGTTGCCATTGGTCATCCGTCAGCGCCTGCGACCCTCCAGCCGGTGAGCTGGATCCACCGACGCAGTGAACCAGGATGTCGAGCCCCCCGAAGCGATCCTTCACGGTCTGGATGATGTGATCCGCGCCGGAACGTGTGCTCCCGTCTGCCTGAATGAAATGGGGACCGCTACCCGCCGGTATGTTCCTGGCGGTGGCGAGCACCGTGGCCCCACCCTGCAACAGGCGGTTCACTGTGGCCTCCCCGATCCCCTTCGTTCCGCCCGTGACCAGGGCCTTCTTTCCGGCGAATTCGGTTCCGTTTTGCAATGAGTAAATGGCGCTCAAGTTATTGGTCTCCATACGTTTGAATTTTATTCCGCAACGAAGTCGTAGAAGAGAAGGCGCTGGGAAAGGGGAAGAAAAACCTCCTTCGCCGCCTTTTGGTGAACCGGATGCTCCGCGTAACGATCCATGGCCGCCTTGTCCTTGAACTGCATGATCAGGCAAATGTCGAACGAGGCATCCAGATAGGGATGGCTGCTGGGTGGCGATTGACCCACCGAGAGGCATCGGACTTCCGGTATCTCCCTGGCAAAGGAGTGTGCCGCGGAGAGGATCTGGCGGCGATGTTCCAAATTGCCCGGGTCCTTCAGCCAGATCAGGCCCACGTGATGGAGTGTTCCAGCCTCGGTCCGCCTGGAGGCGGTGGCGCAGCCGAAAAGGAGCGGTGCCACCCCGAACGCCAGGACAACGAACTTCCAACAGAACATCTTCGAAGTCTTCCAATGCATGCGGGCGACCCTAGCCGACCTCGCTGACAGCCCTATGTCAGGAGTCTCTTGGATTCCGTCCGTGGTGCGTCGCCGCATCACGGGCTGCCTGGATCAGCAGGTTTCGCAGTTCATCCTGATCTATCACAGTGGCCTAGGCACCAAACGACAACAGCCATCCCGCCAACCGGTCCCACTCGACGGCGGCCAGCGTCAGAATCACGCCGCTCGGAGTCGGGCATTCGTCCACAATGCCCAGCCACCATTCTCGTTTGGCGCGGTCGACGGAGGCGGGTGTGAACCGGACACGCGCTCTCCGCGTAGGTTGAGGCATCGATCGAACATAGTCGCCGACCGAGAAATCCTGCCTTGGCGCAAAGGTCAGCCGCGACACCGTGACCGTGCGCATGCGGTCCGTCCGAAAATCACGGAGGCCCTGGCGCGTGCGGCACCATCCGATGAGGTGCCAACGTTCGAGGTAACGGATGAGGCCCAGGGGTTCGACCGTTCGCCGCGTCGGCTCGGATTGTCCCGCAGCCTCATAGGTGAACTGCAACACCCGAAGGTCCACCAAAGCCCTCTGGAGGAGACTGAGATCGGCTTGCTACGGGGCCTCGACCGTGGCCGTCAACGTCATGGCCCGTTCCAGTCGGATCGCCCGGTCTTGCTGGTCGCGGGGTAGGACGGCGCGAACCTTGGCCAACGCGGACTGCATCGGCGGGCGCACGGACGCATCGGTGAGATGTCCGACCAGCAGGCTTCCCGTGATCAATGCATTGGCCTCCTCCGCGGTGAAGTTGACCGGAGGCAGGTGAAATCCCGGTCGCAGTGTGTAGCCGACACCGGCTTCGGCAACGATGGGAACGCCGATGTCGCCCAGGGCGGCGAGGTCGCGGTAGATGGTGCGCAGGCTCAGCTCAAAATGCCGGGCCATCTGATCGGCGGTCGTCACGCGGCGGGACTGCAGGAACAAGAGCAAGGCCAGCAGGCGATCCACGCGATTCATGGTGAGATTTCAGGCAACCAAGCCCGGCGTTCAGGCGCCCCGACCACCGGGGCGGTGCACCAGCAGGAAGACCGCGGCCAGAAGCAGAAGTCCGTTCTCGGCCAGTTTCGCGCAAATCCACACCTCCCCACCCCCGCAGCCGCAATCGAAGCGGATCTGACAAAACGAGAGCCCCGTGGTCGCCTGAAGCGCCAGGGCATGCCGCCAGACCAGGGCGGTGAAGGCCGCCAGCATCACCCCCAGAACCGCCGCTGTCCCACGCACCGCAACGCCCAGCATCCAAAGCGCTCCACAAAATGCCTCGAACCAGGGCAGGCAGGCCGCCAACAGATTCAGCCAGGGCGGACCTTCCACCACGCCGTACTGCCGGACCAATTTCAAAAAGCCCACCGGATCCAGCGCCTTCGCCAATCCCATCCACAGAAACAGAAAACCCAGTCCCAGCGTCAACAACCGGGGCACCACCGCCACCAACCGCCGCCCCAGACTCCCTCCCCGCTCCCCGACCCCGTTTCCAGGGACGGACTCCGGTCTATCGGTTGCACTCATGGCGCCCCCACCCCTTCCACCATCATCCCGCTTCCGCGATCGCCGGTTTCCATCGGGTACCCCCGCTTTTGCCACGAAAGGATTCCGCCGGAATACACACCGAGCCGATCCGCCGGCACACCCGCATCCCGGAGCGCCAGGGCGGCAAAGTGACTGTCCTCGCAGTCCCCCCCGTTGCAGTACACCACCACCGATTCCGCGTTCTGACAGGCCGGGAGAACCGACGGTAGAAATTCGTCCTGCCGATACCGGTCGAACAGATAGGCCCCCGGGATGTGGCCCTCCTGATACCGCCGCGCCTCGCGCGCATCAATGAACACCACCAACTCCTGCGCGTACCGGGCGTCCGTGAAGAGCGCGTGCATCCGCTCATCCGTGACCGGCTCCAAACCATGTTCCTGCAGCTTCTGATCCACCGCCCCCAGCGCGCCGGTTTCCACCGCCGACGCCGCTCCCGCCGTCGCCTGTCCGATCCCGCCGGTCGCCGGCAACGGCGATGCCGGAAAGTAATCACGAGTCAGGGAAAGCCCCCGCGGCGAGAGGGTGTTGGCCACCAGGGCGAACACCCATCCGAAAGCGCCGACCAGCAAGGCCTGGCGAACCACCGACACCCTCCTCGTTCCCGAAGACGGCTGAGATTGTGGTCGAGCCTTTCCCATGCGGAATCCTGGCAGGCACCGAACGAACGGCGCTCCTTACGGCGTTTTCACCCTGGCTCCGGTGGGTGCCGGCAGAGTGGCCGGAGCCGGACGCGCCAGGGGAACTTTGGCCGCAGGGCGGACCGCCTGTTGAATCGGCACCCGGATTTCCGGGTACCGCGGATGATTGGAACGGACGCTGAGCGCGAACGACCGCCCCGGTTCCAACAGAACCTCGGGCGGCAGGGTCAGGGTCAGGCGAAAAAGTCGTCCCGCCTGCAACTCGGTGACGTCCACCGTGGCGCCGGGAACGTCCACCCGGGCGTCCGACAGCATCATGACGTTCGTGCCGGTGTTGCGGAGGGTCACGGCGGGTTTGGACACCGGCGTCGATCCCGCCACGGGCAGGGTCAGCACCGGCGGAAACACGGACACCACCGCCTGCATCGTCGCCGAGACCTGCACCCGGACCGCCGGGACCGTCTCGTTGGCGGTCTTCATCACAATCGTCGCCGTGGCATGCGGCGATGGGAGCGGCAGGATCGGAGTCACCCGCAGTTCGTATTCCTGACCCGGAACCTTCTCCGACACCACAGCCTGGAAGGCGGCGTTGTCGGATTCGGGCTCGGACAGCTTCAGCGGGGTGTCGAGGTGGTTCACAATGCGGACCACCTTGGTCTCGTTGGTGGAACGTTCCTCGGAAAGCGCGAAGAACAGCGAGGAAGGGAGCACCGCAACCGGGGTCCAAACGTTCGCCTTCAACTGAAGCATCACGCTCGGATTCACGGCGTCGTTGCAGGTCACCGTGATGCTCTTGCCCACCTGCCCGCTGAAGCTTCCCGCGTTGAATTGAATCGGGATCTTCCCCGTTTTGCCCGGCTCAACCTCCTTGTCCCACGTGCCCGCCGTGGTGCAGCCACACCCCGGACGCACGTCGCGGACCAGCAGGGTCGCCGTACCGATGTTGGTGAAGACGAAATCGTGGCGCACCACCTGACCGGACTGAATCTTCCCGAAATCGTGAACGGGTGTGGCAAACGCCACCCGCGCTCCTGACGGCGCGTCCGCCGCCGAAACCGGAGGGCCCGCCGGCGCCAACGCTCCCGCCACTTCCGCCGTCCATGCCAGCAACCCGACCAGGATACCCAAGGATTTCGTTTTCATAGCCAGTTCGACGTCCACGCCTCGGCATCGTGCGGCGGCCAGGAGTCTTCAAAGGCAGCCTAAATCCGGTCGTGGCACATGCAATCTTCGAGTACCCGTCCCACAGGCTGGAATCGTCACCCGCCGGTGCAGGCTTGTTCACCGGCCAGCCCAGCGCGTAAGAACTGGCCATGACGACCCCTTGCTCCCGGCCGCTTCGTTGGAACGGGGCTTCCGTTGTCTCCCCGGGGTCCTTCGCTCCCGGGTGCTGACCAGCCCGAGCGACCCGACCCGAATCCACCCCCGCCCGCGCACTTCCCGTATTCCCATCCGATCCCTGCCGGAATTCTCGCGAAACCCCGACCCCGAATGAACCGCCCTTCGCCCGCCGCTCACAACTCGCTCGCCGCCCAGGCTTTCATCCAACGGATTCAAACCGAGCTCTCCGCGGTGGGCCCCCGGGCCGCCTACAAGAAACTCATCGCCGAAAACAACGCGCTGATTCGTGGCTCCAACCTCGACCTTGGCCGCCAGATCGTCACTGCCCGAACCGCCATTCATACCGAGATGGTCCGAAACTGGGCCCAGACCCAGGTGCGCCTTCACGGATACGACCGGCCCTTCGCCGTGGTCGCCCTCGGCGGAACCGGCCGGGCCGAAGTCACACCCTGCTCCGACCTCGATTTTGCCTTCCTCTTCGACGACGCCCTCGAAGGCAATCCCTTCCTGCTCGAACTCCAGCGGCAGCTCCTGCACACCAGCCTCTTCGAGGAGGCCCATGGTTTTCGCTTCGAACCGCTTCCCTTCAACCTCGACGACGCTCCACGGCTGGCCGACAAGCAGCTCAACTCGTTCATTGACCTCCGCCCCATCCACGATCCCGACGGCCTGGCCCAGCGGTTTCGCGAACGCATCCGCAAGACCTACGATCCCTTCGAGCACTTCCTCCACGTGCGCGGCTTCTGGAAGGGCCAATGGGAAAAGGCTGCCGCCGAGGTCGAACGCCTCGACCTCTTCGACATCAAGAACGACGGCCTGCGCATCTTCCTCGCCGGCATCTGGACCCTCGCCGGCAAACGCTTCCAGCACAGTCACGAGATCTACGCCAGCCTGCCCGACCCGCGGGACCTCGACGCCTACGACTTCCTCGTCCGCATCCGCTGCTTCGTGCAGCTCCGCCACAAGGCTTCGAACAGCTCCAACGCCAACGGCAACCATCCCGAGGACCTTCTGCGCTTCGAGGACTTCGAATCGCTCGGCGACCTGCTCGGCCCCGGCGCGCTCAAGGATGCCCGCCTCGAATTCGGCAACGAGGTCCGCAGCCAGCTCTTCGCCGCCCGACGACGCGTCGCCCGCTTCGCCAAAGCGGTCATCGAGGAGGAATTGATGCACGGCCGGGAAACCGCTCCCGGCAGCCCCATCCACTACACCGTCGCCGGCCTGAGACACGTCAGCCCCCATTTGTCGGCAGCCCCCGAACTGCGCAGCCGCGACGCTCTCGGCCTCGTCCTCGCCTCCCAACGCTACGGCGTTCCCATCGATCCCTCCGAACTGCGCCGCACCTTCCGGGATGCCGGAGACTGGATCGTCCCAGTCCCCGAACTCTCGGCGCTGTTCTATGAACAGCGCGGCAGTCTCGCCGATTCCTTTGCGTTCCTCTCCCAGTTCGACGGCGCCGAGGACCGCCTGTTCCCCGGGTACGCGCGTTTCGAAGCCTCCCTCGACAGCCGCGTCCTGGAGGAACGCACCGTCGCGCGCAGCGCGTTCGAACGTCGGAAAATGAAGGCACTCGAGTCACTCGTCCGCGCCGGTCGCGAACAACTCGATCAGGTGGTTCAATCCAACCGCCTTTCCGCCATCAGCGGCGAGGTGAACCCAGAGATCGCCGCGGCCCTGCTCAGCGCCGACCACCTCGCCGGGGTCAAACTCGCCCTCAAAACCAAGCGCCTGCCACTGACCGAAGGTGACATCCTCCTCCGTGACGACCCGGACAGGCCATTCCATGACCGCAATTCCTCCGGCCTCTCCGGCATACCGCTCGAACAGTATTTTCAACGGTACCGCGATGGCTGCGAATTCTCCGAGGCCACCCTGGACACCGCCAAATTCCTGATCGCCAACCGCCGCGCCTTCAAGGATCGCGCCGCCGCTGGCATCAACCCCGAGCCCGTGGTCATGGAATTCGCCGAGTTGTGCCGGGATGAACAACTGCTCCGCAGCCTCTACGTGTTCACCTGCGCCGACCGCGCCGAGTGGGACTCCGCGCGCCAGGATCCCGTGCGGTGGTTCCTCAGCCGCGAGCTTTACCACAAGGCGCTCCGACAATTCCGCCCCGAATCGGACCCCACGCAGTCCCTGCGCACCCTGGGCTTCTCACCCGAGGAACAAGCGGTCCTTCGCGACTTCGGCCCCGATTTCTACGCGGGTGTCTACCGAACCCACGCCGGAACGTTCGGCGCCCACCTCCTGGGGCTGGCCGAGCATCCCGAGGAACACGGTCCCAAGGCCATGGTCCTCCGCGAAGGCGGGTCGGTCATGGTGGGCGTCGCAGCGGCGGACGTTCGGGGTCTGGCCGCCTGCATCACCGGTGAGTTCTGGAAGGTTGGGCTCAGCCTGCGACAAGCCCATTTGTTCTCGGCCATGAACCTCCACCTCGCCCTCGACTTCTTCCACTTCGCCCCGGGCGGCCCCGTCAACCTCGGCAGCGAACTCATGCGCAATCTGGAACGGGCCATCCGCGAGCAACGCCACATCGCGCCCGGGGACGAGGCCAACCTGCCTGCGTTGCGCGGAACCACCACCCTCAAGGAATGGCTCCCGGGACAGTACTGCCTCCAACACGAGACGACCCAGGACGGGAGCGGCCTGGTGTACGCCCTCGCATACAAGGTCTTCCGACACCTCCGCGGAAACATCTTCGGCCTCAAGGCAGACGCCAATCCCAAGGTCGTCTACGTGTCCATCTACCTCTCCCTGCCCAAGGACCTCCCGCTCACCCAGGCCCAAGCCATCGTCACCCAGTGGTAGTCAGCCCACTCTCCAACCTCACCCGTTCTCCCCCGATGCAGAAATGTGGACACATCATGAGTTCTGCGTGAGTCCAGCTCCATGCTTCTGTTCATACTCGGTCTGTCATCGACTCACTCCATCCCTACTCGACGCCCCTTTTCTACCCGGGCTGCAGCCTTTTTGCAGAATCCCACGAGCTCCGGTTGGAACCGCGATTGGGCCGTGCTACGGTCGGGCCGAGGAACGAAGAAACGCGAAAGTGAATGCACTCGATGATGAATCACCAACGTTGGAACCGATGGGCGGCCGTCCTGTTGAGTCTGACCCTCCTGTCGGCTCACGCTGAGACCATAACCACCGCCGAGGCCTCGGAGGATTCCTCCCGGAATTCGACCTCCGTGACTTACACGGAATTGACCCCGCTCGTGGTTCGCTCGCGCCGTCCTTCCTCCCCCAAGGCGGCCGCCATGAAACTCCGGGTGGTTTCCGGCCGCACCGCCGACCGACTGGATCGCGGTACACTTCGGGAATCGCCCAAATTCGCGGCCATGCGGGTGCGCCGTGAAACCGGGATCACTCCGGATCTGTTGGATCGGGAGGTTCCCGAACTCTCACCCAAGGCGGAAGCCAGCCTCGCGACCACGGCCCTCGTCCCCTGAGCGACCAAGGTCGACGGTCTCTCAGGCGTTTGCCTAGATCGGATCAGCCTCCCGCCCATTGCGTCCTCCGTTGGCCGCTTGCAGGGTGGATTCGACCTATGAGCACGTCCAACATGCTATCACCTGCCTGCGATCGACCGGGCAGCCGTGGGAAACCGGAACCCACCGAGTCGAGCCGGAATGAGACCATCGTCGTGGCGCTGCAAGTCTACGCCACAGAAGCAAAGTTTCCCGTTCCTCATCCACGGGACCGACTGGCCGGACTGGAGCGCGGCATGGACATGGAATTGGACCGGTTTGTCGCTGACGTCGAGCGCCGGGCCACCGCCATCACCCCGACCCTTCGCGGAATCCTGGACAGTTCCGGGCGCGAGGGCTGGCCGCAGTGGGGAATCAACGAGTGACCGCGAGCACAGCCCCTCCAGCCATGGCGTTTCTCCGTGGGAGCCACCTCCTCGGAGATGAGATCCCGTCTCTGCTCGCTGGGTGAAGCCTGTGTCAGGGGGATGGGGCCTTGCCCTGACTGTAGAGCACCGCCCGCCGAATCAGCTGGGCCGACGTTCCCAGCTGAAGTTTTCGGCTCAGATTCACGCGGTGGGCCTCCACCGTCTTCGGGCTGATGGACAGTTGCTTCGCCACCTCCCGATTGGTCTTTCCATCGCCCAGCAACTCGAAGACCTCGAACTCCCGGTCGGTCAGACTGCCCAGGGAAACATCATCCGCCTCCCGATGATGACCTCCCAGCGCGTCGATCACTTGCGCCGACATCGCGCGACTCAGATACGGTTCTCCCTTCAGAACCTGCCGGATGGCCTTGAGCAGAACATCACCCCCTTCGCTCTTCATGACGTAGCCACGCGCCCCAGCCCGAAGCAGGCGCTCGGCATACACGCTTTCGTCGTGCATCGACAGGATCAAGACCGACACCCGCGGGTGGAGCACATGGAGGTCCTTGATGAACTCGATCACGTTCTTGCCCGGCATGGAGATGTCCGCCACCACCAGGTCCGGCAGCGGTGGTGGCATCTTCGCCAAACATGCCAAAGCCGCATCCGCCGTCCCCGCCTCACCCAACACCCTCAGGTCGGATTCGCCCCGGATCAATTGGGAGAGCCCCATGCGCGTGACCGGGTGATCCTCCACGATGAGTATCCCCCTCCACGGCATGACCCGGCCCTTGGCCGAAGCAACAGATCCATGGGTGCTCATCCGTCGGCTCGCCCCCCCTTCGTCACCGGCATTCGCGGCACGGCACACCGCACCTCCGTTCCTCCGCTTCGCCCTGGCTTGATTTCCAAACGCCCTCCCAAAGTCCGCGCCCGGACTTCCATCGTCATCAATCCCATGCCCGTTCCCACCGCCACACCCTCGGCCAGGCCCGCCCCATCATCCACCACCCGCAGGACGACCTCCCGGCCCCGGACCGCCAATTCGATGACCACCTGACGCGCCCGGCCGTGCCGGAGTGCATTCGACACCGCCTCCTGTGCGATCCGAAACAGGTGCAGGGCCTGAAAGCCTCGAGGACCACCGGCCGCCGAGCGACCGCGAAACACGCACCGACAGCCCTGGGTCTGCCGAGTTCGTTGCGCGAGATGCTTCAAACCTGCCGACAGGCCATGCTCAACCCCAACGCAGGTCGACAAACCACGCGCCACCTGACGGGCGTCTCCCATCGCGACCCGAAGGAGTCGGGCCACCCTCGTCAGCCCCCGGCGCACGTGTCCAGGCATCCCCAGCCGATCCCGGATCAGCGCCTGACAAAGGCACTCAATTCCCGAAAGCTGGGAACAGACGTCGTCGTGCAGGTCCTGCCCGATACGGCGCTGTTCCGCCTCGACGAGATCCAGCATCCGCCGTTCCAAGTCACGACGCTTTTGTTGTTCCGATGCCAGCAAACATTTCAGGTCGACGTCTTCCGACAGACGCACCGTCGAGGCGTCTTGCACGCAGGGGAGTCGAACCGAACGAACCGCCCGCCCCAGACCTGAACGTTGCTTCTTCATGACACGACCGAAGGAAAGGCAGGCGAGACACCCACCAGCCTCCGCCTTCTTTCCCACAGTGCTGTCAGCATGGAAGAACTGTCCAGTGACGATCCGGGAAGTGGTCCGCAGCGGTGATCCCACGTACCGGGGGGCGATCACCGAAGCCGTCACGGTTTCCGGAGTCGGTAGAACCGGCTCCCGTCGGCGATCTGCACCGTCACCTGAAAGCCCGCCACACCCGGCACCGGAAACCAGGATGCCGAGGCGAGAGTCTCCGTGCCCTCCAGGACGAAACCGGCGGCGTCCGCCGGCCAGGAGATCACCACCGTCGAACCGGAAGCCCGCACCGTAAGTTCGGGAGCCGGGCTGGAAACCGTAAACGTCGCGACGTTCAGCGCACTCCACGCGTTGGTTCGCCAGACCCGGGTCAGAATCTGCTGACTCTGCGAGATCAGGATGGGCCCGGAATAAGGCCGCGCGTCGGGTGCGATCCTACCGTCCGGCAAACGGGGATCCTGACCCTGGGTGGTGTAGTAGATCACCCCGGACGGAGCGCTCATGGTGAGCGAAAACGGGCGGTCGAACAGGCCACCGGACTGGCTCAAGACAGCTGCCGGCAGATCGGGGTACAGACCTGCCCGGATGAATTGCTGGACCACGCGCGCCGAGCGTTGCGGAAAAAACTCGGTCAGCAGGCGGTTCTTCTCCGCCAACCACTCCACGTTGCGCGTGTACGGCTGGCTGCGTCGCACCACATCCCCCCAGCGCGCCGACTCCGCCACGATCGCGCCATCGATGGTGTCGCACAGCCGCAGGAACCGGGGAATGGTCTGGTTCGTGGTGAGGGCGCCTCCGTTGAAGAAGTGTTTCTGCACCCGGTCGGCAAAGAGCAGGCGCCATTCCGGATTCCGGCGCAGTTCGTGGTAGAGCCGGGCCGGCGAATCCGCCTCATCCGAACCACCACCCACGCCCGTGCGATCGTCGGGAACCCAGGGGGGCGTCTCCAGCGTGTAGTCGGCATCCCAAATGAAGAATCGGAACTGGGCGCCGGCTTCCCGCTTCCGGGCCGCATTCCAGTTCTGCCACGGCCAATCCACCGTCGCGCAGTAGAAGTTGAGCATCATGTAGTCCGCGAGATTGGTGACATCGAGGTATTGCTGGAGGAGGGCGTAAGCCCCCGCGCCCCCAACCCCCTGCTTGGCGATACTCATCATCTCGAGCCACGCATTCTTGTCGCCGTCATGGGCGCGCGCGATCGTGCTCGAGTCGCTGAAGATCGCGTCATACTCCTCCTTCTCGCCTCCGAGATAGGACGCCGCAAAGGCGCCGTCCGTCCTCTCACATGGGTTGTAGAGACCCCAGTACACGCCGTTGATGTAGAGATGCACGAAGCGCCCGTGCGCGCTGGGCTGTCCCATCGCCAACTGGCTCTCCCGGGTGAACGCATCACGCACGTAAATCGCATGCAGACGTTCCGCACCGTCGGCGTTGGCGTTGTTCAGCGGCCCGGAATTATCGGTCCGCACCCAGGACATGTTGAAAATCGGCCGGAAGGCGATGAAGTCGAACTCCTCCACCGCGGAATCCGCGAAGAATCGGTACTTCAGCTTGGGCGGCCCGTAACGTCGCTTGAAGGTCAGGCCAACCCCGTGCTTCGGGGTCATGGTACGGCTGGCCCCTCCCACGATCTGAAGACCGCAGTTGACCTGGAACCCCGACTCCAAGCCGTCCGGGAAGAACATCTCCGCCGAACAGGCACGCTCGTACTCGTCACCGCGACCCGTCGACACGGTGTAGATTCCCGAGGGCCCCCAAAACTCCATCGGATCCAGCGCGATGCTCACCACAGGCAGTGACTTCATGTCGTCGCGCATCCGCCCCGCGTAGTCGGGATGCGTGACAACCCTGGGGTCCATCTGCCAATCGCCGCCCCAGTGGCCCGGCAGTCCGGCGCCCGTTTGCCTCAAAACCTGATCCAGAAAAAGGTAGCTGTGCGCCTCGGTCCGCCGGGTGCGATGGTCTGCCTTGAACGCTCCGGCCCGCAGCACCGTCGTCGTTTGGATCGCCAACGGAGCCGTGTACACCAACCCGTGGTCCGGAGTCGGTTCCGTCCCGTCGGTGGTGTATCGAATCGTGGCTCCCGGCGTCTCACAGGTGAGCGCGAGCGTGAACGGGGCGTCATGGAATCCCCGCGGCTGATCGAATCGGGTGTCCGCCACGAAATCCACAAACCCGCCGTCATTGACCGCCCCGGGCGTCGGCGGGTCGAAATATCGAACACCCAGGGGGGCCTCCTTCGTCGCCTCCAACTCCGGCAGCAGCAGAAAATCCGGATCCTCCCGGCTGAGGTTCAATCCATGGAACGCCAGGACATTGATCCCGGCTTTCAATGCCGCGAGGCCGGCGGGCAGGTCGATTTCCTCGACCACCCGCGCCGCCGCCGCCGAACGGTCCGCCGTGGCCGCCGAATCCCATCGGACAATGTCCGGGGCATTGCGACGGGCCACTTCGATGCCGTTCAGGTAGGCGACGAATCCATCGTCGTATCGGAGCTTCAGTTTCAGGGTGGTGTAGCCGGATCCCTCCGGCGCCACGAACGGGATCCGGCAATAGACGCTGGAGTTGACCCCATGCATCCGTTCGCCGATCTCGGTGTCCACGAAGCCGCCCAGACCGCTCAACCACGAAGGCGACATGCCTTGATGCAACGACCGGATCTGATCGGCGGAGAGCGCCACGTTCCAGAGGGAGATGTCATCGATCCATCCATCGGCATACTCCCTCGGGGCACCCGGATCGCCACCCCAGTAAAACGGATTGATCTCGATGTCCCCTCCGGCCCTCGACGTGCCCACCACCACACCATTGTCGTAGTACGTGAGGGAGCCGCCTTCCTTGACCATCGCGAGATGCCTCCAGCTTCCCGTCGCCAGCGCGTGCGGGATGAAACCGATATCGCCATCCCGGTAGTACTCGAAGGTGCTCGGGGTGAATTTGATGAACTGAAGGCTCCCCGGAGCGCCACCTGACCGGTTGCCCAGGATAACGGCGTTTCGATTGGGAACCGACCGTTGCCGATACCAGAAGGACCAGGTGAAATGCGTGCCCAACCCCATTCTGGGCAGCGTCCCGGCCGCCACATAACTGTCCTGCCCGTTGAAACTCAGGACGGTCCCCCGTATGGGATCGTTGGTCCAGGCCGCCCCATGAAGTGTTCCCGCGGCTCCCCCCACGACACGGTTGGAGGCCACGCCGCCCATGCCTTCGTCCAGCGGCCAGTAGCCGTGGAGCCCCGTCCCCAAAAGCGCGCCGCCCTCGACAAAACCAAAGCCCGTTCGACCGCTGGTCCACCCGGTATCGTCGAACGAGGGCTGAGTCCATTGCCGTTCCAGGAGGCCATCCACAGGAACCAGAAATCGCGCGTTGGCACCTGCCACCACCAACGGGGTCGTTGCCACCCGAAGGCCCGTGCCATACGAAACGTCGTCGAATTGCTCCGGGTAGGAGACGAACTCGGAAGCCACCGTGACACCGTCCGGCAGGAGCAGAGCCAAGGTCCCGCCATCCCCGTCGATCCGGAAATTGGTGTGAAGCGGTTGTCCTGCCACGCGACGGTCCTTCCCGGAGGCCAGAATCACGAGGCTCGCATGGGCGGCCAGGTTCGTGGCGGGAATCCGCCACCGGGGAGCGCGATTTCCGGCATCGGTCAGAAACCAACCGTCGAGGTTCACGGCGCCGCCGGAAACATTTCGCAGTTCGATCCAATCGGGGTGCTGGTTGTCCTCATCCGTCAGGACCGTCGAGTTCCTGGCCATGAACTCGCTGATGACCACCGGGGACGCCGATAACCCGGCGAGCGCCCACAGGGAGACCCCGAGAAAGCCAAGGCAACCGAGTGCCACGCGTGGGAACCTCATGTGTCGCCACCCTGCAACAAAGACGCGGTCCGTGTAAACGGCGCTGGCCGCGGCCCGCGCCGACAGACCTGCTGCACGGTCAGGAGCCGGAACGGCGGCACGCCCCTTCCTGGGACGCAGGGGCGGGTGGATCATCCTACGTTCCCCTAAATACCAACCTCAGCGTGGCCGATTCTGATCGCCCCTTCGGGGCTCGATATCCCATGCAACGCTGAACCCATGGCTCACGTCATGGGTTAGCGTTCTTTCGGCCCTCCGGGCCGCCGTAGCGGCGGGCTTCCCGCCTGCCGTAGAGGGGGGCGTCCCGCCCCCCGGAATCCCCGGTGCATGGTCGGAGGGCAGGTGGAATTTGAGCCGTTGCCTTCCCAGCCAACCCACGAGGACCGCCGGTCCGCGACTGTCCCTGCCTCCCTGCGGGGAGAGCGCCCAACCGGGGACGTCGTCGACCCCGTGGGGTCAGCGTCCTCCACGAGGCATCGGCACGCTGTACCAGCCGAGTGCTTCCGCAGAACCGTCGGACTCCACGTCGCGCAGGCTGAGCCCCGGTGTCAGGGAGACATCCTCCCCGCCGGCACCGAGCCGAAGGGGTTCCAGCAGTTCCGCGAGGAAGAACCGACGGTTGTCCAGCAAGAGCTCCGCACCCCGGATTTCTTCAAGCGTCAGCACATCGTCTGCGTTTGCGTTCAGGTCCGCGAAGACGTCGGCCAGAGTGGTCACCGCCATCGCCGGCAAGCCGGAGCCTGAAGCACGACCTGTGATCCCCCCTGGTGGATCCCGAAGTCGTGGGTGAGGATGGTCGCGTTGCGACCTTCCCCCGCGAAGCGGGCACAGCCATGAAGGCGGTCTCGCACCACAGAAGCTGATGCTTGACCGTGTATACGTCGTAAACGATGTTCGCCGCAGCAATGGCCACCATCGTCCAGTCCTGTCGCATCGACGAGAATCTGGCCCCACTTCTCGCGCGGCAGGCGCGCCGCAAGAAGATCGAGGTTTCGACCCTCAGCAGCCTTTACCTTCGGGAAAAAGCTTTGGAGGAAGAGTATCCGGGCGTTGGATTTAGAGATGCGGCGTCCGGAAGAGAGGCCTATGTCCTGGGACATCGGGTGGCGGTCTGGGAGGTCGAGGATGTCCACCGGGAGACCGGGGATGTGGAGAGGACAGCGCGGCACTTTCGCTGGCCCCCGGGGGTCGTGCGGTGTGCGCTGGCGTTCGCCTCCGCGTTTCCTGAGGAAATCATCGCTCAACGCGCTGCCGAAACTGCGGCATGAATCCTCGGTTGCTGGCGGACGAGAACGTCTCGCACGACCTGGTGACCGCATGCCTCAGGATGAACCGAAGATTCCCGGTGATGCACATCGCCCGGTGGCGTGAAGGCGCCTGCCTGCAATTGAAGGACCCCGCGCTCCTGATGACGCTCCGGGACGAGGCGATGGTCCTGGTAAGTTTCGACCGCAGTTCGCTGGCTCACCACGCCGGGCTTTTGACACACGAGGGCGTCGGGCATTCCGGGGTAATTCTCTATCGCCGGACTGTGTCCAGAGTGGCCTACGGAACTCAGGCGCGCCTGCTGCTGGAGCTATGGCGGGAAGCCGGAGACTGGGACTGGGCGGATCGGATTGTTTACCTCCCGAGGGCGACATG
>CAUJJW010000408.1 GCA_963205105.1 Verrucomicrobiota bacterium | reverse complement strand
GACCTCGCGGCCACCATGTAGAAGGCCGCTGCGTTCAACCGCCGTATGCGGAAAACCGCACGTACGGTGGTGTGGGAGGGTGCCGGGGCGCAATCCCCGGCACCCGACCCGATCGGCAGGCGGGACGCCCGCCGCTACGGAGGCACTGTTCATGGTAAGGAACAGACCCTGACGAGATCACTCGGTGACGGCCCGGCATGAAAACGCACCGTCCGAACGACGCCGGACGGTGCGTGCCAACCTGGAATCCGCGGATTGAGGGGGTTACTGGGTCAGTCGGTAGAATCGGGAACCGCCCGTGGGACGCACTGTCACGACCCTGAGGTTGCCTTCGGTCGCCACCGCGGCGTTGTCGTTCGCCCACCCGCCCGGAAGCACGGCGGTGGATTGCAGCGTCCAACCGGTTGCTGCCGAAGGCCAGGTGAGCCGAATCGAACCATCCGCTGTGGAGGCGACGCTCAAGGATGGGTCGAAGCTGCCGAACCGCCAGTAATCCACGTGCATGACGTTGCCCGCGCCGTTGCCGGGATCCAGTCGGAGCCCGTTGAACGAGCCTTCGATGGCGTTGCGGTAATCCACCCGGTAGGTGTGGTAGCTGCCGTCCGCCAAGGCTTCAAAGGAATGGGCGGTGGCTTCGCTGTAGCCGCGGTTCGGAGCGTTCTCCGACCAGTAGATGCGGAACCCCGACTCCGTTCCTTCCACGATCTTGGCCCGGATTTCCAAAATGCGGAGGTCCTGAGCCAGAGTGCCGTTCCGGCCGAAGAAGGGGTCGCCACCGATGTTGCGAACCACCATGGCGCCCTCCTCAATCTCGGAGAAGGCATCGATTCCGTTCCGGAACCATCCGGCGAGGTCCGCGGGGTCCTCGAATTCACCCCAGGAGATGTAACTCAGCAGCGGAGTTTCGGGATCGACGGTGACGATCGGGTCTTCGAGTACCGAAATGGCGATGGGAGTGCTGGAGTCCGGATAGGAGGCGTACTTGGCGGTGATGGTGTGCGTGGTGAGTGGAGCGTAGACAGTCGCCGCGCCATTGATCACGCCGGTGGTCGTATCAAACGTCAGCCCTTCCGGGAGTGCGGGACTGATGGTGAATGAGGTGGGCTCCTCCGGACCGAACCTGGCGGGGCCAAATCCTTCGCCCGTGTCCTGATTGACCTTCAGCGTGCGCTTCGCGAACGCAGGGTCGATGGCGATGTAGGGGGCTTTGACTTCCAGGTTCAACACCAGGGACGCGGTCGCGTTGTTTTCGAACGTGGCGGTCACGGTGTAATCCCGGGCGGCCGCCACCGCCGTGGGTTTGCCGGTGATCTCGCCGGTGGTCGGATGGAGGCTCAGTCCAGCCGGCAGGGCGGGCTGAATGGAAAAGCTCTTCACCGGGCCGGTCGTTGGAAGCGAGGTGACCGTGGCCGGGTTGGGCTTGATATCCACCTGCACCACATAGACCGCGGGGTTCGCGTCGTAGCGGTCCAGCGTTGCCACCGGGAATTCCGCCGGATCGTTCGGGTTTTTGCCCAGATCCACTTCCAGACCATCCGGGACCGTGTCGCCGTCGGTGTCGGCTTTGGCGGGGTTCGTCCCGGTGTCGCGCCGGTTGGTGAACGTGCCGGTGCCGGTTTCCGCCACATCCGGCAGTCCGTCGCCGTCGGCATCCGGCATCACCCGTCCAACCCGGACGTAATCGACCTGGAATTTGTTGCCCGCTCCCTGGCCGGGATCGATTCGGAAATCCCTCAGCAAAACGTCCGAGGGGAACACGCCGGTGAAATCGAATTGCAGGACATGGAACTGATCGTCGGGGGTGAAGGTCAGTTCGTAACCCAGCCGCCGGGCACCGGAGAAGCCACCCTGACCGGCCTCCGTGCTGCCGTAAAACATCTCCCAGCCCGAGCCGCTTCCCGCCAGCAGTTTGAGCCGCACCTCGACGATAAGGAGTTCCGGGGTTGTGCCCACCGCCGTTGCGAAATTGTCGCGGGCGAAATTGGGATCACCGCCGGTGGTGGTCACTTCCAGCAGTCCGCTGGCGACGACAAACGGGGCGATGGCACCGGCGTTGCGCGCCCAACCGTCCGCGTTTCCGGCGGTGTTCCATTCTCCGATGGAAACGTAGTCGTTGAGTAGCCCGGCCGGATCCTCGGTCAGAACCGGGGTCTGGGCGATTGCCGTTCCGAGGCACGCCACGGCAACGAGATGTGAATAGAGGACGTTGATAGTTCTCACGCGTTTGAGTCGTTGAATTTCCAGAGGGGACAGCGATGACAGTACGTCCGTGCCCGCCGTTGCGGTCCAGCTGAAAACCCGCGCTTTTTGAGGCTAAGGTGCCGGTTTCGCTGCCGCCGGGGGCGCGGGACGGGGAAGGCGCGGCAACGGGTTGCCCGGAACGATGAGCGGGCCGGGTAGGAAAACGGACGCGGACGTCGGATCCACCGTCACGAACACCGCGTGGAAGTCGGAGGCGCCAAATGTCTCCACGCGGGTGAGGTTCGGGATGGGATCGGCGTCTTTCCGTGGACGAAACCCCGATTCGAGCCGGTAGCGATGTTCATCGGCATGAAGCAGCAGCACCGGTTTGTCGTAGGTGGCGCATTCGTTCGCCAGCGTTTCCAGGAAGAGCGCGAAGCCCGGGTGGCCGGGGATCGGATTTGCCTGACAAAAAAGAGCGACACCAGCGGCTCCCGTGGAGCGAGCCTCGGCCATCGTCTCGCGGATCCAGGCGGCGTTCGCCTGGTCGCGGGCGCTCCACTCCTCCATGGCCCCTGGCACGTTCTCCTGGCGGTTGTTGCCGCTGCCAACGACGTGAACCGTGGCGAAGAGGACGTTCCCGTGGGACCAGCGGACATTCTCCACGTACTTCGAGAAGGCGGTGGAACGCCTCTGGCTCACCAAGGGAATGGGGCGCTGTCCGCGGCTCAGCTCACTCTTGAAAAACACCTCGCGGATTCGGTCGAGACGTTCCAGCGGTTGGTATTTCAACGTCCGATGAACATCGGTCCATTCGTTGTCTCCGGGCGTGAAGACCATGGCGGTGACGATGGAATCGAATTCGCGCAGGCGCCGGTTCAGCAGTTCATCGGTACAGAGTTCCTCGCCGCCCATGATGTCGCCGAGATGGACCGCGAACACGGGCGCATGGCGGTTGATCTCGGCGAGCACGCGACTGTAGCCCGCCTCGCTGCCCGGCAGGCGTGCGTAGGGCATGCAACCAATGGCGATGAAACTGAACGGCGCCGATGACGGCGGGGTGTTGGTCGGAACGGCGGTCGGGGTCGGGGATGCCGGTTGGGTGGCGGACCAGGCGGCAATGGGAAGGCTGAGGAGCAGGACCCTGACGCGCGCGAGGACGGCATGCATAAACGGGCCGAAGGGTCTTCCGCCGGTTCCCATCGTGCAAGCATGGCAGCCAAGTGGGGCTTGGTGAATGCGGCTGACCAGGATGCGGCGTGCCATCCCGATGGAGTGCCGCGGCCATCGCTTCCGAGGGGAGCCTCGGTCGATCCCCGGGGTTCTGGCATTTTGCATGCCTCGGACCGTGCACTTCTCACGAGCGGGCCGGCGGTTGGGGGGGAATTGGGGCTGTCATGCTTCCAAATGGGGTCTTTCCGGAGCATTGGGCCATGGCATGCCCCGTGCAGAAAGGAATGAGTCCTGGATGACCCGTTGGCCCATCCGGGTTGGGTCTTTCGGATATCGTATATTCAACATCAACAGATACTTATGAAAACCATTCCATGGGTCAGTCTGGTCGTTGCTCTCGCCGGAGGTTCGTTCGGTGGATCCTGTTTGGGACAGGTGCCCGAGGTTACCAAGTCGGAGGAGAAACCGCGTGAAGGGCTTCGGCAACTCGACACCCTTAAAACAACCCCCGCATCCCAGGCAGGAAACCTCGGACCGGTGGAGCGCAGCAGCAAACTGATTGGCGCTGCCGTGAAGGACGCCAGCGGAGAGAAAGTCGGAAAGATCCGCGATCTGGCCATCGACCTTTATGGTGGGCGCGTTCTGCAGGTCATTGTCACGCAGGGCGGGATACTGGGCGTCGGGGGGAAGTCGGTGGCCTTGCCTCCCACCACCATGAGTCTGGATGGGTCGGGGGATGTGACCACCTCGGTGGACCACCAGAAGGTTGAGGGGGCACCGGCATTCGCCCTGGAGAAGTGGGAGGAAAGCACCGGCCCCGATCAAGTCTCGGAAATGTACCGCTACTACGAGGTCGAGCCTCGCCTGGTGCCGCGGTATTCGAAGGACGCGGCGGGTGACTTGGCCAAGTCCGAGGCCACCGGGGCGCAGTTGGTTCCTGTGATCGTTCAAGCCACGAAACTGATGGGGCTTCCTGTCACGCATGATTCGGGCAAGGAGGTGGGCAAAATCAGCGATCTGGGCATCGATCTGTCCTCGGCTCGCGTTCCGGTCGTGGTGGTCTCGACCGGGGGTTTCCTGGGCGTTGGGGACGAGCTCAACGCCATTCCATCCTCCCTGTTCCGTTACGAGTCGGAGCGTGGGCAGGTCGTTTTGCTGACTGTTCAGGAGAACCTGAAAGCGGCTCCCCGCTTCAAGGCCAACGAGTGGTCGGACTACGCCACATCCGAGCGGATCCGTGAAGTGTATCGCGCTTACGGGCTGAAACCCTACTTCGACGGCGGGCCTGCTCCCGACAATACCCGATTGAATGTGCGGGATCGGATCCCGGGCACCGTGAACCCGGCGGATCAGGGAGATTCGGAGAGTGATCTCAAGACCACAGCGGACATTCGTCGGGCCGTGACTCAGGACGAGGGGCTCTCGATCAACGCCCAGAACGTCAAGATCATCACGATCCACGGGCGTGTGACACTGCGTGGCCCGGTCAAGTCCGTGACCGAAAAGGAACGGATCGAGGCATTGGCCAAGTCAGTTGCCGGTGTCGACAAGGTGCATAGCCAGCTCGAAGTGGCGCCTCAGGATTCTGAGAAGTAGAGAAAAGTCTCCAATCAAGGAACGAAACAAACGTCAACACATCAAACCAACTCAGTAACCCATAGATATTATGTCGAAAAAATCCGTATTCTGTATCGCTTCCTCCAGTACTCAGGCCGACGTGATCGTGGATCGCCTGCGACAGGCCCGTTTCCTCAACAATGACATTTCGGTCCTGTTCCCGGACCGGGCCTCCACGCGCGAGTTTGCGCATGAGAAGAACACCAAGGCACCCGAGGGCGCGGTCACCGGCGTGGGAACCGGTGGCGCTCTGGGTGGAGCCCTGGGATGGCTGGTGGGCATCGGGGCCTTGGCCATTCCGGGAGTCGGCCCCTTCATCGCCGCGGGCCCCATCATGGCCGCACTTGGCGGAGCCGCCGTCGGAGCTGCCGTCGGCGGCATCACGGGTGCCCTCATTGGCATGGGTATCCCGGAATTCGAAGCCAAGCGTTACGAAGGGCGCGTTCGCGAGGGTGGCATCCTCATTTCCGTTCACACGGAGTCCTCGGAGGAAATCGCCCTGGCCAAGCAGATCTTTGAGATCGCCGGCGCAACGGACATCGCCATCGCCAACGAGGCTGGAGTGCCCAGCAAGGACCAGGAGCTGACTCCCCAGGAAGCGACGAAGTCCGCGAAGTTCCATGGCTACGTGGAACGATGACCGTCGGACGTGCCATTCCGTTCCTCGGTGAGTCGGTGGCATCAACAAGGCCGGGACTGGAAGCGATTCCAGCCCCGGTCTTCCTTGTGTTGGGATCAAGCGCACATGGGCTTGCGGGACAACGGAGGCACTTGAATCACCGTCCGCCGGCCTTGATGGATGGAGGACGATGGATCCAGCCGCGTCGAAGGTTGTCATTCCGACGACCTCCATGCTGCACTGGGCCCATGCTCGGACCTCCCTTCACTTCCCCAGCTGCATCGTCCACTGCTTCCCGTCGACAGTTCCTGGCCCGGTCCGGAAGTCTGGCTGCCGCCACCGCGCTGGCGGGTGTGGCGCTCCCGCACGTTCACGCGGTCAGCGATGACACGGTCCGACTGGCGCTGATCGGTTGCGGCGGGCGCGGCAGCGGAGCGGTGGCCAACGCCATGGAGGTGTCCGGCGGCCCGATCCAGCTGGTGGCCATGGCCGACCTCTTTGAGAACCGTCTGGCCAGCGCGCACAAAGCCCTTTCCTCGCATTTCGGCTCCCGGGTGGATGTGCCCAAGGACCGGCAGTTCATCGGCTTCGACGCCTTCCGCAAGGCGATCGACCAGTTGCGGCCGAACTCCGGCGACATCGCGATGCTCACCGGGTACGCGGGATTCCGGCCGGGCCAGCTGGAGTACGCCGTGGAGCGCGGCGTGCACGTGTTCATGGAGAAATCCTTCGCCGCCGATCCTCCCGGCGTCCGGCGGTTGCTTCAGGCGGCGGATTTGGCGGATCGCAAGGGGCTCAAGATCGCGGCCGGCCTCATGTGCCGCCATTCCCGGAACCGCCAGGAACTGATCCGCCGCATTCGTGATGGCGAATTGGGCGAGATCCTCAGCATTCGCGCCTACCGGATGGAGCCAAGCGGCCCCCTGGGTCCGAAGCCGGCCACGGTCAGCGACCTCGAATGGCAGCTGCGCAACTTCACCAAGTTTCTGTGGGTGTCGGGCGGTTTGTTCGCCGAGATGGACATCCATCAGATCGACGAACTCTGCTGGATCAAGGATGCCTGGCCGGAGTCCGCCCACGGCATCGGCGGACGGGTCGCCGACAGCACGGATTGCAGCCAGAACCTGGACTCCTTTTCCGCGGAATGGACCTTCCCGGACGGGACCAAGGCCTATGACGTGGTGCGATACATCCCCAACTGCCACGACGAGTTTGCCACCTTCATCCACGGCACCAAGCGAGCCGCCCAATTCTCGGGCAACATCCACGCCGCCACCGTGCGCACCTACAAGGATCAGCGCATCCGCCGGGACAACATCGATTGGGAAGCGCCGAAGGAGGAGATCACCGCCTGGCAGGCGCAGTGGAACGATTTCCTGGACGCCATTCGGAACAACAAACCCATGAACCAGACCCGGCGCGCGGCCTTGTCCAACCTCGCCGACATCATCGGTCGGGCGGCCATCCACATGGGGCGCGTCATCACCTGGGAGGAGGCCATGGCCTCGACCTTCCAGTTCTTCCCGGACATCGACCGGCTGACCATGGAGAGCGAGCCGCCCATCCGGGCCGACGCCCATGGCCGTTATCCGGTGCCGATTCCCGGCAAGTGGAAGGAGATTTAGCCCCCCCCGACGGTGAACCTCCTCGAACGCGCCGACACCGGTGGAGACGCCTGCCCCGGATGACTTGCCCGGAGGGTCCTACGGGCAGGAGGCTGCGCCCATGGAGTCGCCTTGCCGAAGGATGCCGCGGAACCGCCCATGCTTGAGTCTGGAGGGAGTCACCCGGGGTTTGCTGATTTGTCTCCTGAGTGTCGCCGCGGCTGTTCGAGGGTTGGCGGCGAGTGCGCCCGACCATCCGATCGACCTCTTCGACACCCGGCCGTTGAAGGGGATGGACCTCCGGAATCGGGAGAACGCCCGGCGTTGGTGGGACACGATGCACTTGCTGGCGGCCCTCCAGGGGCTGGTCAACCGCGACGGCCCCCAGCTTTACCTGTTTCACACCGCTGAGTTCGGCGTGGAGACCGATGTGTTCTGGTGGGAGTGGTACCGGGGCGAGGACGGCTGGCTGCGAGAGGCGCGGCCCCGGGAGACGTCGGACATCGGGCGCCTGTTGACCGACCATCGGTCGGCGTTCGAGGGACTGGTGGTCTATGACGAAAAGGTGCCGGCCACGGCGAACCTGGCTTCCACGGCGGCCGGTGTGGAGCGCCTGCTTCCGGTGCGCTGGGATCCTTCCACCAACGCGCTCCATTTCCAGCTGACCCAAACCCTTGGGCTGCCCGTGAAACTGTGGCTGGTGAACCCGGACGGAACGCCGAAGTTCACCGGCACAGGAACGATTCCCGACACGGGCGAGGCATCCACCGGAAGTGCCAAGGTGGACGCTTACCGCTGGGCGATGGCCCGTTGGCTGAGCACCGGCCGATGCGGACCCGGGATCGGGGCCTACTACGTGGACGCCTATTGGTTGCGTCGGCCGGATGGGGCCGGGCCGGAAATGCACACTCTGGCGAACCACGACTGGTTCATCGCGCGGCGGGCCTTCTTCTTTGACCTTTCGCCATGGGGCGACGAAGCGCCGGTCGATGACCCGGGACAGCCGGTGGGCACCGACAAACGATGTCTGCTGGATGTGCTCCGCGGTCTCGCCGGAAACCTGCCCGGGGGGATGGTGAAACTGGGTGGATTCCCTCCCTGGCCGTTCAAGTACACCTCCCACGCGGGTGCCGGGCGCCACGAACCCGTGCCGACCGAATGGGAGTTCACCCGGCTGATCTCGCAGTTCAACGCCTACCACGAAGCCGACGCCGCCGGACTGGGAGCCATCGCGAATGCCTCGTTCCACGCGCACTACCCGCTCAAGGCACGGTACCCGCAACCCAACACTCCCCCGACCGCTGCGGACTGGCAGGCCCGCGGCTGGATCGGAGCCGACGGTCGGCCGACGAACCGCTTCTTCGTGGGTCACTACGTCGGTGACTACGACGCCCCGTCCTGGCTGGCCAAGGCCGTGCCGGCGTTCTTCCGGGACCCTGCCCGCGGTCGTGTTCCCCTCGGCTGGGCGTTTGATCCGAACCTTGCCGACCGCGCCCCACAAGCGATGGCCTACGCGTATGCGCACGCTACCCCGCATGACTTCTTCATCGCCGGGGATTCGGGCGCCGGCTACTTGAACCCTCGCGCCCTGACGGTCCGCCCGGACTCGGGTCTTCCTCCCGCACTGTCGGCATGGGTCGAATACTGCCGCCCGCGGTATGAGCGTTGGGGCATGACCATCACCGGCTTTCTGCTCGATGGATCGGCCGGTGCTTCTGGCGACACGGAGTTTGCCGCGTACCGCGCCTTCAGTCCGGACGGGCTCGGAACCCATTTCGAACGCGGACCCTCCGTGCGGGCGGGCGTGGCGACCTGTCCGGAGCGCGACCTGCCGGACTCAGCCGTGGAAGCCGCCGCATTCATCGCCAAGGCAGCGGGGCGGTCGGCGGGAAAGCCCGGCTTCCTCTGGGCGCGGAGCATTCTCAAATCGCCGGCCTGGTACGCGGAAGTTTCCGCGCATCTCAAGGAGCGCCACGGCGCGTTGCCCATCGAAGTCGTCGACCCGTACAGCTTCTTCGGTCTCATACGTCGGACGGTGTCAGTGGCCCCGATGCCCTGAGCTGGAAACGTACTTTCTCATCGGCCTGATCGACGCGGCTGCCGGCCGCAGGCGGGAGCACGCGATCGTGGTTTGAACAATTTTTGAACGCGTCACCGACGCCTCGGGTCTCTCACTTTGTATTACAAAGTCCGAACGTTCCGGGTCGGAAAGGACCGCGGAAGATCCGGACCTTGGCACCTCCAAACAGGCCCATCCGCGTGAGAATTCTCCTGATCAACCCGCCCCATCCGTCCATCGGCAGCCGAATCCCTCGTGAGCATCTTCCCCCGTTGGGATTGCTGGCGGTGGGGGGACCGCTGATCGATGCGGGACATACCGTGCGGCTCCTGGATGCGGAATTCGGCCCGATGTCAGCCGAAGAAATCGCGAAGGAAGCTGAGGAATATGGGCCGGACGCGGTGCTCATCGGACATTCGGGTTCCACCTCGGGGCATCCGTCGGCCAGTCGGGTGGCGGCGGAGGTGAGGCGGGTGTTGCCGGGGACCTGGATCGTCTATGGAGGCGTCTTTCCGACCTACCATGCACCGCAGATTTTTGCGCAGGAGGCGGCGATTGATCTGGTGGTGCGCGGGGAAGGGGAGGAAACCGCGGTGCGACTGATGGCCGCGTTGGAAGGATCGAACGACTTGGAACACGTGCCCGGCATCGTGTTCCGTGAAGGCACGCGCTCGGGGCCGCGCCGGGATGTGGAACGCGTCGTGTCGGGAGAGGAGGCCTTGGTGACCACCCGACCGGCGCCGGTGATCCGGGATTTGGATGGCTGTCGGGTGGGGTGGGAACTCATCGATCACGCGCGGTACACCTACTATGGCAAGCGCCGGGCCGTGGTGGTGCAGTTCGCCCGGGGTTGCCCGCACCATTGCCACTATTGCGGGCAGCATGGGTTTTGGCGGGAATGGCGGCATCGAGACCCGGTGAAATTTGCGGCGGAACTGGCCCGGTTGCACCGCGAGCACGGGGTGGAACTGATCAACTTCGCCGATGAAAACCCGACGGCGGCGCGTCCGGCCTGGCTGGCGTTTCTGGAGGCGCTGATTGCCGAGAATGTGCCGCTGATCCTGATTGGCACGACGCGGGCGGGCGACATCGTGCGGGACGCGGACATCCTGCACCTCTACCGACGGGCGGGGGTAGCCCGCTTTCTGTTGGGATTGGAGAGCACGGATGACAGCACCTTGGTGGCGATTCGGAAGGGCAGCACGCGGGCGATCGATCGCGAAGCCATCCGGCTGTTGCGACAGCACGGGATTCTTTCGATGGCGGCGTGGGTGGCGGGTTTTTCGGAAGAGAAGGACAGCGACTACTGGCGGACGCTCCGGCAGCTGTTGTCGTACGATCCGGATCAGATTCAGGCCTTGTATGCGACGCCGCATCGATGGACGCCGTTTGCGTTGCAGGAAGCGAAGCATCGGGTGGTTCAGACCGACCTGGGGCGGTGGGACTACAAGCACCAGGTTTTGGCGAGCCGCTTTGTTCCGGCGTGGCGGGTGCTGCTGTGGGTGAAGGGGATCGAGGCGGTGTGCCAGCTTCGTCCGAAATCCTTGTGGCGGCTGTTGGCCCATCCCGATGCCCGGGCTCGGGCGGGAATGCGTTGGTACTCGAACATTGGCCGGCGGGTTTGGCTCTTTGAAATCTGGCAATGGCTGTTTCACGACCGCCGCAGGCAGAACGGTCCGACGCTCGCCGAGTTCCTGGCGGGCGCCTGGAACGGGAAGCCTGCGCCGCGTGCCCGGACGGCGGAAATTGGGATGACCTCGAATAGAGCTATCCCCGATTCAGGAATTCAGGGCATAGTGACCGTCCGGCCGGGGTCGGCAGCCTTCGGTCCTTTTAAATCACATGCTCGCAATTCGAGATCTCAAGATGGTGCTGGGCGGACGGACGTTGTTCGAGAACGCGTCGCTTCAGGTCAATAGCGGGGAACGAGTCGCCCTGGTGGGGCCGAACGGCGCCGGCAAATCGACGTTGTTCTCGATCATTCTCAAGGAATCCGAGCCTGAAGCCGGTGCGGTGGAACGGGATCCGTGGACCATGGTGGGTTATCTGCCGCAGGAAGGTGAAGCGGTGGGCCACGAGACGGTGCTGGAGGTGGCCACCGGGCGAGCCGGCGAACTGCCGACGTTGGAGCGGCGACTTCGCGAACTGGAGGCGGCGGGGCGGGTGGCGGAAGCCGAGTACATGGAGGCCCACGCCAAGCACGACGCGTTGAACGATCCGCATGTGGAAGCCAAGGCCCGCAAGCTGCTGGCCGGTCTGGGTTTTCGCGAAGGGGACATCGAACGGCCGGCCCGCGAGATGAGTGGCGGCTGGGTGATGCGGGCGCATCTGGCCCGGTTGCTGGTGATCGAGCCGGACCTTCTGTTGCTCGACGAGCCGACCAACCACCTGGATCTGATGTCGCTCCTCTGGCTGCAGAATCATCTCAAATCCTACACCGGCGCCCTGCTCATGATTTCCCATGACCGCCAGTTCATGGACGAACTGGTTGATCAGGTGCATGAGATCGCCGAACGCCGGCTGGTGGCCTACACCGGCAACTACTCGGACTTCCTTCGACAACGCGAGGAGCGTTACGAACAGCAACTGGCGGCGCACAAGAACCAGCAGAAGGAAATCCAGGCGCTGCAGGAGTTCGCGGATCGCTTCCGTGCGGTGCCTTCGAAGGCGTCGCAGGCCATGGCGAAGCTGAAGCAGATCGAGCGCATGGAACTGATCGCGAAGCCGATGGCGCCGAGGAAGCCGGTTCGCATCCAGATCCCGCCGCCACCGCGCGGCGGCCAGCGGGCGGTTGCCCTGGAGGGCATTCACCTGGCTTACGGCGACAACAAGGTCTATTCGGGCCTCGACCTCATCATCGAACGCGGCGAGCGCACAGTGCTGGTCGGACCGAACGGCGCGGGCAAGAGCACGCTGCTCAAGATCCTCGCCGGCGTGGTGGAATTTCAGCAGGGCGAGCGCAAGCTCGGTCACAATGCGAAGATCGGTTACTTCGCCCAGCACCGAGCGGGAACGTTGGATCCGAACAAGACGGTGTTCGAGGAAGTCATGGGCAGTTCGCCGACGCTGCGCGAGGACGACGCCCGGGCGTTGCTGGGTTCCTTTCTTTTCAAGAAGGAGGACATTCACAAGCGCACCTCGGTGCTGAGCGGTGGAGAGAAGAGCCGGTTGAACCTGATCAAGTTCCTGGTCGACCCGCCGAACCTGCTGCTGATGGACGAGCCGACGACGCATCTCGACATTCAGACGGTGGAATCGCTGACCATGGCTTTGGAACGGTACGAGGGCACCCTGGTGTTCATTTCCCACGACGTGCATTTCATCCGGAAATTGGCGACGCGCGTGCTGCACGTCCGGAGCGGGCAAGTGACGTCCTATCCGGGTCCTTACAACTACTTCCTGGAAAAGACCGGCGGCCTCGCCAACGCCCGCGCCGCACTCACTGCGGCGTAAAGTCGCGAAGAGGACAGGAAAGGAACAGAGCCTGCCCAGGTGCAGGAGCCTTGACGGCGCCTGCCAGGACTCAGAAGGTCCGGCCTCATGAAAGCCATGGGGTCCGCGAAACCAGGGCCATTTTCTCCAGGGCGGCTTTTCCGGCCGGTGAATGATGCCGGATTCACTCGGATCGAATTGTTGGGCGTGGTTCTGGCGGTCTTCCTAGTCGCGCTGATTGGCCTGCCTTCCCTGGGTCGAGCTCATTCGAAATCCGAGCTCGCGGGATGTCTGTCCAACCAGCGTCACCTCCTTCAAGCGTTCCAGCTCTACGCCCAGGACAATCAGGATGCGTGGGTTGCGTCCACGTACCAGGGGCCCCAAGGGTCCACGGAATTGAACGGAGGAGGTTACTGGCCAGGCCCAGTCCCCGACATCACCCGGAACATGAGCTCCCTGGAAGCGTTCAATGCGGTAAAGGCGGGATTGGCTCGTGGTCCGTTGTGGCCTTATGCGAGTGCCGCCGAGTGGTACCACTGTCCTGCCGACCATCGCATGTCCGCGCTTCGCCCCGGGCTTGGATGGGGCTTTGACAGTTATGCGAAGTCGGAGGGCATTGGAACCGGTACATGGTCGGGCATTCGGTCCTACAGGCGGATGGGCGAAGTTCGCAACCCGTCAGCCACACTGGTTCTGATCGAGTCTGCAGATCCCCGAGATTTCAACCGGGGCACGTGGGTCATGAACGTCTCGCCGCCCGGTTGGGTCGACGTCGTGGCAGCATTTCATGAGGGAGGCTCGCTATCCGCGCTTGCCGATGGGCATTGCGAGTTTCGCCGTTGGTCCGATGCGACCCTTCTCAAGGCCTCGAGGGATTCCATGTCCGGAACACAGGCGTTCTTCCCGTCCGGTGGGACTTCAGGAAATCCGGATTTTGTGTGGCTCTACAACCGTTTCCAACACCTGGATTGGAGGCCGTTACCATGAGCCGGAACACTCGCCGCCTTTCCTTGGGATGGGGCACGGTTTGTCTGGCGCTCGCCCTTGCCCAGGTGATGGGTGCGTCGCCCGTTGCCGAGTCGCCCCAGCTCGTTTCCCGTCGCGGCCCAGCCGTCCCCACCGTGCGAACCGGCGCCGGCATGTCGCTGTCGACGTCCTCCAGTCGCGACGGGCGCTATGTTGTGTTTCAGAGCACGGCACCCGACCTGATCGCCGGGTCTTCCTGGGGTCCCGGCTGGGAGGTCTTCCGCCGCGACTTGGTGGCGTTGAAGACCGAGGGGGTCAGCACTTTTTCGACCGTCGGGGGAGGCGTACCGGTTTCTCCGGCGCCGTCCATTTCGCACGATGGCGGTTCCGTTGCTTTCGTGTCCCACCGTACCGTTTCGTTGGGGGGAGACACCAACGGTGTGGCCGACGTGTTTGTCCGCCGCATGTCCCGAGTCGAACCTGAACTGGTTTCGATCCGGTTCGACGGCAGTCGCGCGGGCAATGCCGCGTCGGGTCCAGCCCAGATCTCGGGCGATGGACGCTTCGTGGTGTTCGAGAGTCTTGCTACCGACCTGGTTGCCGGGGTCGACACGAATGGGGTCGGGGACGTGTTCCTTCGGGAATTGGAGGCTGGGATCACGGTCCTCCTGAGTGCCCGGCCGACCGATTCCCAAACGGGTGACGGGCGCTCGTATGGCCCGCTGGTGAGTGCGGACGGCGAAGTAATCGTTTTTCGAAGTTCGGCGTCCGATCTCACGTCCGGGGTCGCCGACAATGCCACCGATCTTTTCATCTGGACCCGGGCAGACCGAGCGTTGAAGCGCCTGTCATTGCCAGGAAGCTCCATCGTGAGCGCGCCGGAGTTTGTGCATGTCACAAACCCGGTGCTGAGCGAGGACGGACGCTATCTGGCTTTTCGTGCCACCGCGCCAGGTGCCGACCTCACGGCCCTGGACGGGGTTTGGGTTTGGGATCTGTCCGCCGGCACGGGGGTGTTGGCGAGCAATGATCGCGCTGGCACGGGAGTGCTGGGTCAGGATGACCTGACCGGACCGGTGATGAGCCGCGACGGACAGACTCTGGCTTTCGAGGTGACGGAGGGCCTGGCGACACAGCCCGTGCGAAGGATCCAAGTGTGGAAAGCAGGCACGGGTTTACAGTCCCTGGAGAGCCTGGTCATCGGGGACCCGGCGACCGCGCCGGATCCAGAGTCCTCCGAGATGCCGGTTCTCGATGCCGCTGGAAGCCGGCTGGCTTTCCTGTCCCGAAGTGCGGTTCCAGGAACTCCTGTGACGGGGTCGGGCACGAATCGCCTGTTCGTCCGGGATCTGGCCACGGGGTCCACCGTGGTTTTTCCGGCCGGCGAAGCGGCGGAAGCCTGGGACCTTCCCTTGGCCGAGTTCATCGGCGACGGCTCCCGACTGGTCTTTCAGTCCGAAGCTCCGCTGGCGGCGGATGCCGTCGATGCCAACCGGGCGGTGGATGTGTTCACCGGATTCCCCGGCACGTTCCCGGTGACGGCGATTTCGTTGGCGGATGACTCCGCCTCGGTGACTGCCCCTTCTGCTTTCAGCATGATGCCTCGCGACGGCGCGGGCGTTTCGGCCAGCGGACGCTACGTCCTGTACGGGAGCACGGCGCAGGATGTGCTGGCGGGCGCTGCCAATCCGGGACGGGACGTGTTCCGCTTCGACCACGAAACGGGCACGACCCTGCGGGTGAGTCGCGCACCGGATGGTGGGATTGCGAATGGACCTTCCACGCCGATCGCGCTGTCCGCCGATGGCCGCATCGCGCTCCTCCTGAGCTTGGCCAGCAACTTGGTCACCGGGGACACCAATGGCGTCGAAGACCTCTTCCGCGCGGATCTTCAGACGGGTGTGGTCGAACTGGTGAACGCCAAGGACGGCGGAACGGAGTTCAGCCAGCGCGCCCCCAGCGGGCTGCCCCAACTGTCGGGCGACGGACGGTATGTGGCCTTTTTGAGTCCCGCCATGGACCTCGTGTCCGGCATGTCCGGTTCCGGCACGCACCTGTTCCTTCGGGACACCGAGCTTCGGAAGACGTACTGGGTGAGCGCGGGCAATACCCAGGGCTCCGCCGGAACAGTTCGGGGATTCGCCTTGGGCGCGTCAGGCCGATACCTCGCATTTGCTTCTGGGAATCCGACCAGCGCCGGAGTCGCGGTATACGATCGGCAAGCGGGTGGCCGCGTGCCCCTGCCGGCAGGTCTGACCAGCCACGTCATCGCCTTGTCCGAAGCCCGGGATACCGTTGCGTTTGTCGGGCTATCCGAGGATAGGGCGGCCGTTGCGATCCAGGGGGTTGCTCTGGCGACCGGAGCACGATCCGAGTGGGTCAGGCTCCCTGCCGCGAGTGTCGTCCGCTCGCTTCGATCCTCCGCTGACGGCGGCGCCTTGCTCTTCGTGACCGCTGCCCCTGTTCCGTCCGCCTTGACCGGCATCGAGGACACCAACGGTTCGGGGGACGCGTATCTGTATGATTTCGCCAAGGCCAGCGTCCGTCTTTGCAGTGTGGAGCCTTCGGGGCAACTGGGACGTGGTCACGTCGATCAGGCGGACCTGAGCGACGACGGGCGATGGGTGGTCTTTCGAAGCAATCCTCCGTACGGGGCCGGGGAGTGGCTTCCGGAACCAGCCCAAGTGTATGCCCACGAAGTGGCCACGGGTCGAACCACGCTTCTCAGCGCGGAACTCCCCGCCGGACTGCCAGGGAATGGTCCGTCCAGCGTCCCTGGCATCAGCGGTGACGGCCGCGTCGTGGTTTATGCCTCCGCCGCCACCGGTCTGGTCACAGATGCCCATGACGGGAATGGCGGTGCCGATGTTTGGAGCATCCGCCTCAATCCTGGTGGGAACGGTGACTCGGACGGTGATGGACTGCCGGACGCTTGGGAAACGCTTTACTTGGGTGGGTTGAGCGAGAGTGGCTCGGACGACTCGGATCGAGACGGACAATCCAACAGCTCCGAATATCAGGCCGGCACCAACCCAAGCGATCCTGGTTCCCTATTCCGCGTTGAGGTTCGCAGTGGTCAGGGCGCGATCTTTCAGGTGGATTGGCTCTCGTTCGAAGGAGTCGTCTATTCCGTGGAGTCTACGAAGTCGCTGGATTCCACTGGGTTTGCTCCCCTACTGCCCGAAATTCGAGGGGACGGCTCCCGAAAGTCCGTGCCTGTTTCGATGATGGCCTCCGAAGGCTACTACCGGGTGCGTGCTCGCCGTGATTCTGGTCCTTTGGGCCAACCTTAGCCCGACCAATTCAATTGGATCTCACGCCAAGACGCAGAGACGCAAAGAAGGACCGGCCAAGAAAGCGACGAGCGCCCAGAAGGATTCGCGAACCAAAAGGTGTGGGTTGACGGAGCGCTCCCGACTCATCTCGTGCATGGCATTTCTTGGCGTCTGAGTCATGGCGTGAATTTCGTGTATTTCATCCGAGTCGTTGACCTAGGTCGCGGGCATCGCCCATCGAACGGCGGACCCCGACAAGAAGAACCGGGACAGGGGTTTAGCAGGCCAGGGTTTGTGCCGATCCTTGGGTGGTCGAGGTGTCACGCCGGCGATCCCTGCTCGCACTCCTCGCGGCTGGAAGCGGCGGATGAACTCATCCTCCAGAATCCGAAGCTGCGGCTGGGGGCGTTCAGTCATGCAAGCCCACTGGTGACCAGTGGTTTGTGAGTGCGCCGATCGTGGCTCAGGCCCGACCACGCCTTCCCCAAACCATGATTGATCTCAGCCGCTGCCGCACCGCTTGGCGCCGTGCGTCCCGTCTCCTTGTCCCCGTTCTGGCTTTTCTTGCCGCCGATCTGACGTCCGCGGTCGCCGAGGGTTGGCGGCACGTCATTGACCACAGCGGTATCCGGGGTTCGGCCATCGGCGGGGGCTTTGGAAACACTCTCTACGCGGGGTTGGGCAGTGGTGATGTGTTCCGGTCCGACGACAACGGCCGGACGTGGTCGCTGGTGAACCAGGGTTTGGTCGATGACGCCGGCCGAAAGCTGCTGCCGAAGGCATTCGTCGTGACCCCATCCGGAAGGGTGATTCGCGGCGGCGACAACGCTTCGTGGCTCAACAAGGTCGGCTCCCCGATTTTCACCACCGACAATCAGGGTGGTGCCTGGACGGAGATTCCGTTGCCGTTTTCCAGCCCACCCCGCAACCCGGCAGGCATCGGGGTCAGCGATCTCGTGGTGCATCAGGGCGCGATCTATTTCTCGGACCTGCTTTCCGAGGGCGTCTGGAAAAGCGTTGACCATGGCGCCACCTGGACGGTCGCGGGTGAGGCCTTGCCCACCGTGCCGTTCGTCGGCTTCGTGAAGACCTATTACGCCATCGCCAGCGCCGGAAATGCCCTGCTCACGGTGGAGGGGATCCGCGGTGTGTTGCGGTCGACGGATGGCGGGGTCACCTGGGCCCAGTCGGTGAACGGTATTCCGGGCGTGGCCAACAGCCCGCTCGTCGGCGGCCGGACCTGGACGGGTCACGACGTGGTGGGTTCCTCGGACGGCACCGCTTTTGCCGTGGTGGACAGCCGGCTGTTTCGCAGTCGTGACGCGGGCGCGTCCTGGGTCGAGGTGGCCGACGGACTGATCGTCAGCCCGAACCCTTTTGTGCCTTCGGTCATTCAGCCCGCCGTGCGCAAGGTGGAGATTCTGGGGGATCGGGTATTCGTCACCACCACGGACGGCAATCCGCGTTTCTTTGAAGGCACCGAGTCTGGCGAGTCTTGGTCGGAATTGCCGCGCATCGCGTTAGGGGGGGAAACGGCGAGCATTTTGGCGCAATCCTTCTTCGCCTATAACGGCGCGCTCTACGCGGCGGGGTCCAACGGTGTTCATCGGCTGGACCTCGGAACCACCGACCGCACGCCGATCGCGCCGCGGGTGACAACGAGTCCTGCCGGCCCGTATGGGTTGAATCTGGGCTCCACCCTCAGGATCGGGTCGACGGTTCGCGGAACCGCGCCGTTCACCTATGAATGGCGGTTGAACGATCAAGCGATCGTCGGGCAGACCGCGTCGGTGCTGGAGTTTGCTCCCTCCACCGTGGAATCGAGCGGCCAGTTGAGTCTGGTGGTGCGCAACGCCGCCGGAGCGGTCACCAACACGCTGGGTTTGCTGACGGTGGCGCCGGCCACTCCTGGCGCCATCGATTACGCGTTCCGTCCCCAAACGCCGATAGGCGCCGGAGTGACTGCGATCGCGTTTGGTCCCGATGGCTCGGTGTATTTCGCCGGATCATTCGCGTCGCAGTTCGAGGCGTACTCCGGGTTGAGAAAGACCACCTCGGACGGGCAACCGGACACTTCCTTTGTCACCGGCGCCTTGATTGGTGTGGGATCGGGCCCTGGCGTTGGCAACACGGGCGTGCCCAGTTTCGTGCTGCCGCTGGCGGATGGGTCGGTGCTGGCGGGAGCGGCGGGCAGTTCGGATGGACAACGGTATTACCGTCGGCTGCTGGAGGACGGTTCCGTCGATGCCACCTGGCCCTGGCCGGCGGAAGCGGCGGGCGGTCCGCGCGCCATGGTTCGGTTGCCGGATGGAAGATTCCTGATCGCGGGCGGAAGCGTGGGCGGCATTCATCGGCTCAACGAGGACGGCACCTTGGACGTCTCCTTTCGGGGGCCAACCAGCATTGGTCGGTTCCAACGGAACTACGTCACTGGACTCGCGGTCCTGCCGGATGGCCGCATTCTCATCGCCGGTCTGTTCAACGAGGTCGACGGTGTCGCGCGGGTGGGGATGGCGCGACTTCTGCCGGACGGCGCGTTGGACCGGTCCTGGGCGCCGGCGTCTCTTCCGGGTGGTTCGGAGGTGAAAGCCCTGGCTGTACTGCCCGACGGCAGGATTTTGATCGGTGGCGCCTTCCTCACGGTGGGCGGGCAACCCCATCGCAACCTGGCGCGGCTGAACGCCGATGGGTCGGTGGATGCCACCTTGGGTGACGTGATTCCGGCGACGGCTGCGGCGGGCGTGGTGAATGCGTTCGCGGTGCAACCGGATGGTCGGGTCTGGGTGGGAGGCGCCTTTCAGAATGTCTCCGGCCGAGACTCGCTGTTCCGGCTCAATCTGGACGGCACGGTCGACACGACCTTTCCCGACATTGGTTTGCGGCCGATGGGCGGTGGCGCTTCGCCGGTGCCCGTGTTGTCGTTGAACCTGACGCCGGATGGGCGGCTTTGGATTGGAAGCGCGGCGGCTGAGGCAGGCGGTTTGCCGGCGGGACACTTGTTCAAGATCCGGACAGATGTGGAAGGTCCCGCAGTGGGGTACGCGGGTTTGGATCAGACTCCGGATCTGGGATCGACCCTCGTGCTCCGAGGAGTGGTCAACGGTTCCCTTTTGGGTGTGCAGTGGCGGTTCAACGGCGTTCCGGTGATTGGGGCGACGGGGTTGGATCTGAGTCGGACCAGCGTCTCGGAAGCCAACAGCGGACTCTATGACCTGGTGGTGACGTCGGCGGGAGGAAGTTCCACCAGCGCCCCGGTTCGCGTGCGAGTGAGGGGGCCGGTGGTGGTGGATCGGCAGCCGGAATCCGTGGTGGGTCTGGTGGGTGGCGGCGTGAACCTCGCCGTGCAGGCGTTCGGACGAATGCCCCTCACGTACCAGTGGTCGTTGAATGGCGTCGATTTGACCAGCGCAACTCTTCGCACGTTGTCCCTGACGAACCTGTCGTTGCCATCGGCGGGTGATTACACCGTGCGGGTGACCGGTGCGGACGGTTCCGTCGTGACCAGTGAACCAGCGTTTCTGACCGTGATCCCGACGCCGGGTGGCACCCATGCCTCGTTCCGCCTGGGACTGTTCGCCACCACCACGTTCACCACCTTCCAGGACATCGTCTTCCTGCCGGACGGTGGGGCGATCGTGTGTGGAAACTTCGCGACGGTCACTAACGGGCCCAACGCGGGTCTCGCGCGCTTGAATGCGGAAGGCGCGGTGGACCCGTCGTTCGCGTTCGTGGCGGACGGGTTGACGGAGTTCATCGCGATGGAACGGCAGTCCGATGGTCGTCTGGTGATCCTGGTTCGCTCCGGGGCGGGGTATCTCGTGCGACGGCTCTTGGAGAACGGCGCGGTGGACCCGAGTTTTGCCGAGGGTTCCGTGATGTTCGGTTCGGATCTCCAATTGGCGCCGGACGGAGGGGTGTTGGTGATCGGTTCGCAGGGGGTTTTGCGTTTCGACACGGCTGGGCAGCCGGACTTGGGGTTCACGGAACGCACCCGGATTCGTGGCGCCGCGCAATCGCTGTCGGTGGATGACCTCGGCCGGATCTATGTCACTGGAACGTTCACCACGGTGACGGATCAACGCCGGTTGCAGTTCGTGCGTTTGAGTTCGGACGGAACGTTGGATGAGACCTTTGCTCCCGATCACGCCTTCTCCAGCCAGTGGTCGGTCACGGCGCTCGCCGACGGCGCGTTGGTGGGAGATCTCAATGGTTTCTATCGCTTCGATTCCAGCGGCCAGCGGGACACGTCCTACGGCTGGGGATCGCGCCTGGCCGAATGGGACCTCAGCCTGGCGGGTGTTCTGGTGGGGATATTGCCGAACACGGCAGGTGATGGCGTTCTTCGGCAGGCGGACGGCTCCGCAGCGACACCCATCAGCACGTTGAAGTTGCCCTTGTCGTTCAGCGGGTACTCGTGGGTGCGGGTGGCTCCGGACGGTGCGTTCTGGTTGGCGCTCGGTGGCAACGGTGGACGGCTGGCCCCGTCGACGCTGCTCTTCCGACTGCACGGCACGGTGACACCGCTGGCGTTGGTGGTGTCGCCGGTTTCCCAAACGGTGCCGACCGGAGCGCGGGTGACCTTCACCGCCGCGGCGACCGGAACGTCGCGGGTGACGTATCAGTGGAAGCGGAACGGTTCGGATCTGGCTGGTGAAACGAATGCCACGCTGGTGCTGGCTTCGGCGCGACCGGCGGACAACGGCGACTACACGGTGGACGTGCACAATCGCTCGGGGACGGTCACCAGCCGGCCGGCGACCCTGTTGGTGTTGGGTGCACCGGAAATCCTGAGTGTGCGGGGAGCGGCAAGCCTGGGATTGAGCGACTTCCTGAACCTGACGGTGACGGCACGAGGGGTCGCGCCGCTCGGTTTTCAGTGGCGCAAGGACGGCAACCCATTGCCTGGGGCGACTGCCGCCGAACTGCTTTTGCGCGCGGTGACTCTCACCGATGCGGGAAGGTATGACGTGGTGGTTACCAATGAACTGGGATCTACGACGAGCGATCCGATCGCGGTCACCGTTTCGGTGCGGCCGGGTGCGGTGATTGGAAGTTTCCCGGCGGCTCTCGGTCTGCGGGGCATGGAATTGAATGTCCTTCCGAATGGGGACTTCCTGGTCGACGGCGCCGCCTTCAATCGGTTTGGCGAACGCCAGTTCAACCTGTCGTTCCCGGACGGCACTTCGACCGTGCTCCGGGATCGCATCGCGGTGGACGCGGCCCGTCAGCGGATCTACGCGGGCCCGACGCGGCGGGTGCGGGCCTACGGGCTCGATGGCGGTTTGGTGACGGGGTATGCCGGGCCATCGGCGAATGTTCGCAGGGTACGAGTGGAGGCTGCGGGAACGGTGCTGCAATCGGCGGAAGGCGTTCGGCCACCCTTCCAGCGATTGGATGATCTAGGAGCCTTGGACCCGCGGTTCACAGCGGCGGTGTTGCCGTCGTTGGATGCCCTGCCGCTGGCGGACGGCAAGATTCTGGTGCTGACCTTTGGTCAACGGACGGTGGGTGGTCGCTTCGTGTACAACACGATCCTGGATCGCTTGCTCCCCGACGGATCGGTCGACGCTTCCTTTGGCCGGGTGACAAACGTCTTTTCTCCCGGCGGCCAGGCGAACCGGATGTTCCTGGATCGGAACGGTCGGATTCTGGTGTTGGGCGGGTTGGGTACGGAGAATCGGGAGCGCCTGGTGCGTCTGCATGGCGATGGGACGAGGGACGCGACGTTCCAGCCGCCGTTGATCGATGGTGAGATTCTCGGTTTGGCCGAACAACGGAACGGCCGGTTGGTCCTGGTGGGTGCCTTTGGCATGGTGAACGGACAACCGCGCAGTCGGGTGGCGCGGTTGAACGCCGACGGTTCGCACGATGAAAACTTTCAGCCCGGCGCGGGACTGACCACGACCTCAGGGCAGAACGTGGCGCATGACGTGGACCTGTTGCCGACGGGTGAGATCGTGATTGTGGGCACCTTCGACCATGTCGATGGCCAGCCGCGCAACGGGGCGGTGCTGCTGACGGGCGACAGCCTGGATCTCTACTTCACGGAGGAACCCACTGGCGCGGAGCTGGAGTTGGGTGGTTCGACCGAGCTTCGATCCTTGGGCACGGGCACCTCAGCGGTGAGTTATCAGTGGTACAAAGATGGCGAAGCGCTCGCCGGTGCGACCGGTGGCACGTTGAACCTGGCCGCTGCCACTGCCGCCACCGCGGGTGACTATCAGGTCAGGATTCGGAATGCCGCGGGAGAACTCCCGAGCCGGGTGGCGCAGGTGCGGGTGGTGACGCCGCCGGAGATTTCGGTCGAGCCATCGTCGCTGGTGGTGGACTCGGGCGGAACGGCTGTCTTCACGGTCGAAGCCAGAGGGCTGCGGCTGCGCTACCAATGGCGTTTTCAAGGTGTCGCGATCGTGGGTGCCACCAACCCTGTCCATCGGATCGAGGGCGCGCTGTCGGTGAACGGAGGCGCCTACTCGGTGGTGGTCGGCAACCCGGCGGGTGAAGTGATCTCAGCGGACGCCGCGTTGCGCGTTCGGCCGGCGCCTGCGCCCACGGGTGAATTGCCGTCGCAAGGCATCGTGGGCGAGATGTTGTTTGAAGGGGACTTCAACGAACGCTCCAAGCGCTTCCTGACCCAGATCAAGGGATCGCCGACGTTCGTGGACGGATTCGATGGCCATCAGGCGGCGCGGATTCGGTCGAGTGCCGACTGGGTTCAGCTGGGGACAGGGACTGCGCGGCTGGGAGGAACGGCCTACTCGGCGTCGTTCTGGATCTGGCCGGAAGAGCGCGGTTCCTTGAACGTCTACAGTCTGACGATGTTTGCCGGATCGGCGGGTCTCGAGCACTACCTCTATCTGGGAGGCGACGATGACGCGACGCAGGGCCAGCGGGTGTTCCTGGCGACGCGCGGTTTGCCCTCGGTGCATTCGACCGATGACCGTGCGTTTGTTCCCAACCTGATGGGGCGCTGGACGCATGTGGCGGTGACCTACCGTGGGGGAGGTCCAAGCCAGGCCAACAACTTCGCGGTGTACATCGATGGAGTGCCCGTACCGCTGGTGAACTCGAGCAATCCCATCGCCGGTTCCGGTGGTGGGAACGGCTTGGGTCGTTACGGGCCGACCGCCGCGTTCCGGCTCGACGATTTCCGGATCTACAACCGGGCATTGGACCCGCAGGAAATCGCCCGCCTGCATCAGCCCGGGTCCGGGCCGGCAAAACCGGAAATCGTGCGTGCACCGGTCGGAGCGACGGTGGCGGTACGAGGCTCGGTGACCCTGACCGTGGAAGCCACGGGCGCGGACTTGTTCTACGAGTGGTACCGTGGCGACAACCTTCTGCCCAAGGCCGACGGGCCGACGCTGGTGCTTGGTTCGGTGACGCCCAACGACGCGGGCCAGTACCGGGTGGTGGTTTCCAACAGCGGGGGAAGCGTCACGAGTGCGTCGGCGGCCCTGGTGATTCAGGCAGGGGCGAATCCCTTCACCGAATGGGCAGGACGGGCAGGGTTGACCGGGGAACGTGCCCTTCCCGCCGCGGACGCGGATGGAGACGGGGTCTCGAACTTGGCGGAATTCCTTTACGGCACCTCGCCGACCTCCCCTGAGGAACGGCCAGCGTTCAAGGCGGTGATGGTCGAAGAGAATGGGCGATCGAGGCCGGCGATCGAGTTCCGCCGACGTCGCTCACCGGGTCCGGTGCGCCTGGAGATTCACGTTTCCCGGTCGATCGACTTTGAGAATGGGCTTCCGGCAGAAGTGCTTTCAACGACCCCCCAGGAGGGGGAGTGGGACAAGGTGAGAGTGGCAGGAGCGGAGGAGGGTTCAGTCGAGGGGCATCTCTTCTTCCGGTTCCGTGTTCAGGACGAGTAACCGGGGTGAGGAAAGCGCTGGTTCAGGAATCTGCTTTTGGAAAACGGAACGTGTAGCGGGTGCGTAGGGAGGCGGGTTTGCCATCGATGCGAAGTGGTTCGAACCGCCATTGACGCACCGCGGACACCGCCGCTTCGGACAATGCGCGATCGGTGGATCGCAGCGCCAGGGGAAGGCGGACGCGACCGTCGGAATCGATGAAGAATTCGACCTCCACGTTGCCTCCCGGATGACTGGCCAGCGACTTGGGCTTGGCGCCTTCCATCCGCGAAGGCCGGCGGGCGCCGGGTGGAAGCGACTCCAGGATGGGGGGCAGTTCGTTGTCCCGGCTGGGCAGAAGGGATTTGATGGCGTCGAACTGGGTCTGAGAAATCAGGGAGCCCGTCGTTGAAAACCGGATTTCCACCGCGTCCACGCGCAGTGCTGACTTCTCCGGGCTGGCGGCCGGTGCGTATTTCCAACCCAGCACGGATTCTTCAGCGCTCCGGGCAAAAGCCTTGTGCGATGCCCTCAAGGCCCAGGCATCGACCACCGATCCGTCGGGAGCGACGACGCAGCCGATCAGGGCGGTTCCCTGGTAGACCGGCTCGGACTTGAGTTCGGCGGGAAAAGGAGGAGGCGGAGCGTTGAGCAGGGGTATTCGTTGGGCTGGGGTTGGGTCGTCGGCTGCGCCGACCGACAGAGAGAGGAGCAGAGCGGAAAGACCCAAGAGGAGTCGCATGGGCTGGTTCATGGGAGGGTTGAGTTGGATGTGGCAGGCGGACGGTAGTGCAAGAATCGATGCAGGCAATCGCCGTCCGAGGGCACCTGCCCCGGCGGGGCGCGTTCACGATCTGTGGTGAGCTTTGTGTTCATGAATGGATTGCGTCCGGTTCATGGGGAGGGCCAACGGCCCGCCATATACCAGCCTGGGACAGCGTCCCAGGTGAACGATTTCCCCGGAATACAAGGGCTGAAGGCCCTTACCATTTGTGGTGGGTGGGCTTCGGGGGGATGGGCGCGAATATCACCTGATGGGGCGGGCTTACAGCCCTGGCCCGATTCTGGATCGGTGCTCCTGGGCCTTCGGCCCAGGCTGGAATGGAGCGGGCCGTTGGCCCGTGAGAAGCGCGCCGACGGAATCCAGTCCATGGGTAGCGGCGTTGGCGCAGGTGCCATGCTCATGGACCATGACCCTGGGAATCCGGGGGGCGAGACGCCCCCCTCTACGGCAGGCGGGACGCCCGCCGCAACGGAGGCACGGTTCATGGGAAGCGCCCTGTTCGAGAATGACCTGCTCAAGGGCCATGAACCGGGGATTCCAGGGGGCGAGACGCCCCCTTCTACGGCAGGCGGGACGCCCGCCGCTACGGAGGCACGGTTTATGGGAAGACGCCCGCGGTTACGGAGGCGCGGCTTATGGCGAAGGTTTCCAGCGGTAGATGAGTGACTTGGCTTTGTAATTCTCTTCGACGAAGACCAGGTACTCGCCTGAGTTGCGGCGGTACGCGGTGATCCCCGTGAGCACATCAATCCAGCCGGTGTTCTCGACCCCGCCGACGGTGGGGCCTGGATCGAAATAGCCCAGTTCGGCGCCATCGCTCAGCCGGTTCACCCAGACCCGACCGCGAGCTTTCCAGCCCCCGGTGAAGGCGTAGTCCCCAGTGGCTGCGACGCACGCCGCCTCGGGGCCCGCGCCGGGTGCGAACGCAACCGTTTCTCGGTTTCCGGCGAGATAGTTGCGGCACACCACGACCTTGCGGATGTGGCGCATGTCACTGCCTTCCTCCGCCACAATGAGCGTGTCCGTGTCATCCAGGTAGATGACCCGGGCGACCTGTTCGACGCCCTTGGGACGTTCGAGAACCGTGATCTTGTCGGCGGCGTACACGGGGTTGCCTTGATCGTCGATGCCTTGGCAGTCGTACCGGAAGAATCCGTAGGCCATCCAAATGTTGCCCCGGCGATCGACCCAGAAGGGGCCGGGCTTGACTTGGTCGGTGTTCGGCGAGAACTCGGAGGCTTGGTAGTCTCCGTCGCCGTTTCGATCGCGCCAGATGCTGGTGCCCGCGGGTTTGTGGGGAGGCCAGGTGAGGTCGGTGTTGTACAGGTTATTGCCCCACTGAAGGATCAGGCCCGAGGGAACGGCGATTTCGCCGTCGAACCGGAAAATATTGATGAAGTTGCTGGCAAACATGCCGCCCACAAAGAGGTAGCGGCGTCCCTGGAGGTAGACGATCTGGGGAGACGTCAGTCCGTGTTCCCCCTGCTGTTTCACGTGCATGAGGCCCCGGGGGTCATTCGGGTAGCGGTTCCGGTGCAGCGTGTAACCGGTCCAGCGCGCGTCCTGACCGGGCGGCTTCGACCAGTCCATGGCGTAGCGTTCCTGGATGCCCCAAACCGTCGCCGCGTCGTCGCTGGGATCCGCGACCGCGACGTCGCAGAAGAATTCCCCGTGCACCTCCCACCGCAGGCTTCCTTCGGGAGAGAAGGAACGAAGAACGGAACCCTGCTCGCTCATGGCGACGTAGAGGTTGCCGGCGTCGTCCATTCCGAGGCCGCGAATGCCCCAGAACTTGGTGGGCGTGATCACGCCGGGTGTCCCGGCTCCGATGCCACCGCGTTCGCCAAACTCCCGGACGAGCTTGGGCGTCCCGGGATCGGACACGTCATAGAACAACACCTGTTGGCGCGGTCCGGTGCCCGAGTCGGCCACCAGGAGAGAACCGTCGCGCGCCAGGGCAAGCGCGGTGGGCTGATTCAGCCCGGGGAATTCGACCCTCCGACCGTCGCAGCTGATGTGCTGGGGAACAAACTCCCATTCCTGATGCTTGGGATCGGTGTAGGTGACATGGAGCTTCCAGAGACGACCCTGCCGGTCGCGTGTTTCCAGGCTATTGGTGGGGACCTCCTTGTTTCCGATGACCTTGCCGTCCTTGTAGACCCCGAACTTCCGGCCGCCTTCGTCCCAATGGCTCCAGGTGTTGACGGTGCCGTCGGGCTGCACCTGGGTGTGGATCAGGAAATTCTGAACCCACCGGTTGTCCGCGCCGGAAAAGGAATTCCCCACCCAGGAGACCGTGGCCTTCAGCGGTGTTTCGGCGGCGATCGCGGTGGTCAGGGGTGGCAGAAGGAACGCGATCGCGGTCAGGAACGGGAGTCTCATGGGATGGGGAATGAACGCAGCCGGTGCTGCATCGCACTCAAGGTGATGATGGCGGATGGATCGCTGTCGACCCTGGCGTGGCCGAATCCGTGCCCTCAGCGGCGGGGATGGTGCGGTCGGCGCTTTTAAACACGCGCAGCAGATAGAAGAGGCTGGGGAAGATGAAAACGCTGCCCACGAGCAGGGCGAGCATGAGTTGGCGCAAGGTGGCGGGCGGTGCGGCCTGCTGATAGAAGCTCAGCGGTCCGCGGGCGGTGAGCACGGCGTCGGGGGCATAGAGCAGGCACCACCCGATGAGGATGAGGGCGACCTGACCGGAGGCGACGATGCGGGTGAGCAGGACCCGGCGTCGGGAGACGAGGAACCACAAGGCGACGAACAGGACGGTGGCGAGCACGACCACGCCGATGTTCACGGGCTGTCGGAGGAAGGCGATGGCGAGACTTTCGCGCTCATCCCGCGAGGCGAGGAAGACGATGCCGCCACCGACGACGACCAGGGCGTTGAAGACAGCTCCCAGTCGGACGAAACGGCGTTTCAAGAGTGGATCGTTGGTTTCGCCGACCAGATAGATGCTGGCGAGGAAGGCGAAGATGCAGGCGACGAAGGCGCCCACGCTCAACGGGTAGGCACCCCACCACGGTGCGACGTAGGCGCGCCAGACTTCGCGGGCATCGGGATCGATGATGCCCCGATTGAGGCTGGCGGCGATGATCCCCAGCCAGAACGCGGTCCATAGGCTCGACAGCCCGAAAAGCCAGGTGTACGCGCGCTGGGAAGGGGCGTCCTGAATGGCGTCGTAGTGACGGAACGTGAAGGCGGCGCCGCGGATCACGATACCCACGAGAAGGGCTAGCATGGGGATATGCAGCGCGACCATGAGGGTGGTGAAGATGGTGGGGAACCCCATGAACAGGATGACCACGATGAGGATCATCCACATGTGATTGGCTTCCCAGACGGGGCCCATGGCGCGGTTGATCACCTTCTTCTGCCGCTCCCGAAGGTTGCCGGCCGGTAGCAGTTCCAGAATGCCGGCGCCGAAATCCGAGCCGCCCAGCAGGATATAGAGCAGGAGGGAGGCGCCGATGAAGAAGATGAGAATATCGATCATTCAGCCTCCGAAATCCTTTTGTGCGGCGCGGATCTGGCGTTGGAACAGCCAGGCAGTGGCGGCGGCAAGACCCAGGTACAAAACCACGAAGAGCACAAAGTGATAGACCATGCCTGGCACCGGCGTGACGGCGTCGCGGGTTTTCATGATGCCGTAGATGATCCAGGGTTGCCGGCCAACTTCCGTGACGATCCAACCGGCTTCGATGGCGATCATCCCGAGCGGTGCGGCGGCCACAATCGCCCAGAGCAGCCAGCGCGGGAACTCGGGGCGCCGTAGATACCAGAGATAGCAGGCTCCCACCAACGCCAGCAGTGAACCGATGCCGACCATGACCTGGAACGCGATGTGGGTGACCACCAACGGTGGCCATTCCTCGCGCGGGAACCGATCGAGACCGATCACCTCGGCGTTGATGTCGCGATGTGCCAGGAGACTGAGCATTCCCGGGATGGGCACTCCCCATTTCATGGTGCCCGTTTCGGCATCGGGAATGCCGCCGAGAGTCAGCGGGGCGCGCCGGCTGGTTTCGAAATGACCCTCGATCGCGGCGAGCTTGGCCGGTTGAAGTTCGGCCACCCGTTCGCCCGCCCAGTGCCCGACCAATGGCTGGACCAGCGACGCCGTGGCACCCAAGGCCATGGCGATCCTCAGCGCCTTCCGATGAAGGTCCGGCGCGCGCCCCCGCAGATACAACCAGGCGTGAATGCCCCCGACCGCGAAGCCCACCGCCTGCAAGGCGGCGACTTGCATGTGCAGGCTCTGATGAGGCCAGGCGCGATTGAACATGGCGGCCACCGGATCGATGTTTTGCGCGGCGCCATCGACCCAATCGAAGCCGGCGGGCGAGTTCATCCAGGCATTGGCCGCCACCACGAAGATGCCGGAAGCAAAACCGGAGATGCCCACGACGAGGCCCGCCGCCCAGTGGACCCAGGGATGCATGCGATTCCAGCCGTAGAGGAACAGGCCGATGGCGACCGCCTCGAGGAAGAAGGCCGTGCCCTCCCACGAAAACGGCATGCCGATGATCGCTCCCGCGTGCTGCATGAAGCCCGGCCAGAGCAGTCCCAGTTCGAATGAGAGGACCGTGCCGGAAACGGCACCAACTGCGAACAGGATGGCGACGCCCTTCATCCACATCTTGGTCAGCGCCAGGTAGACCGGGTCTTTCTTCCGGAGGTACTGGTAGTGGGCCGCCGACATCAGGAACGGCATGGTCATGCCGATCGCCGCGAAAATGATGTGGAATCCCAGCGAAAACCCCATCGTGGCGCGCGCGGCAAGCAGGTCGTCCATCGACCGGAAAGCCTAGGACCGCTCCGGTGGATCGTCAAAAGCGCTCCAGCCTGGGGTTCACTTGGGGCCCGGGGTTTGAAGGAAGGAGCTTTCCACCGACGCTCCGATGTTTCATAAATTTTACGCAACCCACCACCCTCGGCGCACCTCTTGGCTCTATGTCCTTGGCATTCCTCGTTCGATTTCTGGTGAGAACCTCCTGCGTTCTGACCCTGTTCACGGTCGTCGTCGGTCGTGTGCACGCTGCCGGCGTGCCGGTTCCCGAGACGTTCACGGGAGCGGTGCTCGGGGAGCCGCCAGCGGACGGGTCCGCCACGGTTTCCAATGGCGTCGTTCAGATTCAGGCGCGCGGGGCGGGACTGAGCGACCGACGTGACCAGGGGTACTTCACCTACACCGACCTGGGCGCCCGGGACTTCGACATCCAGGTGCGCGTCCGATCCCTTGGATCGACCGCTTTGTCGGCCAGGGCCGGAATCATGGTGCGCAACGACACAAACGCGTCGTCGGCCATGGCAGCCATCGTGGTCACCCCGGGCATGAACGGGGTTCAGTTTGTCTCGCGCGGTTCGTCCGAGTCCGTCGCGGTGTTCACGGGGTCTTTCCCGGGCAACCTACCCGCCGCCTGGCTTCGTCTCCAACGGTCCAACGATGTCCTCCGCGGCCTCGCGAGTTTTGACGGTCGAGGCTGGTCGCAAGTGGGTCGGGTGAACCTGGCGTTGACCAACCTGCTCGTGGGTTTGGCTGCTTCCAGTGCCCGGACCGACACCGCGACCACGGCGGTCTTCAGCGATTGGGGAGATGCGACAGGTGAATCCGAGGACCCGACTGAACCCAGCCTCGAACCTCCCGGACCGTCGAGTCGGCGCACGGCATTGGCGATCACCGAGATTCACTACAACCCGCCTGGCAGTGACGGTGATGACGAACGTCCGGTGCAGTTCGTGGAAGTGTTCAACAGTGATTTTACCGACAAGAACCTGGGCGGGCATCGGCTCGAGGCGATCTCGCTGCGTTTCGTGTTCCCGACCAACACCGTGGTGGCCGCAGGCGGGTATGTGCTGGTCGCAAGAGACCCCGTGGCGCTGCGTGCTGCGTATCCGGAGGTTCCTGCCGATCGCATCTTCGGTCCGTGGGAGGGAGGCCTGGGGCGGACGGAGGACACCGTGCAGTTGTGGAGTCCTTTTGGAGCCTTGTTATTGGAGGTGCCCTACACCGACCGTCCGCCCTGGCCCCTGGCGCCGGATGGGGAAGGGCACACGCTGGTGCTGGCGCGGCCGAGTTGGGGGGAAGCCGACCCCAGGGCCTGGTCGGCGAGTCAGCAGCTTGGCGGCTCGCCCGGGAGAGCGGAGTGGATGGACAACGATCCTCGGCTGAGTCTCCGCATCACCGAAGTGGCTGGTCGGCGGACGGAAGGGCAGCCGGCGTTTGTGGAAGTCTTCAATGCCGGCGTGGAACCGGTGGCGATGGCGGGTGTGATCGTGGCGGGCCCGCTGGACAATCTTCAGCCCGCGTTTCCGCTGCCGGAAGGATCGCTGGCGTCGGGAGCCCGAACGCTCGTGGAAGCCCCGGCCACCATTTTGCAGCTGCCGACTCCGTTGTTTCTGCGTCAAGGGGTGGGTGGACGCGTTTGGGATGCGGTGACTTTGGCCGGGGCAGGCACCGAGGCGGCGTTGGGGCGTGGTCATCTGGGTCAACCGGAGCTACGCCGACTGGCTTCCGCCACGCCGGGGCAACCCAATGCCGACGCTCTGCGGGCGCGGGTGGTCATCAGCGAAGTCATGTACCGGCCGATCAGTGGCCGTGATGACGACCAATTTGTGGAGCTTTGGAATCCTGGGACAGAGGCGGTTTCCCTGGCGGGTTGGAGGCTGGTTGATGGCGTGGATTTTTTCTTTCCCGAGGGACGCAGTCTGGCTCCTGGAGAACGCGGGGTGGTGGCCCGGAACACCGCCCGCTTGCGGCTCACCTATCCCAACCTGTCGGCCGGCCGGATTCTGGGTGAGTTCAGTGGCCGGTTGGCGGCCCAAGGCGAGCGACTGACCTTGCTGGATGAGACAGGAGCGGTGGAGTTTGGCTTTACCTACCGCACGGGCGGCGAATGGCCGTCCCTTGCCGACGGTGGCGGCAGCAGCCTGGAGTTGCTGCATCCGGAACTGGACCCCGACCTAGGTTCCAGCTGGGCCGCGAGCGACGAGTCGCAGCGCGCACCGTGGCGGACGTACGAGGTTTCCGGGCTGCTCGAGGGCGGGACGGGATCCATCAATGATGTTCGGGTCCTGCTTCTGGGTGCGGGGGAGACGTTGGTGGACGACGTCGAAGCGTTTGCGGAAGGGAGCACCAATCTGCTGACGAACCCAAACTTCGAAAGCGGCTCAACGGGCTGGACGCCGGGGGGAACCCATGAACGTTCGGGCCTGTCCACCAACCAGTCCGGCTTCGGGGGATCCGCGCAAGCCCTGCATCTGCGGGCATCGGGGCGCGGCGACAACGGCATCAATTCCGTGCGTGCCCCGCTGCGCACCGGCTTGCGCACGGGCATCCAGGCCACGCTGCGCATTCGTGCACGCTGGCTCGCCGGTGCGCGCGACATGTTGTTCCGGGTGAAGGGGAACTTTCTGGAACTGCCCATCCGGCTCGAAGTGCCTGAAGACTTGGGAACCCCCGGACTGCCGAGTGTCCGGGCGATCGGCACCCGCCGTCCCGCCTTGTCGGATCTGGCCCACTCTCCCGTGTTGCCCGCCGAGGGTCAGCCGGTGCGGGTGACAGTTCGACTTTCGGGCCGAGCTGGAGTCGAACGGCCGATGCTGCGTCATCGCATCGATCCGAGCCTCGAATTCGCCGAACCGCTGCCCATGAACGACGCCGGTATGGACGGCGACCGGGTGGCGGGCGACGGCATCTACACCGCGGTCCTGCCGGGGCGCGCGGCGCGGTCCATGGCCGCGTTTCATGTGACCCTGGGACCGGGAGATTCCGAGTTTCGTGTTCCACGGACCACTCCCGGGCGGGAGGCCTTGGTGCGCTGGGGTGAACCGCAGTTGGCGGGAAACCTGGGCACGTACCGCATCTGGCTGACGCGGGCGACCGAGACCCGCTGGAACACCCGCGCCAAGCTTCACAATGGCGACCTCGACGGAACCTTCGTCTATGGAGGTATTCGGGCCATCTACGGTTTGGGGACGCTTTACAGCGGCAGCCCGTTCGTGAGTCCGGGCTATGATGGGCCTGCTGGTTCCACGCTTTGCGGCTATGTCCTGCATTTTCCCGACGACGACGCGTTTCTGGGCGAGCGGGATTTCGTGATGGACTGGCCGATTCGAGACGGCACGCGGCAACTGGAGCAGCGCGCGTACGAGTTCGCGGCGGAAATTGGGTTGCCCTATTTGCACCGTCGGTTCGTGCACATGTATGTGAACAGCGCCCGACGCACGTCGATTTACGAGGACACCCAGCAGCCGGGGAGTGCGTATCTCCGCCAATGGGCCCCCGACGACAACGACGGGAATCTGCACAAGATCGAGGACTGGTTTGAGTTCAACAGCGGTGGCGAACGGGAGTTCAACGACGACGCGCGCCTTGAGGATTTCAGACGTTCCGACGGCTCCAAGAACACGGCGCGCTACCGCTGGAACTTCCGGCCGCGCAGCGTCCAGGAATCGGCCCATGACTTCGCGGCGTTGTATCGGCTGGTTGATGCGGCGGTGCCGCCGACGCAGTTGCTCGAATTCCAGCGCGACCTGGAGCGCGAGATGGACGTCGACGCATGGGCGGGAATTTTTGCGGTGGAACACGCCGTGGGGAACTGGGACAGCTTTGGCTACAATCGCGGCAAGAACATGTACGCCTATCGGCCCGAGCGAGGTCCATGGAGGCTCTTCATGTGGGACATCGACTTTGTGATGAGCTCCGGCGGGGACAATCCGGGGAACTGGCCTTTCTCGACCATCGACGGCACCATTTCGAAGCTGTATCAGCACCCGCCGTTTCAGCGCGCCTATTGGCGGGCGGTGAAGAAGCTGGTGAACGGCCCCATGGTGGCGGAGCGATTCAACGCCCGAACCGAAGCGGTGCGGCTCGGGTTGCTGGAGAACGGGGTCAGCTCTTCGAGCCTGACGGCGGCCCGGAATTATGTCCGTGACCAGCGGAACGCGCTTCTCGGTCAATTCGCCACCCTGGACCGGCCGTTCTCCGTTCAGACCAGCCTCCAGAACGGCGCCACGGCGGATGCCGTGCTTCGGGTGGAAGGACAGGGCTCGCTGGAGATGACCCACCTTCAAGTAAACGGTGAACTCCTGCCCGTGAGTTGGTTCCTGGCGGACCGGTGGTTCCTCAGCCTGCCGCTTCAGTCCGGACTCAATGCCCTGACCATCGCCCCCGCGGACGCTTCCGGGCGATTGCTGGGGAGCGTGCGAACCATTAACGCCACTCTCAATCAACCACTCCTTCCGCCGTCGCAACGGATCGTCATCAATGAGATCCACACGTCGCCACGGGTGGGCGGTGCTGCGTTTGTGGAACTCCACAACCCCTCCAGCACCCAGGCCATCGACCTGGCCGGCATGCGCTTCGTCGGGGCCGGGGCATATGAATTCCCCGCCTACTCCATCCTCGCTCCGCAGCAGTTTCTGGTGCTGGGCAATTCCATTGCCGCTTTTCAGTCGGAGTTTGGGCGCAACCGGATGCCGTCCGCCCTCCTGTCGTGGACGCCGAATCCGTCGGGGGAAACGCTCGCGCTGGTTCAACCCGCGCGTGGAACCAATCCTGCCGTGACCCTCACCGCCGTGACCTACCGCGACACGGGTCCGTGGCCCTCCGTGTTGCCCAGCCATTCACTTCAGCTCAGAAGTCCCGTCCGCGGCGAGGATGACCGGGTTGGCGCCTGGGCGGTGTACACGCCGCCCACCAACACCAGCGCGTGGAAGGAGTTCTCGGTGACCGGGCCCGCCGCCGGCACGAATCTCCTGCTCTATGTGTCGTCCTTCTCACCTTCGCTGGCACCCAACGACCTCGCCGGGCGCTGGGTGGGCAATCTTTCGGCCTTCGGTTTTGATTTTGTGGTCGATTTCTCGCGAAACGACCAGGGGACCTTGTCGGGTCAGTTGTTCCCGGCTGAGATCAACATCGAACCCGACGCCGTCGGTTCTCAATTGGCGGAGGTCGTGGCCGCCACCGATGGTTCCATCCGCTTCACTTGGACCGATCTGAACGGGCGTTTCACCGGTCGGATCAATGCCACAGGGCTGCGCGCCACCGGCACGTTCTCGTTCGAGAATGGCACGTCACCTTTCACCCTCACCCGCCAACTGCCGGCCGGCACGGTCCTGGTGGACAACCTCGCCCTCACCCGCGTGGGCACCGAAGTGAACCTGTTGCGCAACGGAGGTTTCGAGTCCGATCTGGGACCGGAATGGCGGCTCCAGGGTGCGCATGGCGTTTCGACCCGGGTGACCGTGGAGGATGCTTCGCCCGGTGGTGCATCGGGGTTTGCCCTGCGCCTTTCAGGCACCACGGGCAGTAACGGCGCCCTGACCAATGCCGTGAGCCAGGCGATTGTCGGAGTGGTGACCGGGGCCACTTACCGCCTTTCCGGGCGCTATCAGGCAGTCCAGGCCCAGGGCTTGGTCATCGGATTGGAAGGAGGCCCCCGTTTGGTCGAGGATTTGCGGCCGCGCACAGGGTCCACCAGCGAAGCGACCCCTGGCCGGATCAACTCGGTGGCGCCGGCGCTTGATCCCATTCCCCTTGTCTGGGTGAACGAAGTCCAACCTGAGAACCCGAACGGGCTTCGGGACGCGTCCGGTCAGGCGGAACCCTGGCTGGAGCTGCATCACTCTGGCGTCACTCCTGTTTCGTTGGACGGCTATTTCCTTTCGGACGATCCGGCGGAGCCACGCAAGTGGGCTTTCCCGTCAGGCATTGACGCACCAGCGGCGGGTTTTCGGGTCGTCTGGCTCGATGGTCAGGTGGACCAAGGCACGCCGGAAGCACCGCACACCTCCTTCCGCGCAGGGGCCAGGACCGGCGTCATCGTGCTCAGTCGCGACCAGGGAGGCCGGTTGGTCACCGTGGATTTTCTCCGGTACGACAATGTCCCCAGCGGCTCCAGCTTCGGGCATCTGCCGGAGACCTGGGTGCACGGCGATGACATCCTCCCGCGGCCAACGCCCGGATTGCCCAACGGATTCACCAGCGAACCTGACCGCGTGTGGATCAACGAATGGATGGCTTCGAACAATGGGTCCGTGCGCGATCCCGCGGATCTGGACGCGGACGATTGGTTCGAACTCTACAATCCGGGAACCACGGCGGTGGATCTCACGGGCTGGCTGTTGAGCGACACGCGCGCGCAAGTGGCCAAGTTCCGTATTCCTGCCGGCTATCGGGTTCCGCCTGGAGGTTTTCTTCAGGTCTGGGCCGACGAGGAGACCGGACAAAACGAATCCAGCCGACCGGACCTTCACGTGAATTTCCGGCTCTCTGCCAATGGCGAGGAAATCGTGCTGTCCCGACCGGATGGTTCACTCATGGACCAGGTCATCTTCGGAGCGCAGACCGAAGTCGTGAGCCAGGGACGGCGTCCGGATGGAGCCGCCGGCACGAACTATGTCTTCTTCGCGAGCCCCACGCCGGGAGGACCTAATGTGGGATTGCCTCCGGTCCACCCGGACATCGTGAGTGTCCAACCGCGCGCGGACGGCGCGTTCCATGTCCGGTTCCAATCGGTTCCGGGTGCCCGCTACAGGCTTCGCGCCAAGGAGGACTTGAACCAGTCCGGCTGGACGCCGTCGTCGACGGTCATTACCGCGACAGAACCCATGACCGAGCTGGCTTGGCCGATGGACGACGCGCCCCAGCGATTCCTCCAGGTGGAGCGGTTGCCGTGAGTCGGGGGATTTTGGCTTGGTGCGTTCTTGGGAGCTACCCATGAACCGTGCCTCGGTAGCGGCGGGCGTCCCGCCTGCCGTAGAGGGGGGCGTCTCGCCCCCCGGAATCCCCGGTTCAGGGCCCGTGAGCCGGTCGATACCGAACAGAACCCGCCCTATCGATCCGTTTCCGCAACGGGCAAGTCGAAGCGATAGGCTGGAGCGCCATCGAAGTCGTACCAAACCACGTCGAGTCCGGCGTCGGTTGCTTCCACGTTGATGTTTCCTGGCGACGCTTCGACCCGGGCTGGCCGACCGGTGAACGGGTTGATCAGCGGGCGCGTGTTCGTGGCGGCCGCTGCGGGAATGGCGTTGGTGCGAAGGAAATGGGTGAGCGCCTCCCGGATCGCAGGGATCGAGTTCGAGCGATCCGCGGTCAGGGGAAGCTTCAGACAGGCCTGCACCGCGGGAAGGTCATAGGCGTCGGCGGTCAGCGAGATGAGGTCGGCGCGGATCTCCGATCGGGCCCGTCGCGCGATGGTCTCGACCTTCCCCAGCGGCGCTTTGGGAAGGGCGAGGACGCCAATCACACACGCCGCGATCGCCGTGATGCCGCCCCAGCGGTCGATATTGGAGAACCAGGGTGCCGGGGTCGAACTATGGCTTCCGCGGAAACCGCCGAAGACAAGGGCGGCGGCAAGAATCCAGGCGGAGTAGAACAGGGACTCGGAGAAGGCGGACGTCCAGGTGTGCAGGGTTTGTCCCTTCGGTTGGATGGGGCGCCATCGAACGACGACATCATGGGCCATGTCCTGGGCGGTGAGTTTGGCGGACAATTTGGTGGCGGCGATCGAGCCGTCGACGAGGGAGAGTAGTTCGGGATTCCGGATACGAAGGGGAAATGGACTCATCGCCGGTGATCTTGGGAGCCGTTGGGAGAAATCGGGAGCCCCACAATAGCGGACCTTCCAACCGGCGGCTTCGGCTCGTCCGTTCCCAAACACATAGAGATCGCAGTCGAGGGAGTCCGCTCCGACTCCGGTCAGGCGCATGGGATAAATGGCCTGGAACGTTCGGAATCGAAAGACCAGCGGATGGAGCGGGGTGACCGCGCCGGGCGTGGGATTCTGAACGCGGGCCGCCACAAACACCCAACCGCGATCCAGATAGTCTCGAGCGACAGGTAGGATATCCTCCGGCGCCGAGAAACCATGAGTTCTCAGCCACTCCAGCAAGGGATCGGCGGACGTCGCCGTCAGGGTGACCACATCGAATACCCCGGCGCGGACTTCCGACAGCACGGTGACGTCGGTGGTAGCCCCGAGTGAGTCGGCGAGGGCGCCGCCTTTGGCCTTGCCGAGGGAAGGCAGGAGCATGGAAACGAAAATCACGAGAACGCCGAGGACGGCGATGCCGTCCACCCATCGGAACGATATTTTCCGTTGGATACCCCAGCGGACGATCAGGGCTGCTACCCCGACCACGAGACCTCCGATCCATTCCCAATGGGTTTCGGTGAGGACCCGAGGTTGGAACAAGGTTTGCAGCGTCGGGAACAGGCCGGGATCGGCGGGGCGGATGGAGACGGGTGACGCGGGCAGGGGGAGGATCCATCCGAGTTCGGTGGCTTCCGAGCGGACGGTGGTTTCCACCACGAGGGTTTCGATGCCGTCGTGCCAGTGGATGAGCGCGCGTTGGGAGGGAGTTTCGGCGCGCACGAAGGCGGCCGGAGGGAAGATTTTCCCATCGCCGAAGCAAGGAAGCGTGAGGGCGACGAGGCACAGGAACCTCAAGGCGATGCCCACGAATCGGGTGACTTTCATCAGGGAAGACGGTAGACCCTGGCGCAAGCTGAGACACCAGCCAACTCCGGTGTGGTGAACCGCTGTGTGCCATGAATGCGTTGACGTGGAAGAAGGCGGTCATCAGGCGGGAATTTTGTGACCGGAAGCCGGCGAGGTTCCTGATCGTGTTTCTGCTGGCGGTTCTGGGTTGGGGAGCTGCGGCAAACTCCGAGGGTTATTACCGGTTCGCGAATCGGTTTGAGGGCTGGGTGGATGGTCCCTTTCCGGGACCGTCCGGGCTGGCGGCGCGGGTTCAGGGTATCCACGAGGCGCCGGTGTATCATGGGGACGGGGTGACGCGGTTGGCGGGAAGCGAGTTTCTGGCTCAGCTGTATTTTTTGGAGGCCCACTTTTGGACGCCCCTGGGGACGAATCCCACCAACGTCTGGCGCGCGCTGGGCACGCCAGCACCGTTTGGAACGGGGGCGAACGCGGGGTTTCTCGAGGTTCCGGATCAGGATCGGGTCGTGGGGCCCGGACCGCTCCGGGGTGAGAAGACCTGGGTTCAACTCCGGGTCTGGGAAGCTTCCAAGGGGCGGTCGTACGAGCAAGCGCTGGCCGCGCAGGGTTGGGTGGGCGTGAGCGACGGATTAGCCATCGCGCCGGGGACGCGGAGCGCGCCCGCGGTGCTGGATCGGTTGCGGTCCATCCGGCTTTCGCCCGGACAACCGAAGGTAGTCGGCCTGAACGTGGAATGGATCGTGGTGGCCGTTCAGGAGCAATTTCGGATTCATTTGTTGCAGACGCCCTACGAAGCGGACAGGACGATTCAGTGGTTTCGAAACGGGGTGTTGTTGTCGGGAGACAACAGCCAGGTGCTTTCCCGTGAGTCATTTTCTGCGGCCGACGAGGGTCACTACGTTGCGCGCGTCACTGTTGGCGGCCAGGTGTTCGAGACGCCCCGGTGCAGAGTGGAACAGCGGCGGGAGGGGATCTTGAGCGCCGTGGTCGAGCCGCAGCAACCGACGTTCGGGCAAGCGTTTCGCATGGAAGCCATGATCGGGGGACGTGGGACGGTGCTCCTGCGATGGTCTCACCGTTCCAGCTCCGGCACGCGCGTGATTTCGGAAGTGATCCGAGGATTGGCGGAGGAGCCGATTCGGGCTGAGTTGTCGGTGTCATCGGCGGAACTGGGTGAGTACAGCCTCGAAGTGCAGGGGAACGGATTTCGGCATGATCGAACGATGGTGAGGATCGAGGGAGGGTTTCGGGTGTTGCGGGGCAGCTTTCCCCAGGGGGGTGACTTCTCGCTCGAGCCCCATTCGGGCTATGGGTACGCACCCGGAACGGTGGTGACGTTTCGCATGATGCCGCCAGAAGGCCATGTCTTCGAGAGGTGGACGGGTGATCTGAGCGGGTCCGAGAATCCCAAGTCGGTGGTGATGGATCGCGATCTGAAGGTGGGAGCGGTGGTGCGCAACGAAACGGTGGGGTCCCTTTCGAGGGCGATCAGGGAGTTGAAGGTTGAGCCGCGCCTGGTAGCCCCAGGGGAATCGTTTCGGGCGACGGCGACCGTTCAAGGGGGACGAGGAGCCATTGAGGGCCGATGGATTTATGTGCCCGAACGGGGCGGGATCCAGACGCTCAAGCAGGAACGCCGGGAGCGAGTCGAGGAGACTGTCTCATTCGAGTTCCATGGGCCACCGGCGCAACTGGGGGATTATTCCTTCTCCGCGCGTTGGCTCGACGGCACAAGCTTGTTTCATGGTGTCGCCGGGATCCGAGGGCAAGTGTCTCTGACCAAGGCGGACGTGTATCCGACCTGGATCGAGATCACTCCCTTTTCACATTACGATTATGTCCGTGGATCCTCACTGCGGGTTCAGGCGTATTGCCCGCCCGAGCTGGCGTTTGTGCGTTGGATTGGGGATTTGGCCGACCGCGGATCGGAGAATCCGACAATGGTGGTCATGGATCGCAGCAAACACGCTGAGTTTGAATATCGAACGACCATGGCGGTCCTTCGCACGGGTCAGATTCGGTCCATGGTGGTGAACGAGTTGGGGCAGGTGGTGGGGCCTGCGATCGTGGGACAATTGGTGGGTGGGCCAAGTCCCGACGCCATGGCTCCGTTATGGCCGACGTCACCGGTGTCCAAAGGAAGCTATTTCGAGTCGGAGTTGAGTCAGCGTGGATTCGTGGGCGTTCCCGGTCTGGCTGCGGGCGGCCGGGCATTCATTCAGCTGAAGGTTTGGGAGCAAGCGAGGGGTGCGTCCTTGGAGGCGGCTAGAGCCAACGGCGGCCGTTACGGACAAAGTGAAATCAAGGAACTGCAGACGGTGAATGATTTCCGCCTGCTTCATAAGGCGTCCTGGGTAGGTTCGTTCACCCGAATCGTTTTGAACTCGGCCCCGGTGTTCGGGGGTGGGAACGGCTTGATGGAGGTGGTGCAGGGGCGCATGGCCCGGCTTCAGACCCAGTTGAACGGATCGGCACCCATGGTCTTTGAGTGGTGGAAGGATGGGGTGCGGGTGCCGGGGGCAGATCGCGAATTCCTGGAGATTGCCGGTGTGCAGGCATCCGACGTGGGGTCCTACGTTCTCCGTGCGTCGAATGAATTCGGAACTCGGGATTCTCCCCCCATTCG
>CAUJJW010000407.1 GCA_963205105.1 Verrucomicrobiota bacterium | reverse complement strand
ATACGTGTCCAATTTTTGGATAACGTTCCTACCTCTGTGACTCGGTGTCTCTGTGATGATTCCCACAGCGGTTCAAGGTCCGTGAGCAGGTCGGTTTCGACAGCGAATCACCATCACCGGATTGCGAAATCCGTCCCGCCGACGCCAGCAATCCACCCACGATCTATGGCAAACTGCCGCAAGTCGCCAAAGCACTTCACCCATGTATCTTGGTCGGACAATGTCTTGGACAATTCGCGAAACCAGCCACCGATGGGGCCTGATCTGCCTGCTGCTCATCACCTTGTTTGGCTCTTCGGCATTCAGCAGCGAGACCAATTTCCTCAACCGAACCCGTCTGCTCACCATCGAAGGCCGGCGAGCCGGTGAAGGCTACTTCTCCGCGGACGGTCGTCACATGGTGTTTCAGAGCGAACGGGAAGCGGACAATCCGTTTTACCAAATCTACACCCTGGACCTGGAATCCGGGGAGAGCCGCCGGGTGTCGCCAGGCACCGGCAAAACCACCTGCGCCTTCTTCAGGCCGGGCACCGAAGAGATCCTTTTCGCCTCCACCCATCTCGATCCCGCCACCCCGGACCACCAACGCGCCGAGTTCGACCTGCGCGCCTCGGGCAAGCAGCGTCGGTATGCGTGGGATTATGACGAACAAATGGAGCTCTTCGTCGTGCAGCGTGATGGCTCCGGCGTCCGTCGACTCACCGACACCCCCGGCTACGATGCCGAAGGCTCCTACTCCCCGGACGGGAGGCTGATCGTCTTCTGCTCACTCCGCGACGCCTACCCCACCAACCGGCTCTCCACCGAGGACGTCCACCGCGCGGCCATCGATCCCTCCTACTTCGGCGAGATCTACCTCATGAACGCGGATGGCTCCAACCCCCGCCGGTTGACCCACACGCCCGGCTATGACGGAGGACCATTCTTCTCCGCCGATGGCCAGCGCATCGTTTGGAGGCGCTTCGATGCCAAAGGCTCCACCGCGGACATCCACACGATGGCCCTGGATGGTACGGACCAACGGCGCCTCACCGATTTCGCCTCAATGTCGTGGGCTCCCTACTTTCACCCGTCCGGCGAATACGTGGTCTTCACCTCCAACAAACACGGCTTCGGAAACTTCGAACTCTTCATCGTCGACGCTCCCGGCCTCAAGGAACCGGTCCGTGTCACCTACACCGACGGATTCGATGGGCTCCCCGTCTTTTCGCCGGACGGCCAACAGCTCAGCTGGACGAGCGCGCGAACCGCCGATGCCCGTTCGCAATTGTTCATGGCCCAATGGAATCATCAGGCGGCTCGCGATGCCCTGACGAAGGCCCCGCTGCGAAGCACTTCCAAAACGGCCACCGAGACGCCGTCCACGCCAGCCGTCACACGCACTCCACAGGTTTCAACGTCCGCCATCGGTGCCTTCTCGCCGGACATCCGCGCGGGTGACATGCGCCAACAGGTGTCCTTCCTCGCCTCGTCCGACCTCGAAGGACGCATGACCGGCTCGGAGGGCGCCCGGCTCGCGTCCGAATACATCCGCGACCATCTCCGCCGTGCCGGTCTTCAACCGTTCGCCGGAGAGTGGTTCCATGAGTTCGAATTCACCGCGGGCACACGACTGCTCACCAACCACAACCACCTTTCCGTCGACGAAAAAGCCTTCGTGGTGGAGACCCACTTCCGCCCACTCGCCTTCTCTGCCAACGGCACAGCAACCGGCCCGGTCGTCTTCGCGGGCTACGGCCTCCGCCTGCCAGGCAAGTTGGGAGAAGGCTACGATTCGTATGCTGGCTTGGACGTCTCCAACAAGGTCGTCATCGCACTCCGGTTCGTGCCCGAGGACGTCGCCCCCGAACGACGCCAGGAACTCAATCGTTACGCCGGACTTCGCTACAAGGCCATGCTCGCACGGGACCTCGGCGCCAAGGCCATCCTCTTCGTCACCGGCCCCAACTCACCCGGAACCGGGGAACTCGTCGCCCTGTCTTCCGACAGCAGCCTCTCCGGCTCGGGCATTCTGGCCGCGAGCATTGACACCGCCACCGCCGACGCCGTTCTCGCTGGTTCCGGCCACGACCTCAAGACCCTCCAGTCGGGACTCGACAACGAGAACCCGCACGCTGTCGGGTCGTTCGACATCACCAACCGAACCGTCACGCTGACCACCCGTCTGGAGCAGGTTCGGAAACGCGATCGCAACGTGGTGGGCTGGATACCGCCGCGGGGGACCTCCGACGACGTGATCTTGCTGGGCGCTCACTACGACCACCTCGGCCGGGGCGAAGCCAGCGGGGCCTTCAATCGGAAGGGAGAAGAAGGCCAGGTTTGCGGTGGCGCCGACGACAATGCCTCCGGGGTTTCGGTGCTGCTCGAGATTGCTGCGGACACCGCCCGCCGATCTGCTTCCAACCCGTCTGACAGCGAGCGCGGCGTGGTGTTTGCCTTCTGGTCCGGCGAAGAAATCGGGCTGCTGGGCTCATCCCATTTCGCCGAGCATGGCCCGCTGAAATCCACCAACGTGGTGGCCTACCTCAACTTCGACATGGTGGGGAGAATGCGAAACAACCGGCTGATTCTGCAGGGCGTTGGTTCCTCGACCTCCTGGAAGAAGCTGATCGAACGCCGCAACGTCGCCGCGGGATTCGATCTCGCCTTGCAGGAGGATCCCTACCTTCCGACCGACACGACAGCGTTCTACCCCCGCCGCATTCCGGTGCTCGCTTTCTTCACCGGCAGCCACGAGGACTACCACCGCCCGACCGATCAACACGACAAACTCGACTACGACGGCATGGAGCGTATCGCCACGTTCGCCGGCAGGCTTCTCTCGGATCTGCGGCAACCGACGACGGTTCCCGACTACGTGGAGGTCGTTCGAAGCGGCGGTAATGTCGGCAGCCGTGAATCATTGCGCGCGTTTTTGGGCACCATTCCCGACTACGCCACCGAGGTCGAAGGCGTCAAACTCAGCGGCGTTCGCGGTGGCAGTCCTGCCGACCAGGCCGGCGTCAAGACCGGCGACATCATCACCTCCCTGGCCGGGCGCAAGATCGCCAACATCTACGACTACACTTACGCGCTCGATGCCGTGAAAATCGGGCAACCGGTCGAGTTGGTGGTACGGCGCCAGGATCAGTCGCTCACCCTCCAGGTGACGCCGGTCGCCCGCAAGTAGTCCGGACCAAGGCCTCTCCGTTGCACGGCGACTGAGTCTGGCATGCGTTGCCATGGCGAACGCCTTGGTTCGGACGCTTCCCGCGTGCCCTCCACTCTTCCGGAGGTCGAAGATGGATCGCTTCGCCGTCATCACCTCTCCCCGGAATGTGAGCCCCACCCCCACCGTCTCCAGCAGCCGCCAGGCCAGCGAAAGCATCAACGAGATTTTCTCCACCCCGGCCACCTCGACCGCCGAGTTCACGGCCTGCTCTCCTGACCACTCGCTCGTCGGCGGCCGGAGTGCCTCTGGGCACAGCAGTTCACCCCGGGCTCAACGATCGGAGGAAGCAGCCAACAGAGAGCCAGGATCAAGAACTGGGCAGCAGCGTTGGAGGAGCGAGACACCCGGTGGCCGAAAACCGTCGAGCAGCTCCGGATTACTGCCGAAGAATGCGCCCAGTTGGCCAAAAAAAATGATCTCGCCGAAAAAACATAACGGCATCATCGGCGAGATGAACTCCCGAACCACCAACTACGATGCGCTCGTCGAGCGCTTGAAAGAACTCGCGAAGACCTCCAAGACCTCCTCGACGCGGTGAGCCTCGCTGGGGAAACCTAAGTCAGAAACCGGGCAAAAAAAGGACCCCGGAGATTCTCCGGGGTCTTGAAAACCGATGAGCCTTTGGCTGGCTTGACTTCAACCGCCAGCGATTCGCTTCAGCTCTTGGCAGTTTCGTCGGATGGGGTGGCCGATTCGGCAACCGGGGCGGATGCACCCGCCACTTCGGCAGGAAGATCCACCCATTCCAGAATAGCCAACTGCCCCGCATCCCCACGCCGAAGGGCGGCGATCTTGACGATGCGCGTGTAACCACCAGAACGATCGCGGTAAACCGGCGCGAGTTTGTCGAACAGGATGTGAACGACATCCTCGTTCTCCTTCCAGGCCAACCGCTCCGCCTTGCTGTTGAACAGCGAGCGCGGGTGTTGATGGAGGCGGGCCGCCACAAGGCGTCGGCAGTGAACGTTCTCGGCGAGTTTGACCGCCTTGGCCTTGTCATCGCCCGTCGTGGCAGCCGCAGCCGCCGCATTGCCGCGCTTCCCAAGCGTCAACATGCGTTCTGCAACGCGCTGAGCAGCCTTGGCCTTGGCCAGGGTGGTTTGAATGCGCCGGTGCTTGATCAGGCTGCTCACCAGATTGGTGAGCATCCGATTCCGATGTTCGGATGTCCGCCCCAGCTTGGCGGTTTTCTTAAGGTGACGCATGGCCTAAACAGCAGTAACGGGTTCTTCCTTCGGCGCCTCAAGCAGTGCGGGGTCGATGTTCATCCCCAGGGACAGCCCGAGCGCCGAGAGCTTGTCCTTGATCTCATTGAGCGATTTCTTGCCAAAATTTCGATACTTCAGCATCTCGCTCTCGGTCTTCATCGCCAACTGACCCACGGTGGTAATGTTGGCGTTGTTGAGGCAGTTCGCCGCACGGACGGACAATTCGATCTCGTTCACCGACATCGTCAGGAGCTTCTTGAACTTCTCGCGCTCCTCGTCCTCCTTGCCACGTTCCTCCTCGAACTGAACCGCGTTCTCATCGTAGCTGTAGAACGGTTCGAGATGCTTCTTCAGGATCGAACTCGACTGAAGCAGGGCATCCTGTGGAGTCAGTCGTCCATCGGTCCAAATCTCCAGAAGCAACTTGTCGTAATCGGTGCGCTGGCCGACACGTGCGGATTCCACGTTGTAGCGCACCCGGGTCACCGGCGAAAAGATCGAGTCAATCGCGATCACGCCAATGGGCTGGTCGAGTCGCTTGTTCTCATCCGCCGGACAAAACCCGCGGCCCACCTTGACCTCAAGCTCCATCTCCAACTTCTTCTTCTTGTCGATGGTGCAGATGAGCTGCTTAGGATTCACCAACTCGAGCTTGTCGGTGGGATCAATATCCCCGGCCGTCACAGCCCCCTCCTTGTTGACCGATAAGCGGAGCAGTTGCGAATCCCGGGAGAAGTTCTTGAACTTCACCTTCTTGAGATTCAGGACGATCTCCGTCACATCCTCCACGACACCGTCAACGGTCGTGAATTCGTGCATGGCTCCATCCACCTTGAACGACGTGATGGCCGCGCCCTCAAGGGACGAGAGCAGCACGCGCCGCAAGCTGTTGCCAATGGTGTAGCCATAACCCGTTTCAAAGGGCTCGGCCGTGAACTTGGCGTACGTGTCTGTCGCGGTGGCCTCGTCCTTGACCAACCGCTTGGGCATTTCAAACCGACCTAGTCTGACTGGCATGTTTTCCTTTTGGCAGATGCAAACTGCCCGTCGGAGCACTCCCGCTGCCCCGTCCGAGCCGTATATCCGCCATGGAGCCGCCTTTCGGCCGCTCCGTTGGATTCAGTTAGCGGGAGTAAAATTCGACAACAGCCTGTTCGTTGGCGATGGGCTGGATGTCCTCCCGGGATGGCATCCGAACCACCGTGCCTTTCAGGCCCTCCTTATTCAGCACGATCCATCCCGGAACGGGACGGCTGGTGGAAAGTTCCAGACCCTTGTTCGCGAGCTGCCGCGACACGGCGTTGGCACGGACCTCAATCACGTCGTTCGCCTTCACCGCGAAGGAAGCCACATCCACCTTGCGCCCGTTCACCTTCACATGACCGTGACCGATCATCTGACGCGCCGCTGGTCGGGTGCTTCCAAAGCCCAGGTGATAGACGATGCTGTCCAACCGGGTCTCCAGCAGCTGGAGCATCTGTTCACCGGTAACACCGCGACGCCGTGCAGCCGTCTCGTAAACCCGTCGGAACTGCTTCTCCTGCAGACCGTAATAATATCGCAGTTTCTGCTTTTCCAGCAGACCCAGCGCGTAGTCCGTCACCTTTCGGCGCGACTTCGGCCCGTGTTGACCGGGAGGGTAGTTGCGCTTTTCGACAGACTTTGAGTACCCGAAAATCGGGACTCCCAAACGGCGGCTGATGCGCGCCCGTGGACCTGTATATCTTGCCATGACCTTGTTCTCCTGAAGTAGATCCGTTGGTTCAGACGCGTCGCTTCTTGCGAGGACGGCACCCGTTATGAGGGATCGGTGTCTCGTCGCGGATGGCGCTGATTTCCAGACCAATCGCTTGCAGGGCACGAATCGCCGATTCCCGACCGGACCCAGGCCCTTTCACGCGAACTTCAATCTCCTTCAAGCCGTGGGCCATCGCCTGTCGGGCTGCATCCTGCGCAACCTGCTGGGCGGCAAATGCAGTGCTCTTCCGAGAGCCCTTAAAGCCCACCCGGCCGGCACAGGACCACCCAATCAGGTTGCCCTGCATATCGGTGATCGAAACCTGCGTATTGTTGAACGTGGCCAGAATGTGGGCGACCCCAACAACGATGTTCTTGGCTCCCTTGGCCTTGATAATCTTCTTCGGACCGGTGTCGGTCCCAAGAATCTCAGCGGCAGTGGGCGCACTTCCTGCCATTGGCACCAGCCCAACTGGGGCCGCTGCGGCCCCTTCTGCTGCGGGTGCAGCAGGCGCGGCAGCTGCACCACCTTCGGCGGCAGGTGCCTTCTTGGACTTCGCGGGACGCCCCTCTCCGCCAGAGGCCTTTGCCTGCTTAGGCGCGGCCTGCTCGGGAGCGGCAGGGGTAGGATTGTTCTTCTCTTCAGCCATGGCGACGGATTAGTGAATGCCGGTTTTGGCGTTCGGGTTGCGCTGCACGCCGACGGTTTTCCGGGGACCCTTCCGCGTGCGGGAGTTGGTCTGGGTGCGCTGACCGCGGACAGGAAGGCCGCGAAGGTGACGAACGCCTCGGTAGCACTTGATAGCCTGCAACCGCTTCAGGTTGAGACCAATCTCGCGCCGCAGATCGCCCTCGATCACATACTTCCCTTCCTGGATGGCATGAACGATCTGCGAGAGCTGTTGCTCTGTGAGATCCTTCGCGCGCAGTCCGAGCGGAATGTTGGCTCGCTCCAAAACCTCCAGAGCGTTCTTTGGACCGATCCCGTAGATGTATCGAAGCGCTACCTCGATGCGCTTCTCGCCGGGAATCTCGACACCAATGATGCGTGGCATGGGAAGATATCAGCCTTGTCGCTGCTTGTGGCGGGGGTTGGAACAAATGATGCGGATCACGCCTTTTCGGCGTACCACCTTGCAATTCTCACACAGTTTCTTGACCGAAGCCCGGACTTTCATGGCGACTCATTTCTGTCGATACGTAATGCAACCAGTTGACAGGTCGTAGGGCGACATTTCCACCACAACCAGGTCTCCCGACAAGATACGGTTGAAATCCAACCGCGTCTTTCCAGAGACGTGAGCCAAAACTCGATGACCATTGGGCAAGGCCACCCGAAACGTTGTGTTCGGCAGCACTTCCACCACAGTCCCTTCGACTTTTATGGCATCCTCTCGTGACACGTTAAAATCTCAGGCGCGCCGTCCGTTATCAGGACGGTGTGCTCAAAATGGGCGGAGAGCTTGCCATCATCCGTGACAACCGTCCAGCCGTCATTCAACACCCGCACTTCTCTCCGACCCGCGTTCACCATCGGTTCGATGGCAATCGTCATTCCCGGCTTCAACCGGGGCGAGTTCCGACCCGCCTCAACAAAGTTCGGCACTTGCGGTTCCTCATGGACGCTCCGCCCGACTCCGTGCCCTACAAACTCCCGGACAATGCTGAACCCGGCGGCTTCGACGAATTTCTGAATCGCGGCAGAAATATCGCGCACCCGGTTCCCACCGCGTGCGGCATCCATCCCCAACACCAGCGACTCCCGGGTCACATCCATCAACCGCTGAGCAACCGGATCACATCCTCCCACCGCGAACGTCGCGGCGGTGTCCCCGACAAACCCCTTAAAAAGAACACCAACGTCCACACTCACCAAATCGCCGAACTGCAGCCGTCGCGGGCCAGCGATTCCATGGACAACTTCGTCGTTCACCGAGATGCAGGTGTGCCGTGGAAAGGACCGGTAGCCCAGAAACGCACTTCGCGCTCCATGCACACGAATTCTCTCGGCGGCATACTCATCCACTTCCAAGGTCGTGATTCCTGGCCGAAGCCAGGAGCCCGTCTCCTCAAGAACAGCCTGAGCGATGCGGCTCGCCTGCCGAATCGACGCAATCTCCGCCTGGGTCTTGATCACACCCATTCAGTTCAGCGTCTCAACCACCACCCCGGAACGGGCTCCGACATCGCGGAGCAACGCACCAGGACTTTCAATGAACCCGAATCAAAAACGTCCACGAACACGGCCCTTCTTGAGGAACCCATCGTAGTGCCTCATCACCAGGAAGGACTCCAGTTGACGCAAGGTGTCCAAAAGCACTCCGACAGTGATCAGAATGCTGGTTCCACCGAAGAAACTGGCGACGTCCAAGGGCACATCCAGAATGCGATACAAAATGATGGGGAGGATCGCAATGGTGGCAAGGAACACGGCACCCGCCAACGTAATACGACTCATCGTCCAATGAAGGAAATCACTGGTCGCCTGCCCCGGGCGAACGCCGGGTATGTAACCACCGTATTTCTTCAAATCGTCCGCGATCTGAATCTCGTTAAAAATCGTGGCGACCCAGAAATACGAGAAAAAGATGATCATGGCCGCCTCCATCATCAGATAGGGAGCCTTGCCATAAGCTATCGCCGTCCCAAGTGACTTCAGGAAAGCCAGTTGATCGAACCGGCCACCCAAGGTAATTAGAAGCTTCTCCGGAAACATCAGAATAGCCTGCGCGAAAATAATAGGCATCACGCCGGCGGCATTCACCCGAAGAGGCATGAAGGAGCTGCCACCTGGCACCACCTTGCGACCTACGGAACGCTGGGCGTACTGCACTGGAATCTTCCGTTGCGCTTGCGTTACGGCGATGACGGCCGCAACCACAGCAACCAAAAGCCCCAGGAGGATCAGAGCATGAAAGATATTCTTGCCGTCGCCACCACCCGCCGGACGAAACATGTAATAAACTCCGGAAGCGGTTTGCGGGAGTCGGGCCAGAATGCCGATCGTGATGATCAGCGAGACACCGTTGCCGATGCCACGCTCAGTGATTTGTTCGCCCAACCACACCAGCAACATCGTGCCAGCGGTGAGCAGAACGACCGTCTGGATGCGGTACCACCAGATCGGCTCCATGATCACCAACCGATCCTGAAAGCTGGAGAAACCCGGAATGGATTGTGGATTCTCCCAACCGAGCGCCATGGCGAAGCCCTGTCCAAGACATAGGACCAGGGTCAAATAGCGGCTGTACTGCACGATCTTCATCCTCCCGCCTTCTTCACGGGCGAGTTTGCTCAGGCTCGGAACGACCGCACCCAGGAGCTGGATGATGATGGTGGCACTGATGTAAGGCATGATGCCCAGCGCACCCAGCGCGCATCGCTCCAATGCACCTCCAGTGAAGAGACTGTACATGCTGATCAGCGAATTCCCTCCGCTGTTCCGCTGCACCTCTTGAAGGAACTGGGTCAAAGCAGCGCCGTTGAGCCCGGGAAGCGGAATCATCGCAACCACTCGACACACGGTCAGAAGACCAAGCGTGAAGAGAAGACGCGACTTCAGCTCCGGTACTCGGAAGCAGTTCGCCAGGGTGGAAAGGATCTTGGACAGCATGCCGGCCTCGAGAATGCCTTTGCGCGTCAGGACTTCGCCGAAGCAGCCACAGGCGCCACAACGTGACATTCACCGCCGGCCGCCTCGATCTTCGTGCGGGCTGACGCACTGAACGCGTCCGCATGCACAATGAGGCGACGATCGAGATCCCCACCGCCGAGAATCTTGATGAGTTTGACCGGACCCCGAGCGATTCCGGTGTCTCGAAGAATCTTCGCATCCACTGTCGCACCTGCCTCGAAGCAGGTCAGGATGGCGACATTGATCGGCAGATACTCGACACGATGGCGGGCATTGTTGAATCCACGCTTCGGAACGCGGCGGATGAGCGGCATCTGGCCACCCTCGAAACCCACCCGAAGAGAGCCGCCAGCACGAGCTGACTGACCCTTGCCACCACGACCTGAGGTCTTGCCCTTACCGCTCGATTCACCATGACCGAGGCGCTTTGAACCGTGCCGGGCACCAGGCCGGTTCGTTAAAGTGTGAAGTCGCATGATAGAAAAGATCTGAGTTACGCCAGAACGGGAGCCTTCGCCGACACCGTGATGCCCCGGGAGCGGAGGATGTCCTCGCGCGTCCTGAGCCTCTGCAATGCGGACAAGGTCGCCTTGGCCACATTGGCGGCATTCTTGGAACCAAGGGACTTGCTCAGCACGTTTCGAACCCCGGCTGCGTCAAGAACGGCACGCACAGTCTTGCCGGCGATCACGCCGGTACCTTCGCTGGCGGGACGAAGAAGAACCCGAGCTCCGTCGAAGGCCGACAAAATCTCATGAGGGATGGTGGTTGTGGCAAGGGCCACCTTCACCATGCTTTGACGGGCCACGGAACCGCCCTTTTTGATGGCTTCGGCAACCTCACTCGCTTTGCCGAGCCCCAAACCCACCTTGCCCTTGCGATCGCCAACAACCACGAGAGCGCTGAAACTGAACCGGCGGCCACCCTTCACGACCTTGGCCGAACGATTGATAAAGATGACCTTTTCGGTCAGTTCGTTCCCATCCTTGTCAAGTGTGGGGCCTTCCGGCTGCCGCGGCCTCCGTCCACGTGGACCACGTTGTCCGCGATCACCACCGCCACCCCGCCCCTCCGGGCCACGGGGGCTCACGGCTGCGGGTGCATCCGCCACACGCGCTTCGGTGGGCCGGGTTTCCGGCGCCTTATCGCCGACCGTTTGCTGTTCTGGATCTGCCATATCGGGGGGAGTTGCGTCAGAATTGCAGGCCGGCTTCACGAGCGGCATCGGCCAAAGCCTTCACCTTGCCATGGAACTTTGCGCCAGCCCGGTCGAACACGACCTGCTTGACGCCCTTGGCGATGGCAGCCTGCGCTGCCACGGCACCCACGCGCTTGGCCGATTCCACGTTCGCCTTCAAGGGGCCCTGAGCCAGGAGGTCCTTCGCACGAGTCGAGGCGGACGCGATGGTCGCTCCGACGCTGTCGTCGATGAACTGAACGTAGATGTGCTGCCCGGTGAACTTGACCGCCATTCGCGGACGTTCCGGTGTGCCCACAACCTTCTTCCGAATACGGAAGCGGCGAAGTTGGGCGAGACGTTGCTTGGTCTGAATATTCATGGATCGGCAGGCGGGACGCGATCGGCATCACCGCCAACGGCTTACTGAACGGTCTTGCCTTCCTTGCGCCGGACATTTTCACCGACGTAGCGAACGCCTTTGCCTTTGTAGGGCTCGGGCGGATAGAAGGCTCGGATTTCGGCAGCGATCTGGCCTACCAACTGACGGTCGGGGCCTTCGATGCTGATCTTGGTGTTCTCTTCGACCGTGACCTTGATCTGGTCCGGAATGGGGTAGTTGATCGGGTGGGAGTACCCCAGGCTAAGGTTGAGCACCTTGCCTTGGAGTGCGGCCTTGAAGCCGACACCTTGAATCTCGAGCTTCTTGCTGAAGCCGTCGACGACGCCCTTGATCATGTTGTTGAGCACCGCCCGCGCGAGGCCATGAAAGGCCTTCGCTTGAGCCGTGTCATTGGGACGCTTGACCAGAATATTGCTATCCTTCACCTCGACCGTGGTCTGGGCGGGGAGAACAAATTCCAGGCGACCCTTGGGGCCCTCGACCTTCACGCGGCCTGCGCCAACGTCAACTTTGACCTTGGCAGGAATGGCCACCGGCATTTTTCCGATACGGGACATAATACGGGTCCTTTCAGCCTACCAGACGGAACACAGAAGTTCGCCGCCCAGATTGCGCTTACGCGCTTCTCGATCCGTGACGATCCCGGAGGAGGTCGACAAGACCACCACACCGAGGCCGCCCCGCACCTTGGGGATTTCGGTCGAGCGCGCATACACCCGGCGGCCCGGGGTACTCATACGGCGCAGTCCTTCCAAAACAGTTTTCTTGCCGGCGTAGCGCAGCTTCATCCGAATCTGCTTCTTGGTGGTTCCTTCCACCGATACGTCGGTCAGGTATCCCTCGTTTTTGAGCACCTGCGCGAGGCTCTCCTTGAGCTTCGAGTGAGGGACAAGAACTTCGGGGTGCTGCGCGCGAGCGCCATTGCGCAAGCGGCAGAGTAGATCGGAAATGGGGTCGCTCAGCATACGATTACCAGCTCGCTTTGGTGACTCCGGGAATCAGGCCATTCAAGGCCATCTCTCGGAACGTGATACGGGACACGCCAAACTTGCGGATATAGCTACGGCGCCGCCCGCTCAACTTGCATCGATTCGTCACTCGCACTGGACTGGCGTTACGAGGCAGCTTGGCAAGCCCTTCGTAATCACCACGTGCTTTGAGTTCAGCACGCTTGGCGGCGAATTTTGCCACCGTCGCACGCTTGCGCTTCTCGCGCTCCATCCAGGATTTCTTGGCCATACGATCTCGGGTCTGTCTTGAAGTCGGTTCAGCGTTCCGCGAACGGCATCCCCATCATTTTGAGGAGATCCCGAGCGTCGTCATCGGATTGTGACGACGTCACGATCGTGATGTCCATTCCCTGATGGCGTTTGATCTTGTCCAGGTCGATCTCAGGAAAGATCGTTTGATCATTCACGCCCAGGGTGTAGTTCCCTCGACCGTCAAAGTGACGAGGATTCAGTCCGCGAAAGTCGCGGATTCGGGGGAGAGCCGTGGCCACCAAGCGGTCAAAGAACTCGTACATTCGGTCCCGACGCAGTGTCACGCGGCAACCCACGGACTGACCCTTGCGCAGCTTGAAATTGGCGACGCTCTTTTTGGCCTTATTGATCACCGGCTTCTGGCCGCTGATGGCCGTCAAGTCCTTCGCGGCATCGTCGATGGCAACCTTCTCCAACTGGCAGCTGACGCCCATGTTGATGACGATTTTCTCGAGCTGGGGCACTTGGTGAACGTTGGCGAAGCGACCGTTGCCCAGAAGGGCCGGACGAACTTCCTTGATATACTTGTCGTAGAGACGGGACTTCATTTTGGGCTCCTCAGGCCTTGGATTCGACGCTCTGTGCGGTTCGGCGCGTCTCGAACCGGGTTGCCAGCATGACGTTCGATGCGTGCAAAGTGCCCTCGCGTTCCACGATGGCACCCTGCGGATGCCTCTGGGACTTGCGGGTATGGCGCTTAACGATGCGCACGCCTTCAACTACCACCCGGCCCGCCTTGGGCAGAATGGCAAGAATCTTACCGCGTTTACCGCGTTCAGATCCGGAAATCACGACGACTTCGTCGCCCTTCTTTACATGCAATCGAGAACTCATGGCTTTCAGACAACCTCAGGCGCGAGGGAAATGATCTTCATGAACCGCTTCTCGCGCAATTCGCGCGCCACAGGGCCGAAAATGCGGGTGCCGCGGGGATTGTTTTCCTTGTCGATGATCACCACAGCGTTGGAATCAAAGCGAAGATACGAGCCGTCGTTTCGACGAATCGCCTTGCGGGAACGAACGATCACCGCATTGACGACCTCACTCTTCTTGACAGTGCCATCCGGCGCCGCCTCTTTGATGTGAACCTTGATGATGTCGCCTACGGCAGCGTAGCGCTGGTTTCTTCCGAGGACGCCGATGCAGGCCGCCCGCCGGGCACCGGTGTTGTCGGCAACGTCAAATATGGAACGAACCTGGAACATGGCGTCTTGCGATTAGCTTGCCGCAACAGCGGCGATGGCAGGGGCTTTTTGAACAACTTCAACCAGCGTCCAACGCTTCATGCGTGAAAGCGGTCGTGTTTCTCGAATCCGGACAGTGTCTCCTACGGAAGCCTGCTCGGATTCGTCGTGAGCGTAGTGCTTGCTGTAACGCGTCACGATCTTCTTGAAGCGAGGATGGGTGACGCGCCGCTCAACACGAACAACGATCGTCTTTGTCATCTTATCGGAGATGACCTCGCCGGTGCGTTCCTTTTGAACGCGCGTGGTCTGGGGAGTATCCGTCATACGGCGGCAGTGGGTGAATTGCGGCGTTGGGAGATGGCGGTTTCGACGCGCGCAATATCTTTGCGCAGCACACGTAGACGCGAGGTTTTCTCCAGTTGGGCAGTGGCTTTTTGCAGGCGCAGGTTAAACAACTCGCGCCGCAGGTCGGAGGAGCGGGCGCTCAGCTCCTGCACGGTCAGATCTTTTAATTCCGCGAACTTCATGGCTTGTCGGCGTCAGGCGAGGTGGTGTCGGGAAACGAAGCGGGTGCGAATCGGAAGCTTGTTGGCCGCCAGACGCATGGCTTCCCGCGCCAGTGCCTCGGGAATGCCATCCACTTCGAAGAGAATGGTGGCGGGCTTGATGACAGCAACCCACGATTCCACGCCGCCTTTGCCGGTACCCATTCGCACCTCAAGCGGCTTCTTCGTGTACGATTTGTCGGGAAAGATGCGAATCCACATCTTGCCACGGCGTTTCATGTGACGCGTGATGGCGACACGGGCAGCCTCGATCTGCTTCGTGTCCATCCAGCAACGTTCCAGCGCTTGCAATCCGTATTCGCCAAAGGCGACAGCATTACATCGCGTGGCAATGCCAGCGCGATTTCCGCGCTGCATTTTCCGGTACTTCACCCGTGCGGGCATCAACGGCATAAGCCTAGTATCTCCTCGTGCTCGGTTACGGGTTGGTTAGCTCTTGTGGCTCGTGGCTGCGGTGATCCCCGCAGGCGGCATCGGTGCCGCAGCCGGTGCTCCGGGAGGACGCTGCTTTTCAGGCTTGCGCTCTCCTTTGCAGACCCAGCATTTCACACCGAGCTTGCCATAAACCGTCCTGGCTTCGGCGAAACCATACTCGATGTTGGCCCGCAAGGTGTGCAACGGCACCCTTCCCTGGTGGTAGGTTTCCACTCGGGCCAACTCTGCGCCGCCGAGACGACCGGCGCAGCGCAGTTTGATCCCCTCCGCGCCCATGTCCATGGCCAGTTGGATGGCCTTCTTCATGGCCCGGCGGAACGAGATACGACGTTCGAGCTGCAACGCGACGTTTTCGGCAACCAGCTGGGCGTCGATTTCAGGCTGTTTGACTTCCTGAATCTCAACGTAGACGTCCTTGCCGGTCATCTTGCTGAGGTCCTCCTTGATCTTGTCGATCTCGGAGCCCTTTCGCCCGATGACCACGCCTGGGCGCGCGGTAAAAATGGTGATGCGGCAACGATTGGCCGCACGCTCGATGGAGATGCGGGGAACCGAGGCCGTCTCGAGACGGCGCTTCAGCAAGCGGCGGATGTCGGCATCCTCGACCAGCAGACGGCCGAATTCCTTCTTGCCGGAAAACCACTTGGACTGCCAGTCCTTGGTGACGGCAACCCGCAGACCGACGGGATTGGTTTTTTGACCCATAGAGGTACGCGCCCTATTCGTCGCTCAGAACGATGGTGACGTTGCAGCTGCGCTTCAAAATCGGCCCCGCGGAACCGCGGGCTTTGGGAATGAAGCGTTTGATGGTCCGACCCGTCCCTGTGAGGGCGGCCTTCACACGAAGGGTTTCGGCCTTCAGATTGTTGTTGTTTTCCGCGTTGGCGATCGCTGATTTCAGCGTTTTCGCCACCCAGAAGGCGGACTTCCGCGGCACGGCTGCCAGGATAGCCTGGGCCTGAACGGCGTTGAGGCCGTGAATTTGCCGGGTGACCTCCCGCATTTTCTGCGCGGACATTCGAATGTTCCGGGTGATGGCTCGTACTTCCATGGCTACTTGGCCTCCGCTTTCGCGGTGTGCGCACCGTGTTTCTTGAATGTCCGGGTCAGTGAGAATTCGCCGAGCCGATGCCCGACCATATTCTCCGTGACAAACACGGCATTAAAGATTTTCCCATTGTGAACCTGGACCGTGTGTCCCACGAACTCCGGCGTGATCATCGATCGTCGTGACCAAGTCTTGATGGGCTTTTTAAGCCCGGCCGTGTTCATTTTCCGCACCTTGTCTAGAAGGTGGGAGTCCACAAACGGACCTTTTCTGATTGAGCGTCCCATGACCGGTCGGAGTTAGTTGAGCGTTACTTCAGCTTCGGTGAGCGACCATCGCGTCGGACAACGATAAAACGGTCCGATGGCTTTGATTTCTTCCGCGTCTTGAAACCTTTGGCGAGAACACCCCAGGGGGAAGTCAGCTGCTGCCAACCACCACCACCCTTTGACTTGCCCTGACCGCCGCCGTTGGGATGGTCCACCGGATTCCGCGCCATACCGCGCGTAATCGGGCGAACACCGATCCATCGAGACCGTCCCGCCTTACCGAGAATGATATTTTCGTGCTCGAGATTGCCAACCTGGCCAATGGTGGCCCGGCAGATCTCGTTAATCCTGCGGATCTCGCCGGAGGGAAGTCGCACCTGAGCGAATCCGCCATCCCGCGACATCAACGTTGCGGCACCGCCGGCGGCGCGAACGATTTGGGCACCACGACCCGGGTTCAGTTCCAAACCGTGAATGGATGTTCCAATCGGGACATTTTTCAGCGGCAGGCAATTGCCGATCTCCGGGGGAGCGTCAGAACCGTTGCGAACCTTTTGACCAACCTGCAGGCCATTGGGTGCCAGGATGTAGCGCTTTTCCCCGTCGGTGTACTGAACCAAAGCGATGCGCGCGGAGCGGCAAGGATCGTACTCAATCCCCACAACCGTGGCATCCATGCCCATCTTGGTCCGCTTGAAGTCCACCAAGCGAATCTTCTGCTTGTGACCACCACCAATGCCGCGTGCGGTTACCCGTCCGTGAACATTGCGGCCACCCGTCTTCTTGCGGATGACGACCAGTGACTTCTCCGGCTTGCTCTTGGTGATCTCCTGAAAGGAGGACACCGTGAGAAAGCGGCGAGACGGTGTCAGTGGTCTGTACGTTTTGACCGGCATAGGATCAGGTCAGCTGAATTTTGTCGCCCTCTTTGAGGGTCAGGATCGCCTTCTTCCAGTTCGGGTCACGACCGGCGGCGGCCGTCGACTGACGGCGAAGTTTTCCATGGACGCTCTGGGTGTTGACCCGAAGCACTTTGACCGAGAACAACTGTTCGACGGCCTGACGGATCTGAACCTTGCTGGCTCGGCGGTCCGCCACGACTGTGTACTGGTTCAGGTCGGCCGCTTGAGCCGTGCCCTTTTCGGTCAACCGGACCGTTTTAACGACGTCGTAAATATTCATGCGCCCTCCTTCACACCCAATCGAGCTTCCAACTTCTTGAAGGCATCTTCCGTGAATACGATCTTGTCAGGCCAGAGCACCAAGTAGGTGTTGAGGTCTTCACCCGTTGTGACCTTCAGGTCGGGCACATTGCCTGAGGCAAGACGCAAATTCTTGTCTGGACCGGCAACAATCAGAAGGGATCCACCGAGAACCTTGAGAGGTTCAAAAGCCTTGATAAAGGCCTTCGTTTTCGGGGTCTCGAGCTTGAGTTCACTGACAATGACAATGTCGCCGCTCTTCAGGCGTTCACTGATTGCCTTCCGCAGGGCCAGCTTCTTGACCTTGTTGTTGATCTTGATGCTGAAGTCATGCGGGCGGGGCCCGAAAACAACACCACCACCGACAAACAGTGGAGACTGGAAGGAACCGGCGCGTGCGCGGCCAGTACCCTTTTGACGCCACGGCTTCTTGTTGGTACCAACCACCTCGCCGGCCGTTTTGGCCGATCGGGTACCTTGCCGACGTGCGGCAAGATGCGCGACGACGGTGTCCTTCACCGCCTGCGTGCCGCGGGCATTTTCGATGACGTCAAACGTCACCGCCCGTTCGGACAGCTTGTTACCTTGGAGATCGGAAATCTGGATGTTCACGCGGTGTGCTCCGGTTTACTTCTTCGCCGTGGTCTTCGGGCGTTTCTTGGATTCACGGATGATGATGAATTCTCCGGCAGCACCGGGAATCGCCCCCTTGATCAGAAGCAGCTGGTCCGCTTCGATCACTTTCACGACTTCCAGGTTTTGAGTCGTGCGTTGAACCTGTCCCATGTGGCCAGGCATTTTCATGCCACGCATGACCGTACCAGGGAAAAGTCGTTGCCCGATGGCGCCTGACCGTCGATGCCATCCCTTGGCACCGTGGGTCATGTCGCCGCCGCGGAAGCCGTGGCGCTTCACAACACCCTCAAATCCGCGCCCCTTGGTGACTCCGATCGCGTCGATGTAATCACCTTCTGCAAAGATGGTTACACTGACCTGATCACCAGGGTTCACGTCGAGACTGAAGTTGCGAAATTCGCGGAGCTTGCGCACTGCCGGAACCTTGGCTTTGCCGAGGTGACCGATGGCAGCCTTCGTCAGCCTGCCTTCCTTCTGCGGACTGAAGCCGAGTTGGACGGCGTCATAGCCATCCGAGGCAACCGTCTTCTTTTGCACGACGAAGTTGGGGCCCGCCTGCACGACGGTGACGTGCAAAGCATTGCCTTTGGCGTCGTACACGCGCGTTTGCCCGAGCTTTTTGCCGATTAGGCCAATCATAGAATGGGGCTTGGGCTAGATCTTGATAGTGATGTCCACCCCGGCCGGCAGGTTGAGCTTTTTGAGCTCATCCACCGTCTTGGCGGTCGGCCCGATAATATCGAGCAGCCGTTTATGGGTCCGCATCTCGAAAGTCTCTTGAGACTTTTTATCGACATGCGGTGAGCGACCCACTGTGAACCGCTCAATTTTGGTTGGAAGCGGTATGGGACCGGCCACTCGGGCGCCGGAGCGTTTCACCGTTTCGACGATGTCCGCGACGGACTGGTCGATGATCCGGTGATCAAACGCCTTAAGACGGATGCGAATTCGTTGTCCAGACATGTTGACCCTCCGTGTCAGCTTCGTGCAGCCGGTTTACTCTTTGCCGACTCCAGAATGGTGGCGGCAACACTTGCCGGCACCGGCTCGAAATGGGACGGCTCCATAGAATAGGCCGCACGTCCCTTGGATAGTGACCGAACCGCCGTTGCGTAACCGAACATTTCCGCAAGTGGAACGTCGGCCCGCAGGATGGTCGCATCGCTTTTGTTTTCGATTGCCACGATCTTTCCTCGGCGCCGGTTGAGATCACCCAGGATATCTCCCTGGTACTCATCCGGGGTTGTCACCTCAACCTTCATAATAGGTTCGAGGATGATTCCATTGGCCTTCCGGACGGCGTCCTTCAAAGCGAAGATACCTGCCATCTTGAAAGCCAGTTCCGACGAGTCGACCTCGTGGAAACTGCCGTAAGTCACTGCCACCTTGATGTCGACCATCGGGTAACCGGCAACCACGCCGCCCTTGATGGCTTCCTCGATGCCGTCGATGACCGCTGGGACGTATTCCTTGGGAATCACGCCGCCAACGATTTTATTTTCGATTTCGACACCCTTGCCGCGCTCGTTGGGCGCGATCTGGACGACGGCGTGGCCGTATTGGCCTCGACCGCCGGACTGGCGAATAAATTTTCCCTCACCCTCCGAGGAGGCGGTGATGGTTTCGCGGTACGCGATTTGGGGCGCACCGGCACTGGCCTCCACCTTGAACTCGCGAAGCAGACGATCGCGGATGATCTCCAGGTGCAACTCACCCATCCCGGCGATGATCAACTGACCGGTTTCTTCGTTGGTGAAACAACGGAAGGTGGGATCTTCCTCCGCCAGGCGCTGAAGCCCGGTGGACATCTTGTCGCGGTCCGCCTTGCTCTTCGGCTCGACGGCCATGGAGATGACGGGTTCCGGGAAGGTTGGCGGTTCCAGCAGGATTTCCTCGGACTCATCACAGAGGGTATCCCCAGTGGTGATGTTGCGAAGACCAACCAAGGCGGCGATATCACCGCTGTAGACCGTTTCGACATCCAGGCGCTTATCAGCCTGGATCATCATCACGCGGGAAACGCGTTCACGCTTGCGGGTCCGCGGATTGTAGATGTTGTCGCCCTTGGAGAGCTTCCCGCGATAGACGCGGAAGAAGACCAGCTTGCCGACAAAAGGGTCCGTCCAGAGTTTGAAGGCCAGGGAGCAGAACTTGGCTTGATCATCCGGACCGACAGTCACTCGCTCGCCCGTTCCGCCCGGCAGGTCGCCCTGCATGGGTTCGGTATCCAGAGGAGAAGGCAGGTAGTCAATGACCGCATCCACCAGCGGCTGCACACCCTTCTTCTTGAAGGCCGAACCGCACATGACCGGGACGAACCTGATCTGGCAGGTGAGTCGGCGGATCGCCAACTTGAGGACTTCCGCGGGAATCGGTTTTTCGTTGAGGACGTATTCCGCGACCACGTCGTCGCGATCGGCCACCGCGTTGACCAATTCTTCGTAAGCTTGGTCGGCGCCGTCTTTCAGATCGGCGGGAATTTCCGTCACCGAGTAACGCAGTCCGGCCTCGTCTGTTTCGTCATAGACGATCGCCTTGTGGCTGATCAGGTCGATCACACCCTTCAAGCCATCTTCTTTGCCGATCGGAAGAACCACAGGGTAGGCATACGCGCCCAGTTTCTTCCGCATTTCCGCCACTGCGTTTTCGAAGTTCGCACCGATGCGATCCATCTTATTGACGAATGCGATGCGCGGAACTTGGTATTTGGTGGCTTGGCGCCAGACCGTCTCCGATTGAGGCTGGACGCCTGCGACGCCGCAGAATACCGCAACAGCGCCATCCAGCACCCGCATCGAGCGCTCGACCTCGGCAGTGAAATCGACGTGGCCGGGTGTGTCGATGATGTTGACGCGATGGGCAATGCTCTTGAAGAGCTTCTCGCAGCCGTCGTCCTTCTGAGTCCAGTAGCAGGTGGTGGCGGCCGATGTGATCGTGATACCGCGCTCCCGCTCCTGCTCCATCCAGTCAGTGACTGTGTTCCCGTCATCCACGTCGCCCATCTTATGAATGAGTCCTGTGTAAAACAGGATTCGTTCCGTGGTCGTCGTTTTCCCCGCGTCGATGTGCGCCGCGATGCCGATGTTTCGGGTACGCTCAAGAGAGTACTGCCGATCCGGCGAATTCAACGCTTTGGAGTCCTTTACGTCAGCGCTCATCTAGGAGGGGGCGAGGAGGGGGGATGGAGACAGGTGAGGGATGGGCACGCAGGGCAATGACACTACCAGCGGAAGTGCGCGAACGCCTTGTTGGCCTGCGCCATCTTATGAACTTCATCCCGCTTGCGGATGGCGTTCCCTTGTCCCTGGTAGGCGTCCATGATCTCGTTGGCGAGCGCATCCTGCAGCGGAACACCCTTTCGGCCGTCAGCGAAGTCCACCAACCAACGGACGGCAAGCGAGGCCTGTCGATCCGAAGTGACTTCCAGGGGAACCTGATACGTGGCACCGCCAACCCGGCGGGCCTTGACCTCCAGGCGAGGCTTGGCGTTGTCGACCGCCCGCTGAAGAATTTCCAGAGGGTTCGAGGAGGGATTCTTTTCGATGATCCGATCGAAGGCCCGGTACACGAGGCGCTGAGCCAGACTCTTCTTGCCGGACACCATGACGGTGTTCACAAGGCGAGTGACCAGCGGACTGTTGAACTTGGGGTCCGAAACCATCGGACGCTTTTCGGCTCGGCGGCGGCGCGACATAGAGAGATCGGTTAAGTCGTCGAACGGTGATTACTTGGCAGCCTTGGCACCCGTCTTGGCAGCCTTGGGCCGCTTGACGCCGTATTTGGAACGGCTCACGCGGCGTTTTTCGACACCCTGGCAATCCAGGGTACCGCGAACGATATGGTAACGAACACCAGGCAGATCCTTCACGCGGCCACCACGCACGAGCACGATGGAGTGCTCCTGCAGGTTGTGGCCCTCGTCCGGGATATAGGCGATGACTTCGTAGCCATTGGTTAGCCTTACCTTCGCCACTTTGCGCATGGCGGAGTTGGGCTTTTTGGGCGTACGGGTCATAACCTGCAAGCAGACGCCCCGTCGAAACGGCGCGCCCTCGAGGGCGGGTGCCTTCGACTTGTAGTTCAGCTTTCGGCGTCCTTTGCGGACAAGTTGGTTGATGGTTGGCATCGCGCTTCCCGCGTTGGCTTGGGATTCCCTTAGGCTTGAGGCGAAAGGGACGGACAATCTGCCCAACGGCATTATCTCCTGCAACCCAATTTCTAAATTTTTTACCAACCGCCCCGACGCCTCGCCAAACCTCGCACCGCTCCTACATTCCTCACGTGCATGTCGCCATCACCGGAGGCACTGGTTTTATTGGGAAAGCCGTGGTTCATCGGCTCCGTTCCAGCGGTTTCACGCCTCGACTCCTGCTGCGTTCGTCTTCGCGCCACGAACCGCGTCATCGCGATCCTGGCGCGGAGATTTCAACCCAGCCGCTTGGAACAGAGGTTCGGTTCGTGGATTTTTCATCCCACGCATCCATCGCGGAAGCCTGTCGCGGCGCGAGCGCGATCATCCATCTTGTGGGGATCATCGCCGAGCTGGGCCGCAACACATTCCATGAGGCGCATGTCGCGTTAGGCGGGCGGATGGTGCAGGCCGCGCAGGACGCGGGCATTCCTAGGTTTGTGCACATGAGCGCGCTCGGCACACGGGAGCACGCTCGGTCGCAGTATCACCGCACGAAGTGGGCGGCGGAAGAGCTGGTACGAGCCTCCGGGCTCGATTGGACGATTTTTCGACCCTCGCTCGTTTATAGTGCCCACGGCGGGTTTGTCGCGGTCTTCAGACAAATGTCCCGGTTTTCACCCTTCCTCCCGGCGATCGGCGGCGGGAGAAACCTGCTTCAACCCATCGCGCTGGACCAAGTGGCGAACGCCTTTGTCGGGTCACTGCAAATTCCCAGTTCCATAGGGCAAACGTATGATCTTTGCGGTCCTGAACGGTTGGAGTTTCGCCAGGTGCTGCAGGGAATTCTGGCGGTCTTGGACCGACGCCGCCTGATCCTGCCCGTTCCCTGGGCCATGGCCCGTGCCCAGGCGATGGTTCTGGAGTTTGTTTGGCCGCGACTGCTGCGTCGGGCTGCTCCGCTGAGTCGCGACCAAATCCTGATGCTGGAGGAGAACAACATTGGGGACGGGACATCTGCCGACACCACGTTCGGGTTACAACATGCTCCCTTTCAGGTCGGTCTGAAAAACTCCTCGACCGACTGAGCGGAACGATCCGGAGGATTTCGACTGAAACTTGCCCAGGCCATCCCGCCATCGATAGTCTTGCCGTTCGATCTCCCGTCGCCACAGGCGGGGCCCTCATGAGAAAGCCTTCGCTCCTGATCATTTTTTTGACGGTCTTCGTCGACCTGATGGGCTTTGGAATGGTGCTGCCCCTCTTGCCGAAGTACGTCAAAGACTTCGGTGCCCCGGGTTGGCTGCTAGGAGCGATCGTCGCGTCGTATTCCTTGATGCAGTTTCTGTTTGCTCCGGCGTGGGGGCGGCTCTCGGACCGCATTGGCCGGAGGCCGGTCTTGTTGGTGAGCACCGCAGGCTTTGTGGTCTCGTACGCTCTGTTTGCGCTGGGTTCCGGCCTGACGCACGGGCCGACGGCGCTGGCGGTGATTCTGATTTCCCGCATTTTTGCAGGCGTATGCGGGGCGAATCTGACGGTGGCCCAGGCCTACATCGCGGACCTCACGCCGCCTCAGGATCGTTCGAAGCGCATGGGCCTGATCGGGATGGCGTTTGGGTTGGGTTTTATCTTTGGTCCGGCGATGGCGGTTGGGGCCTTGCTGTGGATGGGCCTTCCTGGTCCTGGCTGGTTGGCCGCGGGGGTTTGCCTGGTGAACCTGGTGCTCGCGACCTTTTTTCTGGGGGAAAGCCTGCCACGCGGTTCGAAGCCGCCTGACGCGGCGCCGGGCGGTCGCTTCGGCGCCTGGGGCGCGGTGTTACGCCGGCCGCTCGTGGGCTTCCTGGTCGTGGTGTACTTTCTATCGACATTCGCCTTCACCTGTTTCGAGACGACCCTGGGGTTGCTGGTGGCGCAGAATTTTCAGTTCAGCCGGACGACGACCGACGGCGAGATCGCCATCGCGTTTCTTTTCGCATTCTGTGGGCTGATTGGAGCCTTCATCCAAGGAGGACCGATCGGTCGGTTGGTGCGCGACATGGGTGAAGCGCGGCTAATCGCGGTGAGCCTGGTGCTGGTCGGAGTCAGCCTGGCGCCCTTGCCCTTCATTTCGGGCACGCTGAGCGGTTCGCTGTCCGGCCTTTGGAGGGATCCTGCCGTGCCGTGGTACCGGTTCCTGGGGGCCCTTTTCGGAGGTGGTGGAGTTCCTTGGCTCGTCCTGCTGGCCACGTTGGCCGTGCTTTCGATTGGATCAGGACTGACTCGGCCCCCGCTCTTCGGGTTGATCTCCATGAGGACCCCGGCCAACGAGCAAGGGTCCACGCTGGGTGTTGCCCAAGGCGCGGGAGCGCTGGCCCGAATTGCCGGCCCCATCTTCGCGAGCGCGACCTTCGACTGGCATCCGAGTGTCCCGTACGTTTTTTGTGCAGCGATGGCGTTGATCACCGGCGTGGTGACCGCAATTCGCATCCCTTCGCAGGCATCGGCGCAGACAACTACGCCTAGGCCAGGAAGTCGCCTCGGTCAGGGGCGAGGCACTTCGTTGTAGTAGATCTTGAGGTTCTTGGTGGACCGCCCGCTGGCCACCAGATCCAGATCGCCATCTCCATCCAGATCAGCGACTTGGAGATCCTCACAAGCCATCTGATTGTCATCAATCAGGTGGGTTTCCCAGCGGGTGGAAGCTGGATCCAGGGGGACGTAAAGCCGAAGGCCAACCGGCTTGCCGGGTCCCATCATGGCCCGCCATCCCGCGATCACTTGATCCCGCCCCAGACCCAGGACATCCGCGCACACAATGCCGTGCCCATCCACCAGGGTGGAGTCGAGCACCGTACGGCGCCAAAGGCCGTTGGGGCGGGCGGGATCCGGTTGATACACCACCACTTGGTTTCCGTGCATGGGCTCGATCGTGGCCATCATCGGCGATTGAGCCTGTCCTTTTCCGACACGCACTTCCCCTGCCCCGATGAACTCCGGCGTGCCAGCGGCGCTGGAGGCCAAAACATGAACCGCCCATGGTCCGGTCGCCGGTGACAATCCAAATACCCCCTCCCGAGATGCCACCCGAAGTTCTTCGCCCGGACCGGAGCCTTCGGGGATGACGTCGAGGTTGTGGGTGGCATGCCAAGCCGCGTTCAACTCCGTCGTGGTCCATGGCGCGTGAACATCCAGGGGTGGGTGATAGGCCAACACACGGACCCCATCGCCGAGGCCGTTGCGGTTGCCGCGGCCATGAAGGGGAACCGAGATGAGATCGAAACCACCGGAGCGTGTGCGCATCCAGCGAATCCGATGAATGGTTGGATCGTGCGCCAGGCGAATGGGTTCCCAACGCTGGGTTCGGTCGACGGGTGCCTTGAGATAAAACAGGGCACCGCTCCCGATGGTGTCGCCTGGATTCCAACCGGCCCCGGCTGCCACTTCTGCCTTTCCATCACCATCCAGGTCCCTTGCGGCGACGCACACGTTGTCCAGTTCGGTCAGACGCTCCGCCATCACGTGGCGCTGCCAGTCCGGATTTCGATACCAGACAATCGCCTGTTTATCAGCGAGCACGATATCGAGGCGTCGGTCTCCATCGACATCCGCGATGGCCACGCCGTAGCCGATCGTGATGCGGTCATCGATGGTGACGTGTCGAAACGATGGCGCCGGGGCAGCGGACAGCACCAAGGTGCTCAATCCAAAACCGAGACCGCACCAGGCACTCAAAAGGCGAGGGATCATGGCGTCACTTTACGTCCTGGGCGGTGACTGTGCGAGGGGTTGACGATCGCTCCGGTCCCCAACGCTGAACGTATGGCCCCAACACCTCCATCCATCGGTCATACCCTGCCCCGTTCAAATGCAACCGATCGCCCTGGAAGCAGGCAGGGTCCGGGGTCCCGTCTTCCCGGAGCAGCGGACTGGCGACATCCAGAAAGTCCACGCGGCGAAGGCCCCGCGCATAGCGGCGGACCAGTCGATTGGCCTCGTTCTGGGCGGGAAGCAACGCCAGACGGGACGGGCTCGGTTTGATGGCGACAAATCCCACCCGGGTCTTGGGCAATTGTTTGCGGACCAGGGAGATCAGTTCCTGGAAATCCTGCAACACCCGCTCGGGGGACTTGCCTGAGGCCAGGTCGTTGTCGCCGCCATAGATGAGCAACAACCGCGGCGCCGCCGGCAGGACGAGACGGGCGAAGAACTCGTTCAAGTCGCTCAACTCGGATCCCCCGAAGCCACGATTCAGAATGTCGTGGTGAGGGAACCGGGCGGCGGTGTCGGACCAGAGTCGAAAACTGGAACTTCCGTAAAGCATGACCGCACCTGTTGGAGCAGGACTCCGGCTGGCGGCAGCTTCCATCCGGGCAACCTCACCCTCGAAGCGGTTGGTGGCTGCCCCGGCTCGTTGACCGACCACCCCAAGCAGGAGAGCCAAGAGCCAAATTCGGCAGGAAATGGGCATGGCCTCTTCTAGCGTGGCTGCCAAGGACAGGACAAACCGGAACTCCCGCCACCGGGGTCGGCTGGACAAAGTCCCCCGCTTTTGGGGTTCAACCCGGGCCGGTTTTCCTCACCAATAGGCGCGTGCGTGAATTGCCGCTCCAGGAGATCAGACGCCTTGTCGGCGAGGCGCTGCGCGAAGACATCCGATCCGGAGACGCCACGACGGCTTCCGTGGTGCCCGCGGGGAACCGATCGTGCGCCCACATGGTGACGCGGGAAACCATGGTGGTGTCGGGCATGGCGTTCGCCATCGCCGCCTTTCAATCGCTGGATCCGGACGTGGTTTTCCGGGATGTGGTCCCGGATGGGGCGCGCCTGATGGCGGGGACTTCGCTGATGCAGGTGACCGGAAGCAGCCGGGCGTTGCTGACCGCAGAGCGGACGGCGTTGAACTTCGTCCAGCGGCTTTCCGGAGTGGCCACCGCCACCGCGGCCTTCGTGGATGCGATCGCCGGAACCCCGGCCCGGGTTCTGGACACGCGCAAGACCACGCCGGGATGGCGCGCCCTGGAAAAATACGCCGTGGCCTGCGGAGGCGGCGTGAACCACCGCCACGGACTGGATGACCTGATCCTGATCAAGGACAACCACCTCGCCGCGCTGCATGGCGCGAGCCCCAACCCGGTGGCTGCAGCGATTGCCCGCGCGCGGGCCCATTTCCCCTATCTCAAAATCGAAGTGGAGGCGGACACCCTGGAACAGGTATCGCAAGCGCTTGCAGGGGGTGCGGACATCATTCTGCTGGACAACATGTCGCCTGCCCAACTCGCAGCGGCAGTGCGGTTGTGCGCCGGCCGCGCCATCACCGAAGCGAGTGGGGGCGTGCGACTTGAGACGGTCCGAAGCATCGCGGACACCGGGGTTGATTTCATCTCCGTGGGAGCCATTACCCACTCCGTGAGGGCCATCGACATCGGCCTGGATTTTGATCCGACGGCATGACCCTTGATGCCGCCATCCTCGGGGCTTTGCGCGCTGCGCCCTGGGTCTCAGGGGCTGAGCTCTCCAGTCGGCTGGGAGTCACCCGTGCCGCGATTTGGGCCCGTATCGAAGAGCTTCGAAGCCTGGGCTATGAGGTGGAAGCCAGCCCCCACAGCGGCTACCGCCTGCTGGGATGCCCCGATCGTCTCCATGCCGACGATCTGACGTCCCGAATCGGAGCCGTTCGCGTCGTAGGGCGGGATATCCGGGTGTTTCAGGAAACGAGTTCGACCAGTGACATCCTGGAGAAGCTGGCGCGCGACGGCGTTCGTGAAGGCCTGGTCGTTTTTGCGGAATCTCAGACCCGCGGCCGAGGACGCCTGGGCCGGCAATGGGTTTCGCCTCCGGGACGAGGCATCTGGTTTTCCGTTCTGCTTCGGCCGGTGCTGCGGCCGCAGGCAGCCACTCGTTTGACGGTGGCCGCGGCCACGGCCCTCGCACGTGCGCTTCGACGGGAAGTGCCGCTGCGACCCGAAATCAAGTGGCCCAACGACCTCATGATCCACGGACGGAAGGTGGCGGGTGTCCTGACCGAACTCAGCGGTGAACTCGACTCCGTTCGGCACGTGATTCTCGGCATTGGCATCAATGCCAACCTCGATCGGGATGATCTTCCCTCCGCTCTGCACACGACTGCCACCTCGCTAAAACTGGAACTGGGACGATCAATCGACCGGGCCTCGCTGGCGGCCGCCATTCTGCAGGAATTGGACGCCGCTTACGCCTGCGTGACCGACGACCGGTTTGCGATCCTTGCCGACGAATGGTCGAGCCAATGCACCACGCTGGGACGCGACGTGTCGGTGCTGTCGGGGAACCGCCGACTGGTCGGTCGCGCCGAATCCTTGGACAGCGAGGGAGCCCTGCTGGTGCGGACCCAGTTCGGGCGCCTGGAACGTGTCGTAGGCGGCGACGTCACTCTCGAGAAATGAGTTCCCGTATTCGAACTCCCCAAGGGCACATTCTGCTGCTCGACATCGGCAACACGCACTGCCACGTGGGCATCGCCACCCCGCGCCGTATCCTAGCCCACACGGACATCCCCACCGCGGCGCTGCTCGCCGGTGAGGCGGCCCCGGGTTTGGCGGGCCTGATCGGCACCCGCCGCCTGTCCGGCGCCGTCTTGTGCAGCGTGGTTCCATCGGCAACCACCCATGCCCAGGCCCTGCTCAAGAACGAATTCGGCCTCGAGCCGCTCATCCTCACGCACCGGAGCCTCCGAGGGGTGGGAATCGATTACCCGCGACCCGAAACCATTGGCCCGGACCGGCTCGCCAATGCGCTTGCGGCCCGTCATTTACACCCGCCGCCCACCGTGGTCGTCGATTTCGGCACCGCCGTGACCTTCGACATCGTCGACCGCAACGGACGTTACATCGGTGGGATCATCGCTCCCGGCCTCGCGGCCATGACAGATTATCTGCACGAGAAAACCGCGCTCCTGCCCCGTATCCGCATCCGCAACATCCGATCCGCCATCGGACGAAGCACCGAGCAAGCCATGCTGGTGGGAGCGGTCCATGGATACCGCGGACTGGTCCGTGAACTCATTCACTCGCTCCGACGCGAACTCCGTGCCGGCAGCCTGCCGGTTGTGGCCACGGGCGGGTACGCACGACTCATCGCCCAGGGGGTTCGCGAAATCACCTGTGTACGTCCGAACCTCACCCTCGAAGGCTTGCGATTGCTCTGGCGAGAGCATCACCCCGATGGGGTCGCCTGAGTTCATTGCCCGGGCAACCCCGCCGCGCCAGCCTCGGCCAGCTTCAAGGCGGCCTCCACGTAGATCTCGCCCGTCCTTTCCCCAAGACTCGTCCGGCTGATGTACTCGTAGCGGCGAAACGAACCCCAATCTTCCTTGGTCAGGATGTAGCCGAAGGCATCGTTCGTAAGCCCCAACAACATCGGGTTGTCCCCGCCCATCTTCCGCTTGAGATACGCTCCAATATTGGGAAGAGCCTCCCCAGGCACGGTCAGCATTTGGGCGGTCCCCAACCGAATCCAGTTCACCTGGGTTGCCACCTTTCCTTCCGCATCGGTCTTGTAGCCCATCGGTGAGCCTTTCAGCACCGCCTGGATGACCGGTGATTCCACCGGAAACCGCACGGTCGACGCCCGACAATCCAACCGCGCCTCCTTCTGCAAAGGCGCTCCCGCAACCACTCGCAACGCTTCGTCAGCCAATTTTTCCCCGATCCGCACCGTCTCCGCCCACGTCTGAATGTCCCTGCCGTCCGGCCCGCGACAGTCTGCCGTGACCATCCCGCCCAATGCGCCGTTGAAAAAGATGCCCGTTCCACCGCCGCGCGCCGCCAAACGATCGTACAGCGGGCCCACCAGGTCCGGACTGCAGATGCCCTGCCGGCTTCCCAGCACTTCGGGATGCACGGCGTAGTTCACCAGCGTCGCCCGCACCACTCCATCATCCACTCCGATAAACGCCACCACACTGCCGCGAGGATCGAAGAGCGCCTCCGCATAGGCGTTGTAGGCGATCCGCCCTTTGAATTCTCCGGTCGCCACCTTGATCGAAACCGGCTCCAGTCGCCCCAGCGCCTCCTGAACCGCGTCCCCCGCCCGGTCCGCCACCGACCTCAAGTAATCGAGATCCGCGGACGTCTTGCCCGTCGCATCGGGAAACGCATACGGGTCCGGGGCGCTGTGGGTGTGGGTCGCGCCAATCAGAATGTTCTCAGGCGAAATCCCCCGAACCCGCGCACGTACCCGATCCCCCAGCACGGCCGGGAACCCAAGAAAATCCACGCTCACCAACGCCACCGTCGTGTCGTCATCCGCGACGACCAAAGCCCGCACCGTCAATTCACCCTCTTTGCGAGTGCTGGGCTCCGAGGCGCCAACACCCCCCGAGAGAGGCAACAGCGGATCCGGCGTGACCACCCGGACGGCAATCGCCGCCCGAAGTCCGGCCGTGGCCGAAGTGGCGCCCAAAACCAGCCCCAATCCAAGCCAGCACAGAAGACGTACGCGCATGCCGGTCTCTAAACCAATTCCGACAAGCCGTCGACGTCGGCGACGAAGTCGGCACCGGAAGTTCCCCCCTGGTTCGTTCCCAACCCATCCATGGGATCCCAGGTGCCCGCCACGCTTGAGCTTCACCCCACCGGCTGCCAGCCTAGCCGCCAACCGATGAACCGTATTGAGCAACGTTTTGCCGGGCTGCGCGCGCGCGGCCAAAAGGGCCTCGTCCTCTACATCGGCGCCGGCGACCCCGACCTCCAGGCCACCGAAGCCCTGGCCTTGGCCTTCGATCAGGCGGGCGTCGATGTTCTGGAACTGGGCGTCCCGTTCAGCGACCCCCTGGCCGACGGTATCGTCAATCAACTCGCCGCCCAACGCGGACTCCAAAGCGGAACCACCCCCACCGGCGTGCTCCAATCCGTCGCCGCCATCCGCCGCAACTCCCAAATCCCCATTGTCCTCTACATTTACTTCAATCTCCTGCACCGGGTTGGCCTGGAACAGTTCATCGCCGACGCCGCGCGGGCCGGCGTCGATGGACTGCTCGTCCTGGATCTGCCGCCCGAGGAATCGGATACCTACGAGGCGCTGATGGCGAAGGCAGGCCTGAGCAACATCTACCTGATCGCACCGACGACTCCCGAAAGCCGCATGGAGATCATCGCCCGCCGAGCGCGCGGGTTCATTTACTATGTCAGCCGTGAAGGCGTCACCGGCATGCAAACGCAAGTCAGCGACACCATCGCCGCCATGACCGCCAAGATCCGCGCCCATTCCGATCTGCCCATCGCCATCGGCTTCGGCATTTCGAACCCCGACCAGGCCCGGGCTGTGGCCATGCACGGCGATGCCATTGTGGTGGGAAGCGCCGTGGTCCATCGCATTGCGAAACTGGGCGGAACGCCGGACCTGGTTCCCGAGGTTTCGGCCTTCGTGCGTTCGCTCGCCACCGCCATCCGACCTTGAACTCCAACTCCGAGCCGACATGAGCAAGACCACCCGCAAACCTGGAAAAGCCCAAGCTGTCGCCGCGGTCCGAAAAGCCGGTGCGACGAAGCGGTATGCGGCCGGAGAGTCTGGGAAAAAACCTTCCACCCGAACCCCTTCCTCAACCCCGGCAAAACGGACCGCCTCTGCGCCCCCAACATCGACCCAGCCCAAGGCCGCCCGCCCCTCTCGAACGACGGCACCCGCCAGCGACCGGTTTGTCATCATCATGGCGGGAGGTCGTGGCGAACGTTTCTGGCCGGTCAGCCGCGAGAAGACCCCGAAACAACTGCTCAAACTCCTCGGCGACCAATCCTTTCTCCAGTTGGCCGTTCAGCGCGTTCTTCCCCTGGTCCCAATCGAGAACGTCCTGATCATCACCAACGCCGCCCAGGTGGCCGAGGTCCGACGCCAACTGCCCACCCTCCCCGCCGCCAACGTCATTGCCGAACCGGTCGGCCGCGACACCTGCGCCGCGGTCACCCTGGGCGCGGCTCTCGTCGGGGCCCGCTCCACCACCGCCGTCATGGCCGTGCTCCCGGCCGATCATGTGATCCCGGAGGATCGGAAATTCCAGCAGGTGTTGAAGGATTGCTTCGACCTCGCCAGCCGCGGCCAGGTCATCGTGACCATCGGCATTCAGCCCACCGAACCCGCCACCGGTTACGGCTACATCCGGGTGGGCGAAGCCCTGCCGCCGCCCAAGGACGCCAAGCCTTACAAGACCACCTTCCACCGGGCCGAGCAGTTCAAGGAAAAGCCCACCTACGACACCGCCCTCGAGTACGTGCAAAGCGGCCGTTACCGCTGGAACGCCGGCATGTTCATCTGGTCGTTCGTCACCGTCACCCAGGGGCTCCAGGCGCACCAACCCGACATGTTCGACGCCTGTCAGCGCTGGTTCCAAGCCGCCACTGCGGGTCCGGCGAAACTCGCCCGCACCCTCGCCACCGAGTACCCGGCCATCCGCAAAATCTCCATCGACTACGCTCTCATGGAGCATGCGCAGAACGTGGTGGTCGCCGACGGGGATTTCGAATGGGACGACCTGGGAGCCTGGAACGCCCTGGCCCGCCATTTGAAGGCTGATGCCGAAGGCAACTGTGCCGTCGGTGATTTCCTGCACGTGGACGCCGCCCGGAACATCGTGTACGACGCGCGCTCGGCTTCTCGGCGCACCCCCATCTGCATCGTGGGCCTGCGCGACTCGATCATCGTTCAGACCGACGACGCCACGCTCGTGGCCCACAAGAGCCAGTCGCAGAAGATCAAGGAACTGGTCAAGCGCCTCGCCGGGGATCCGCGTCTGGCGAAATTGGTCTGACCCGGGTCACTCGACCGGGATCTTGTAGAAGCACTGCCAATCGCCGGAGCCGGAGCCCAGGCCGACTTTCTTGCCGTTGATCCACTCCACGTGGCCGTCCTCGAAGGTGAAGTTGCCACCCGTGGGTGCCCCGCGCGCAGGACCCGCGTGGTTGGGCGTCTTCCAGTTCTTGCCCTCATCCTGGGTCACCCAACGCAGGCGACCGTCATAAACGTTGGTCGTGCGCGGCCCAAGTCCCTGCAAGCGGTCGATCAGCACGGGAGCCCGGCTGAACGGCCCGCCGAGCTTCTTTCGAAAATGCCACTCCCCGATCTTCTCGGAGTTGTACGGCCAACTGCCATCCACCCGGCCCGGCAGATAAAAATAACCGGTCAGGATCGGCTTCAGTTCGGAGCCCGAATCCGTGAAACGCCAGGTGTCGGCCTGGCGATGCCATTCGTCGGTGGGACAGAAAATCACATGGTTCTGCCCCTTTTTCTGGCCCCGAACCGTCGGTTTCTCCGACTTGATCAGGTAATCCTTCCAGAAATTGGCCATGTTGGTCCCCATCCAGCTCAGATGAACGCCATCCGAGTTGTTGGGAAACGCGTTGTCGGCATCGGACGCGTACACATTCAACGCGACCCCCCATTGCTTGCTGTTGTTGGTGCACAATGTCCGGTGGGCCGACGCCTTCGCCCGCGCCAACGCCGGCAACAACATGCTCGCCAGGATCGCGATGATCGCGATCACCACCAACAGTTCGATCAGGGTGAAACCGTTCGAAACGCGTCGAATCGGCATCGTGTCCGGCCGGGGAGTGGTCATGGGTGTGCGGGAGCCAAACGGCGCTCACCATCAGGGGATTGACTGCATACCAACAGTTTCTCACCGACTTGGCAACCGGGAGTTCGGAGGCACAGCGCGCGAATCTGGTTTTGACATCCCGCCACCGTCCGCGGGGAATCAGACCGGTGACGCTGGGAGGAACCAGCCCTCCCGGAAACCGATCCAATCCAACCCAGGAAACGCAATGGCAGGACAAGGTTCAGGCGGCAACGTGTTGGCGGCGCTGTGCAGTTTCTTCATTCCGGGGCTCGGCCAATTGCTCCAGGGCCGGCTGTTGATGGCTGTGGTCCAGTTCGTCCTGGCCACCGTGCTTTGGTTCATCCTTCTGGGTTGGGCCATCCACCTCTGGTCGGTGATCGACGCCGCCCTGTTCAAGCCCAAAGGCGGCTAGCCATCGATCGAGGACGCGGGTGCCCTTCGGGCTTGGGCTAAACGGTCGCCCGCAACTTCGCGCGCTGGATCCAGTTGGCCAGGAACAAGCCGCCCAGCAGGAACAGCGGGCCGGAGATCACGGCATAGGCGGACCAATGGAACCGGCCCCAGGCGGTGGCGATGTACAGGCAGCCCAGGACCGTAAACACCACGCCACCCACCCACTCCCAGCGCCAGGCCAACCCCAGCACCATCAGCACGATGGCGGTGGGAATCATGTGCATCAGGAAGGCGACCAAGGTCGGCCCCAAACCCTGATTCTCGTCGAACACATCCAGGGCAAACAGACTGATGAAGCCGGCGAAAACAAGTCCCAGAATCCGGGGTGTCCAATACAGCACGCGTTGCGACAGAGGGTTCATGGCAGTTCCTTTCTCGCCGTTACCCTAAGCCCCTTCTCCCCGGATCTCCGAATCGATAAACCCAATCCTCCCATCGCCAACGGCACTCCTTGAACCGTCCATTTCCAGCCCCGGACGGGGCGATCAGAAAAGCAGGGGTGGGCAGAAAATCCTGCGTTTCCCAAAATACCAACCCCAACGTGGCCGATTCTGATCGCCCCTCCGGGGCTTGAAATCCCATGCAACGCAACACCCATGGCTCACGCCATGGGCTACCGTTCTTTCGGCCCTCCGTCCCCCGTCCTCCGTCCTCCGTCCTCCGTCCTCCGCCCTCCGTCCTCCGTCCTCCGTCCTCCGCCCTCCGTCCTCCGTCCTCCGCCTACGCTCCCCGGCCAAAGCCCCAGATCAGCCAGATGGCGAGCACCAGGAGGAGTACCAGCCACCAAAGGCGCATCACGTTCAGTGCCGCCGATTCGACAAAGGCAAAGGCGTGGGGAAACGCCACGAACAAGCCAATCGCCACAACGAGCATGACGGCGCCTTGCGCCACCCATCGGCCTCGCGGAGTCATCATGGTCACTTCCGTTTTTCGAGGTCTCCCAAGGGGATCATCACCGGCGATGAACCACCATCTCCACCCACCACCAACGGCGCCACACCGTCCCATTTTTCCACGATCTGGAACCGGATGAACGCCGGGCTCTCCCGAAGCGCCTTACCCCGAATCTCGATCGCCTCCGCTTCGCCCCGTCCTTTGATGATCATGGTCTCGGCTTCGATTTCGGCCTGGCGCTGCACGAACTTGGCCTGCTCGGCCGCCTCGCGCTGCGTCATCTTCTGCTCGATCGCCGTGTTCAACTCGGCCGAGAGCGCCAGATCCGAGAGCGTCAGATCCTCAATGACCACCAGCGGACCGCCTCCCGGCAGGTCACCGATCTTCCGGCGGACAGCCTCCAGGGTCTCCTGCTTGATGACTTCGCGGTTCTGCACGATCAACTCGGCACTTTGCGTCGAGGCCACGTCCTTGAAGGCCTCCACCACCCGGGGAGCGATCAGCGTTGGCAAGGGATCGCCACTGTAATCGCGGAACAGAGTCACGACGGAAGCTTCCGGAACGCGGAACAGGATGCGCATGGTCGCCTGGACCTGCTGCAAGTCCGCGGAATAGCACTCTGTTTTCAACTCCACGGTCTGTTGCCGGATGCTGACCTGATAGATGCGGGTCACGAACGGCGCCTTGAAAAGGAAGCCCTCGTTCTCGAATCGCTCGGACACTTTACCCAGCGTGACGCGCACGCCGCGGCTGCCGGGTTCGACCACGGTGGTCAGCTGGGAGCCGGACACCACCAGGAGAAAGAGCAGCAACCCGCCGCCGATGAGGGCCGCGATGGCCTTCGGGGAGATTTGGAAGACCGGCTGGCCGGGACGACGAAACTGGGGACGGTAGGGTTGGGTCATCGGGCGGCTCGGTTGGGGGTTTCGGAACGCGGGGTGACCGGTGCAGGTCCGAGGGGCAGCAACATGGCCGCGCCAGCGGCGTCGCCTCCCACCACCCGCGGCGTTTGACCCGACCATTTTCGAACGATTTCCAGATCGATCAGCTCGGGATTCTTGGCCAACGCCTCACCCCGTATCTTGATCGATTCGGCTTCGCCCTTGGCGCGCACCACCTGGATCTGGGCGTCGATCTGCGCCTTCTGCTGTTCGAAGACCGCCTTATTGGCTTCCTGCTCCTGAACCATCTTGCGTTCGATGGCCGCCTCCAGGTTCTCCGAGAGGGAAATGTCCACCAGCACCACGTCCACCAGTGTCAGCAATTCCCCGACCTTCCGTCGGGCATTTTCCAGGGTGCGCTGTTTGATCGCTGCCCGCTTCTGAACAATTTCCTGGGCGGTGTGCTCCTTGGTGATCTCCTTGATCGCCTCGTCCACCCGCGGCTGGATCAGGCTGAGAAACGGATCCCCCTTAAACTGTTGGTAGATTTGGACCACCGACTGCTCAGGTATGCGGTAAAGCACCTTCAGAGTCGTACGGACTTCCTGGAGATCCTTGGAGATCACCGCCGACTGCATGTCGGCAGTTGCCTGCCGGATGCTGATCGGGACGATGGAAGCGATCATGGGGGTTTTGAAGCCGAGTCCTTCCGACTTAAATCCTGGCGACACGCTGCCCAGCGTGACCAGCACGCCCCGATGCCCAGGCGGCACGACGAAGGTGGCGGATGCGCTGACCACCAGGAGGATCACAGCCAGAATCGCGATTCCGACCAGACGAGCGATTCCTGTAGGAGACATAACGCCAGTCAGTAAGCCTGACGGCCGACCTGCGGCCAAGCAAATGCGTCGCCCATCCTTGGCGGAGAGCATCTCCGCGTTGTGGATGGGAGATCCAAGCATCAAAGGGTTTTGGACAGGATTCACAGAATGCCCAGGAACCCGAGTATCACGGCATTGCATCCTGTTCATCGTGTTCATCCTGTCGAAACGAGGACCGTGTCCTCCAACAACACGAAGATGCGCCCCTTGGCGTGAGGCGTGTCTGAATCGTCCCGTATCGCTGTGTCACGGCTTCGAAGTCGACACGGGGTCGGCTCGAAAATGGCGGATCAACTCACCCGCCACGATCTCCGACCCCCGCGCATTGAGATGTGCCTCGAAAAGCGGATTGAACACCAACTCTCCCCGATCTTTCGACGCCTCCATCAAGGGCGGCGTGAGATCCACCCAGTGGATGCCGTGGCGACCACAGGCTTCCCGGACCAACCCCGGCAATTCCTCGGACCACCACGGCCCGGGATGCAGACTCCGCGGGTTCTCGCCTTCGATCCGCCCGTGCAACACCCGCGCCTTGCACGGCATGTAGGCCAGCCAGCTTTCCAAGCCCCGTTCCTGAGCCCAACCGTGGTACGCGCCGAGAAAGCGATCCATCCGCTCCCTGCCATCCTCCGGCAGCCGCCGCCGTTGAGGCGGAACCTCCGTGAGATGCACCGGCACCGGGCCGGCATCAGAACGGAAGGTGTACTCACGCGGCACCGACTTGGCGCCGTCGCGATCGCCTTGAACTCCGGCCCAGGCATCGGCGAAAGCGACGAGAACGGAGGACTGAGGCACCACGTCGCGACGCGGACGTTCCCGAGTAGCCTCCCATCGGTTCATCGCCGCGAGTTCCAGTTCCATGTCCTCCAGATCGTTACCCTCGAAGAACACGATGAGCACCCGCCGCAGGCTGGGCCCGTCAGCATACTCCTTCAGATACTGAAGTTGCGTGTAGGGTCCCGTGCCGCTCACCCCCAGATTCCGCACGCGACACTCCAGACCACGCCCCAGAAGCGTGGTGAACAGGGCTTCATACGGCAGAAAGCCGAGTTCGGTGAACGAATCTCCAGCCACCGCCACCTCCCAGTCAGTCCACCCGGCTTCATTCCGAAATCCCTGCGCGTCGTAACGCACCACCAGGGTCGGTTCGTTGCGATAAACCGGTGGTACCGCTTGGCCGCGCCGTTCCAGGCTGGCGCGGATCACGGCCCCCGTCCACGCCTCCGGCCCGTCACGGCGAAAGAAAACCGTTCCCGTCGGGGTGCGGGCTTCCCTCGTGAAGGGAGGCAACCGCCGCCAGGCCGCTTCCTGCCCCCGAAAGTCCCAACCCACCCAGCGGAAGGTGGTTTCCGCCAGTATCAGCACCGACAGCACCAACACCATCGCCAACCCCAGGCCAGCCAACGCCCGCGGTCGCACGCCCATCAATGGAAGCAGCGCCAGGAGCAGGGAAAACAGCCCCACCTCCAGCAAGCCGAACGCCCACGAGCCAAGCGGATCGTCCGGCGGCAGCACGCCGCGAATCAACCCGGCCGCAAGAAGCAACATCCCGGCTACCCCCAGCCACGCGCTCACCGCCAACTTCCGAACCGTTGGGAGAGCGTCGCCACGTTGGCGGGGATCGAACACGGTGCCAGCGTTCCGGAGCTTCCTGCCACGATCAACCTCTCGCTCGCAGTTGCGACGACTCGGGGGCGAGTCAGTGCAAACCGCGGCATGCCTTTTCGTTCGCCAGTCATTCCCAGCGAGCCTCCCTTTCCGCCGGTCCTTCTTGGCGTCCCCGCGGCCTGGCGGGACATCCAAAGCAAGGGTTCCGCCTAAAAGCTCAGTTGCAGGCCCGCATAGAAATTGCGGCCGTAAGCAGGATCGATCCCGTCGCCACGAATCCGCGCATAGTAGTCTTCATCGAATAGATTGTTGATGCCCCCCACCACCGATACCGTGTCCCGATAGACTTGGATTTCCGCCGTCAGGTCCCAGGTCATGTACGCCGGGATCTTGCGGGTCGGATCTTCGTCGTCGGTCGCGTAATGATCGCTGAGAAGCGTGCCCAGGAACGCCACTTTGGCCCGCTCCTTCCAGCGATAGATCAGCCCGGCCCGAATCAGGTGATCGGGAGCGTATTGCGGCGTCTTTCCATCCTGTTCACCCCCATGAATCTCGGCATCCAGCAGGGTCAGACTCCCCTGGAGCGCCACCCGATGCGCACGCTCCTCCACCGCTTCGCCGGACGCCGCTTGCACCGCCCCCACCAGATCCACCTCCACGGCGAGGTCCCACCCGAAGTTGAGCGATCGGCCCACCGACCGCAGTTCCGTCTGTCCACCCGTCGTCACCGTGCCGCCATACTTATTGTCGAGGTCCACCAGGAAGAGGCTGGTGTCCCAGGTCAGCCAATCGCTGGGCTGCCCACGATAGCCGATTTCATAAGTCCAGGAGGTCGAAGGTTCCACGTCTCCGGCGATGACCGTTCCCGACCCGGGAACCACCGCCTCGGTGAAGACCGTGGGCCGGTAACTCTCGGCAACGCTCGCGTACAATTCACTGTGGGAGGGCAACACGTAGGTCGCCGACGCCGCCAGGAGCGGCTTGAATTCCGTCAGGCCCTTCTCAGAGAGCGTCTCACCGCTCACCGTGGGAATCCGGACCCGAATGTCCTGAGCCACGGTCTCCAGCCGCAGGCCGGGAGTAATGGAAAACTTTCCGATCTCGAACCGATTCTCAGCGAACACCGCCCCCGCGTGAACATCCCGCTGCGAGGCGCTCAACAGCACGCCGTCGTCGGCACCGGGCGATGTTCCCCGCTTGTCGGTGCGCGGCGAGTCGCTTCGGTAGTAACTCACCCCCGCCGCCAGCGTGTGGGTCTGGTCGCCGAGCAGGTAGTCGTGGCGCACCCGGGCGTCCGTTCCAAACGTGTAGAATTCCTGTCGTTCAATGCTGTTGGAGTTGGCGGCGGCACCGGTCGGGAGTTGGCCGAACCCACCCCCCCGCTGGCGCTTGCTGAACCGGTCGTAGTAGCCGCCCCACATCTTCAGCACCGCTTCGGTCTGTTCGTTGAAGTGATGGGTCACCGCCAGTGACGGGATATAGCGGCGAAGCCGGAAACGATCGTATTCCCGTGAAGTCTGGTTGCGGTCTTCGTTGTAATTCGCCAGTCCCGGCCCGGTCGCCATCGTCAGCCCGCCCGGTTCGCCGTGTTCCTCCTCATAGGCGTCCAGGGCCAGCACCCATTCGGTCTCGGGGGTGGCATCGTAAACCACCTTGAAGTGACCGCCGTCCAGCCGGTAATCGCTGTTGGAAGCCCGGAATCCCTCGGCCTGCCGGTGGTTGTAGTAGCCCAAATAACCCACCGGCCCGCTCGTGCCATCGACCGCGGTGTAGGTGGAATACAGGTCGTCGGTCCCAAAGGTGTGGTAGGTGCGGGCCGAGATCGCCCGATCCCGTCGCGGCCGATAGGTCACGTAATTCAGCGCGCCCCCGGGTTGGGGACCGTACATCAGGGAAGCCCCGCCTCGGATGAACTCCAAGCGATCCACCACGTCCAGCGGCGGCGTGTAGTAGGCCTCGGGGTATCCGTACTGGTCAGCGTGAATCGGGATGCCGTCCTTCAATACCTGAAGAAACTGCATGCGATGCGGTTCACCGATGCCGCGAACCCCCAGGCTGACCAAAGGCGTCGATTCTTCGCTGTACAGGAGCCCCGGGGTCGATGCCAGCGCCTGCCGGTAGTTGTTGGCCTGAACCTTCGGCAAGGCGTCGAGATCGATCAGGGTTGCCTTTTTTCCGCCGTAGATCTGGGTCGCCAGGACTGGGGGCAAGAACGGGTCCTGCCGCACCCCCTCATGTTCCGCCTCGCCGCGGACCACCATGGCCGGCAGTTCGGTCGCGTTTTGAGCCAGCAACAGAGGATCTGATTCAGCGGCGCCCACGGCTGCCCCACACAGGGAAGCCAACAAAGTTGGAACGTATAAACTCGATAGGGTCGAACGCGGCATCATGACAGGTTTCGAGATCGTGATCCCGCCCGTACCCAGTGTTCATCCAGACCACTTCGGCACGGTGGAATCCGTCACGACACCCTGCCCAGGGGACGCCCCCCACCGCTATCGGTCCCATGCCAAAAGCTAATGGCGCCTTGCGACCGCCCTCCCACCCCCATTGACCCGGCTCATGCCGGATTCAAAATTTCCAACCAAAGTCCTTGCGGCCTGAAGCGCTCGAAGTCCGCGTCCCGGGTCACCCAGACACACCCATTCTCGATGGCGACGTCAACGCCCCCTCCCCCAGACCAGGCGCTGCAATTGGGCGGTGTACTTTGCCGGATCCAGCGCCGGCCCAATCAGTACCGCCACCGCCTCCGGGTGCGGACGCGCCGGGTATTCGTCGATGACGAAATGGCCGTAAACCGACTGGAACACGTACAGTTCGTCGGACCGGCCGGAGAATCGGACAAATCCCTTGGCCCGCACCACGTCCGTCCGGTCCAACTGCCGGAGA
>CAUJJW010000406.1 GCA_963205105.1 Verrucomicrobiota bacterium | reverse complement strand
CCGGTGGCCGTCGGGGGGTGGCGTTGGGCGGCGGCGTTGGGCGGAGGCGGTGGGCGGTGGGCGGAGGGCGGAGGACGGGGAACATGACAACATCGATTGGAAGGATGAAGAGAAGCATGAAAACGAACTGGAGAATTCTGGGGAGTCGAAGCATGGCACGGTTGGCTTTGGTCGTCGTTGCCTGGCTGGCCTCGGCGGCAAGTGAGGCGGCGGTCACGGGACAGTGGGATTTTAAGGCTGGCAACCTGACCGCGACGGCGGGGCGGGATCTGGCTTATTTCGATGGCGTGGCAGGGGCTACGGAGCAGGCGACTCGGTTTGGGACCACGACTGATCTGGGCATTCCTGGCGTTGAAGGTCAGTCGGTGCCGGTGGTTCGGGTGCCGAAGAACTCCACGGCCATGGGGTTCGTGATGTACCCCGACATGGCTGCCAATGGCGGTGGGGTGTTGGTGAACCAGTACTCACTGGTCATGGACGTGATGTATCCGGCGGAGTCCGCCGGCAAGAACCGGGCGCTGTTGCAGACGGAAGACCCGTTTGTGAACGGGCGGGATGCCGTGCTGCTGGTGACCACGTCGAATGGATTGGGCGCGGGCGGTGGGGCCTCGTATGGCAGCCTGACCACCAATCGATGGCATCGATGCGTGGCCACGGTGGACTTGGCGGCGACGCCTCCCGAGATGGTCCTGTATGTGGATGGCATCTGGGTGGGCCGGCAAGCCTTGAGCCAGGGTGTCGATGGTCGGTGGGCCATGAGCGACAAAGCCTCCGGGCTGGGGTCGGACGCTGCGTTGCTCTTCACCGACCGGGCGGGTTTGTCAGAGGTAGTGTACGTCAGCAGTCTGCAGGTGCATGACCGGGCGCTTCCGCCGACGTATGTGGCTGCGCTGGGCGGGGCGACGGCGGCGAAGATCCCGGCGACTGTGGTGCCCCGGGCGTTGGTGGGAGCCCTGCGACCGGAGCGGGGAGATGCTTTGGTGGTTCCGGGCCGTGCTCTGGAGGTTGAGATTTTCGAGGGGGACCAACCGGTTCCGGTCGATTCCATTCGGTGGACCCTGGACGGTCGCCCGATTGTTCCGGTGATTTCCCGGCCTTCGGCGGGGCGCCTTCTGTTGCGCCACGATCCGGGCCTGCTCCCGCCGTCCTCGCATCACACGCTGACGTTGACGTTCCGGGATCCGAACGTGGGTGCGGATATCGATGCCGGGGACTGGTCCTTCACCATGGCTCCCTACAACCTTCCGCCGCTGGATCCGGCGGTGGGTTCCATGCTGCTTCTCGGCTTCGATGAGAATGACGCGGTGCAAGGGGGCGAGGTGTTGGATCGATCGCCGGAGGGCAATCACGGGGTGCTTCGATTGGTGGAGGGCAGTTCGGACCACAAGATTCCGGGGGTGGTGGGAAAGGCGATGGACTTCAAGGACGGCGAGTTCAACTACGTGGAACTCTCGAAACCGTGGTCGGGGTTTCCCAATACGTTTTCGGTGTGGCTCAACGTGCCGACCTCGATTCCGGACGCCACGCGGGTGGGAGTGATTTTGGGAACATTCAGTGCTGCGAATAACATCAACTGGGAGCTGCACACCTCGGGGCGTCCCAGGATCTATTGGAATGGGGGCACGCCCGATTGGAATGTCAGCGGGTTCGACTTCCGCACGGGAGAATGGGAACACCTGGCATTCGTCCGGGACCCGGCCACCGACACGCTGAAACTTTTTATGAATGGCCAGCACGTCGCCTCCCGAACGGGCGTGGGCATCGACATTCTTCCAACGGTGCCGTCGTTTGTCGGGGCGGATCGGCGTGGGGAATCGAGCCCCTATTTCCGGGGAGCGATGGACGAGCTGGTGGTGTACCCGAGGGCGTTGAGCGACGTCGAGGTGTGGAGGCTGTATGCGCGGGCGTTGGAGTTGCCCAAGTACACCTTTGAAACGCCGCAGGTGGTGGACGTGATACCGGCGGACGCCGCGACCCGGCAGCCTTTGCGACCGCGGATTCAGGTGCGCATCGACGAAGTGAACAGCAGCAACCGGGTGGACCGATCGACGCTGACGCTGCTCTTGAATGGAGCGGCGGCGGGGGTGGAGCTGGTCGATGAAGCGGGGTACCTCGTCGTGAGCCACCAACCGGCGGCGGCGTTGGTGGCGGGTTCGACGAACCGGGTGCGGGTAACGTTTCAGACCCAGAGCACGCCTCCGCTGGAGGTGAGCCGTGAATGGAGTTTTGTGGCGGCGGCGTTGCCGTCGATCACGCAGCAGCCGTCGGCCAGGTCGGTGGTGGCGGGAGCGAGCGTGAATTTTCAAGTGGTTGCCCAGGTGACGCCGCCGGTGACGTATCAATGGCGGCGGAACACGGACGTGCTGGCGGGGGCGACCAACGCGACGCTGATCCTCACCAATGTGCAGGCGGACGCGGCCGGCACCTACATGGTCGTGGTGATGGATGCCGTAGGGCAGGTCACGAGCGCGGGGGCGCGGTTGGACGTGCAAGGGGTGCTGCCATCGGACCCCGCGGAGTCGCTGCGAATCGGATTGAACGCTCACTGGCCTCTGGACGTGGACTTCAAGAGCCCGGTGTTCGGCTTCGACGCGGTTTCCCGAAATGGGGCGTCGATCAGCACCAACAGCCGGATTGGCGGCGGTGCGGTGCAGTTCACTCAGACGTCGCGACAATCGCTGGGTGTGGCCCGGGCGGTGATTGCGGACAATTCGCTCACCTATTCGGCGGCCGGCTGGTTCAAGGTCGCCGGGGGGGAAGGCCGACGTTTCCTTTGGGAGACCTCGCCGGCCAACTGGGCGATCTCGACCGAGATCACGCCGGCCGGGACGCTGAAAGTGTTTGCGCGGAACATCAACGGGGTGTCGCGCGATCTGGACACGCTGATCGAGGTGGCCCTGGACACCTGGTACCATGTCGCGGTGGTCTTCGACGCGTCGGCGGGCGAGGCGGCGATCTACCTGGATGGTGTTCGTTTCCCCCAGCCGCTGCTCTTGGAAGCGGGCATCGGAACGGGTGAGACCACGGGATTCAACCTGGGCACCTATCGGGCGGCGGACGGGCGCTTCTTCGATGGCTACCTCGACGACGTTGCTGTTTGGGAGCGGTCGTTGAAGGACGCGGAAGTGGCATGGTTGGCGGCTGGGAACCCAGTTCCGCCGCCGTTGGTTTCGGCCCTGGATCCAATCGTTCTGGTGGCAGAACCGCAGGACGTGTCGGGTTGGATGGGGAGCACGGTGTTTTTGTCGGTGACCGCGACGGGTTCGGCTCCGCTGGCCTATCAGTGGAAGAAGGACGGAGTGTTGCTTCCCGGAGCGACCGCAGCCTCTTTGGCGGTCGGGCTGACCAACGCGACGAGCGGCGGGGGATTCAGCGTGGTGGTGAGTGATGCGGAGAAAAGCCGCGAAAGCCGGGAAGCGCGGGTCACAGTGAGGTCGTTGCCTGCGGAACCACGTGAGTCACTGGATGCGGGTCTGACGGCAAGCTGGAGTTTTGATGCCGACTTTGCGGCTTCGAAGGCTGGCTTCGATGGGGTGCCCATTCGTGGGGCGGCGATCAGTCCGGTGGCGAAAGTGGGAACGGGATCGGTCGTCCTCAGCCAGGCGGCGCAGCAGTACGTGGATGTGGACGCCCGGGTGATCCCGGACGGCACGCTGACGTACACTTCCGCCGGTTGGTTCCGACTCGAAGGCGGGACGGGCCGTCGGTTCCTTTGGGAGACGGCACCTTCCAACTGGGCGATCTCGGCGGAGATCTCGGCGGCTGGGAACCTTCAAGTCTTCACCCGGCAGGCGGTGTTGAATTCGCTGAGCATCAACACGCTGATTTCGCCGGCAGTGGGTGTCTGGCATCACCTCGCGTCCGTCTACGATGCGGTGGCGGGCGAGGTGCGGGTGTATGTGGACGGGGTGCGTGTGCCGGTACCGTTTCCGATCGAGCGTGGCATGGGTACGGCTCCGACGACCGGATTTCACCTGGGCTCGTATCGGGCCGGGGACAATCGGTTTTTCGAAGGTCACCTGGATGAAGTCGGGGTGTGGACTCGGACCTTGACCGAGTCGGAGATCGTGTACCTGGCGGCGGGGAATCCGATTGTTCCGGGGCAGGCTGGGACTGGATTGGAACTGACGGGGATCGAGCGCATGCCGAATGGCATGAAGCTGACCTGGCGTGGGGGCAAGCCGCCGTACCGGGTGCAGCACCGCGCTGCTTTGGGGGTAGGGGAGTGGTTGAACCTGGTGGAAGGGTTGACCGACACGACGACGCTGGACGTCGAGGTGGGGGTGTCGTCTCGCTTCTACCGGGTGCAGGGGACTCCGTGAGGTGAACACACGGGGAAGGCGCAGGCGTGGGTGGCGGTCGGGCCTCTTGAAGGGGTTGAAGAGGTCCGGCTGTCACCCATTCGTCGCGGGGATGTGACTCCCGGGGAATCGGTGAGGAATGGTAGGAAGAAACGATGAATTCCGGGATGACGGCCGTTGCGGAACGCGGCTGGCTTCGAGCGCTGTTGGGTCAGCCCGCCTTGCTGGGGATTTGGTGCATCGTGGCGTCGTTTGGGACCTATGCCTGCATGTACGGTTTCCGGAAACCGTTCACCGCGGGCACCTATCTGGAGGAACCGTATGGGGTGGGGATCAAGGCGTGGTTGGTGATGGCGCAGGTGCTGGGCTACACGGTGTCGAAGTTCGTGGGGATACGGGTGATCGCGGCGATGCCGCCGTCGCGTCGGGCGGCGACGCTGCTGGGGTTGATCGGGGTGGCGGAACTGGCGCTGGTGCTGTTCGCGGTGGTGCCGCGGCCTTACGACGTGGCGTGCCTGTTTGTGAATGGATTGCCGCTGGGCATGGTGTTTGGGCTGGTGCTGGGATTTCTTGAGGGACGTCGGATGACCGAGGCGTTTGTGGCGGGGCTGTGCGCGAGCTTCATTCTGGCGGATGGGGTGGCCAAGTCGGTGGGGGCGTCGCTCTTGGCGGCTGGCGTTTCGGAAGCCTGGATGCCGGCAGCGGCGGGAGGTTTGTTCCTGCTGCCGCTGGTGGGGTTTGTGGCGATGCTGGGGATGATTCCGCCACCGACGGCTGAGGACGTGCAGGAGAGGAGTGTGCGCGAGCCGATGAGCCGTGAGGATCGGGCTCGCTGGTGGCGTCGGCATGGTTGGGGATTGGCCATGCTGTCGGTGGCGTACCTGATGGTGACGGTCCTTCGCAGCCTGCGCGCGGATTTCGCGCCGGAACTCTGGACGGCTCTGGGAACGACAGGACAACCCGGGGTCTTTGCGCGCTCGGAGATCTGGGTGGCGCTCGGGGTTTTTCTGGTGAGCGGCTCGCTGGTGGTGGTGCGGGACAATCGTCGAGCCTTCAACCTGGCGGTGGGTTTCTCATTGGCGGGGCTGGGACTGGTGGGGTTGGCGCTGGTCGGGCTGAAGGCTGGGGTCCTCCCCGGGTTTGCCTTCATGGTGCTGTTGGGCGTGGGGTTGTATCTCCCGTACGTGATGGTCCACACCACGCTCTTCGAGCGGTTGATTGCTCTCACCCGGGACAAGGGCAACCTGGGCTACCTCATGTACCTGGCCGACGCTTCCGGGTACCTGGGGTATGTGGCGGTGATGTTTGGTAAATCGTGGTTCCGGCCCGCGGGTGATTTTCTGACGTTCTTTTCGGGCGCCAGCGGCTGGCTGGCCGGTTTTGCAGGGGCGGCGTTTGCGGTGGCCTGGTGGCGGTTCTCCCGAATGGCTTCGGAGCCTTCCCGAGGAAGAGGGTGAAGCGGTGCGAACGGGGCCGCCTTTTGGCTACTGGGCGGCGAGGATGCCGACCAGGGTGCAGGCGATGGCAATGGCGGCGGCGATGAGGGATTCGCCGGCGATGAAGCCGGAGGCGACCGCGACGGAATAGGTTTCGGCATGGCGCGAGCGGATGCGGGACCACACCCACACCGCCATGGCGCCGAGGGCGAACGACAGCGAATTCTGAAAAACGAAGGCCCAGGAAAAACCGAGGCCCATGGCGGAAGGCAGGTAAGGGCGCCATCGCGGCGTCCGACGTTCCAGCAAGGGCAGCAGAACGCCGATGCCAGCGCCGATGGTGATGATCCAGAGGGCGGACGGAGGAAGGGAACTCAGGCCCTTGGTCAGGAGGTCGGCGACCGCCTTCCACATGTTGGTGGCGGGTGGGTTGAAGGCTTCGAGGGCCTCCTTGGTGGGCACCATGAGATACCAGGCGGGCACGATGGCCAGGGTGCCGATGAAGACGCCGAAGAACTGGGCGAGGAACTGTTTTCGAGGGTTGGCTCCCAGGAGATAACCGCTCTTGAGATCGGTGAGCAGATCGGCCGAACCCATGCCGGCGGAGGTGGTGGCGCCGGCGGTCATGAGGTTGATGACGGTGTTGCCGGCGGCGCCGGGAAGGATGCCGTACACCAGCTGGGTCAGCTTGCCCATCGGCCCGATCGGCGTGGTGTCGGTTTCGCCGGTGGCGCGGCAGCAGACGAGAGAAACGACGACCGTCAGCAGCACCGCGAGAATGCCGAGCGGAAGCGGTACGGCGAACGCCGCCTTCAGGACGACGACGGTGCCGATGCCAAAGGGGACCAGGCCGTAGACCAGCCAGCGTCCGGGCACTTCGATGGCGGCGAGCTCGCGGTCGTTGGCGGATGCACCGGTTGAGCGACCGCGGAACAGGGTGAAGGCTCGGGCGAAGGTGCGCCATTCGAGGGCGAGCACGGTGAGTGAGGCGAACACCATCAGAGAGGTGCCGCCCCACAACCCCCAGCGGACCGGGTTGAAACTTCCATCGGGCCGGTAAGTGAAACTGGCGATGTACCCCGGAACCGAGGCTTGGGCGGCGTCGTAGGCGGCCATGGCGGGGGCGACGACGTAGTAGAGCAGGGTGGAACCGGCGAGCATCGACAACGTCACGCGCGGTCCCATGAGCATGCCGGCGCCGACCATGAGGACGGAGGGTTCGAAGGAGAGCCCGGCGAGTTGACCGCGGGACAGGGGATTCAGGAACCCGGTGAAGGCGATCGACTCGGGGATGCTGATGGCTTTCTGGATCTTTTGGAAAACGGACACATCACGACCTGCGCCGGCCAAGGCTTCGATGAGCGTGCCGAAGGTCCGCAGGAAGCCGATGACGATGGAGGCCGCCAGGGCGATGAGCAGGGTGTAGGCCTTGCGGAGGGCTTCGGCGCCGGCGGTGTAGAGACTGCGGAGGGTTTCAGCGGCGGCGGTGCCGGTGGGGAAGGGCAGTTGTTCCTGATTGATCATCTGCCGCTTCATGGGAATGGCGAGGAACACCCCGAGACCGGCCGTGAAGCACACGTAGGCTGCCACCACATACCACGGCTGATGATGTCCCTGGATCAGCAGGAGGGCACCGAACGCGACGCCGACGGTGGACCCGGTCGAGTAACCGGCGGCGGAGGCGCAGGACGCCATGCAATTGTTCTCCAGAATGCTCATGGGCCCGATGCGCCCGCCCGAGAGCGTTCGGAGCGTGTTCCATAGGGCGTAGGACAGGACGACGGCGGTCACCACCACGCCGAAGGACCAGCCGAGCTTGAGCGTGGTGTAGAGATTCGACGCGGCCATGAGGAAGCCGAGAAAGGCTCCCATCAGCAGGGCACGCAGCGTCAGTTGAGGGACCCGATCGCCCTGATAGACATGGCGGAACCAGTGTTCGTCGCGTGCTTCGGGGGTGGCGAATTCGATCGGAGATGGCGGGGTCGGGGCAGACGAGGAGGTGTGGTGGTCTGACGTGGGGCCGCTCACGCGGGACGTTTTGCGGGGCGAGCCTGCCGATGGCAAGGGGCAAGGTCAGAAAGTCAGCGTGGGCGGAGCCATCACTCGACGGTCTGCGTGAAGCTGGCCAGCTGTTTCCACGTCGTGGTGTCCCACAGGTGGATTTGGCGATCCCATCCGGCGGTGACGAGAAACCGCCCGTCGGGGCTGAAGGCCAAGCCGAAACAACGGTCGCGATGTGCCCGCCATGTGCCGGTGGTCTGCCCAGTCAGGGGATCCCAAATGTGGATGTTTCCAACCGCGTCGCTGGAGGCCAGTACGCCGCTTTTTGGCGAAAAGATGGCGTTCTGTACGGGCGCCTTGTGTCCGGCGAATTCCCTCACCGTGGTCCCATCGGTTGCGCGGATGAGCCTGAGGGTCCGATCCCAGCTTCCGATCGCCAGTGACGTACTGTCCGGCGAAAAGGTGGCGGCTTCGGCAATGCTGTCATGGTCATTCGCCTTCACCGCGAACAGCTCCACCCGACGTTCCAGGTCCCACACATGGACTTTGCCCGGCCAGGTGGTCGCTGCCAGACGGTTCCCATCGGAAGAGAACGCGAGCGAGGTGATTCCTTCGCCGGGAAGTTGAAAGGTATGGTCGAGTTGGCCGCTCTCGGCGTTCCAGAATTGGATGGTCTCGGCAAAGCCTCCGGTCACCAGACGGCCATCCTTCGGACTGAAGGCGACGGCGTTCACCAGCTTCTCTTGTTGGGGCAGGGTCAGGGTCACGGCACCCGTCTGAGCGTCCAGCACACGGGTCCTTCCGCCAAAGTCACCGAACGCCACCTTGGCGCCGTCACGGGTGAAGGCGGCGCAACGGACGGTGTCGTCCTGGCGCCAGACGAGTTTTTGGCGGCGGGACGCCACATCCCATAACACGAGTTCGCCGGGTTCCTTGGGGTTGTCCCAACCCGCGGTCACCGCCAGCGTTTTGCCATCCGCCGAGAATACAGCAGCCCAGAGTCGGGGTGACTCATCGCGCAACTCCGGAAGGGAAATGTGATTGATGAGGACAGGTTTTGGGGTGTCGGCAGCACGGATCTCCGAGAGTAGAAGGGGGGACGCCAGAACGGCCGCGGCAATGAATGGGATGAATTTGAGGTCTTGGTTCATCGGCTTACTCCTTAGATGGAGACGCCGATGATTCGTCACGCAGAATTCTTTCCGACACTGAGGTGGTCCTGGCTGACCACCCGGGGCGGGGTTCGGTCCGACCTGGTCACCAACCTCAACTCAAGGACGAGCCATGAGCCTGAAGAATGCGGGCTCCGTCGACATTTCCACCCGCGCCGGACCCGTCGCAGCGAGGTCGACCCAATCCGGCGGCTCGAGGCGGGACGCGCGTTGGAGCACGAAACCGGAAGGCCAAGCTGCCAGCTCGAGGGTCCGGGGATTCCCGGGCAACACCGTGAACGACAAGGTTGGCGGCTCCCTCAGCGGCGGCAGGGCGGTGAGCAACTGAACCGCGTCGATCTCATTCCAACCGGGCACCCGCCGCGTATCCAGGATCACACGGACCTTTCGCACCGGCGGAAATCCTGCCGGCACCGCGGCCTCCAGCACCCCGATGAGACCTCCTGGATAACGATTCCGGTCCGGCCCCACCCAGATGGTGGCTCCGACGCCTGAATCCGAGATGACATCCAGACTCACGATGGCTCCGGGATTGTAGCTTTGGATCACCCGAACGCCCCGGGCGATGACGGCTTGGGCGAAGGTGACCTCCAGCCACTCCTCCCCGGCGTCCGCGGTCTTGGTGGCCCAAGCCTTGGCACTGTCTGATGCCAGCCGGACATCGGGTGCCCCGGCAGCCTGTCGCGGGGCATAGTCGGGACTTCGGTATTCCGAGCTGGCCACTGCCGACGAGGCCCACTGGGCGTCGGGACCTGAAGGGCGAGCGGCCTCCACCGCGGGTCGCAGGTAGGGAAGGACTCGACCCGGGGCCCGAGCGGCGGCCTCCTTCACCAGCTTCTGAAACGCGTCGAGTTCCAGAATGATCGAGGGCGCGACGACTTCTTCCCCCTCGGCGGGTGGCTTCCGGAGCTGGCGGGCGGCGTCGATGGCGCCGAGGGCCGCATCGAAGTCCCCCGCGAGGTAGAGGGTTTCGGCCAAGCCCAGCACGGCAACCGGGTTTCGATGGTCCTGCCGCAGCAACTCCACCGCCAACCGTTCTGTCTCGATGATGAGCGGAGCCACTTCGCGGGTGAGCCGCTCGATCTCGGTGGTGGTGCTGAACTCCGCCTGCCAGAGGACAGCCATCGCCCAACGGAAGGATTGTTCGCGCAGGGCCGCGAGTCGGTCTGGATGTTGCGCGACGGTCGCTGGGGAATTCACGACCACCTGGAGGCTTGCTGTCTTGGCGGAACCCGTCCCGCCCGGGGTCCAACTGGCCTCCAACCGGTAGGTTCCCGGCTGCATGCCTGGAGCGCCCGCGGGGGAAAGCACGGCGAGCACGGGGTCGAGACCGGATTCTTCGCGGACGGCGAGATTAGGAAGAACCGGCCAGGTGACCGCGGGCTGGAAGGTCCACGCCTGTTCGCGCGCGCCGGCGTCAAAGACCTGGAAGCGATATCCGGAGCGAAGGGCGGACTCCCCGGTCACCCCGATGGGAGGCATCAGCCGGAGCGAGACCACCCACGGATCACCCACGGCGAGTGCGGAGGCGCCCGCCACCTGGAGCTCCAACGGCGCGGTGGCGACGGGACCCGGGGCGACTTCGAATTCCATGGAGGGGGAGGATTGGCTTCCAACCCACCCGGTGCCGTCAGCAATGGTGAGGGTGGCGACTGCCTGATACCGGCCGGGCGGGATCACCCGGGCGGGATCCTCGTCGAGGATGAACATCATGACCGGAGTGCTTCCCTCATTCAGGGTGTAGGGCTCCACCTCGGTGGAACCCGACGCCTGGAAGGGCCAGTTCACGGACACTCCGTTCGGTCCTGTGACCTGCAATGACATGCCCTGCGTCCAGGACGTGGTCCGCGGTGCCAGCACGATGGGTTCTCGGGATGCCGCGGGCTGAGAGGCTGCCGGATGTCGGACATCGACCTGGATCGCCAGGGCGTCGACGGGGTTCCAGGCCGGCACATCCTCGGGTTCGAAAATCGAGAGCGTGAGTTCGGGGGCCGCCGGGCTTTCGGCGGCGTGAAGTCGCATGCCGGCGAGGCCGTGGAGAATGACCAAGGCGAACCACGCAACACCGAGCGGCCGGAAGAGAGAAAGCGGAAGAGTCATGGCGTGTGGTCGCTGACGCTGAAGGCTCCGCGGGGAGCGGGTTGTTGACTGTCTCCGTAGCGGTAGCGCGGAAGGTCGGTGTCGTTGTACCCATTGCCCTTTGACGTCGCGGGAAGGGAGTACCCGATCTGCTCGGGCACTGTCGGCGAAAGGATCACCAGACGGCTGCCATTGTTGAGGCTGTACGCTTCGGCATCCGCGGAGCGCATGATATTCGACAGGGGGCCGGAGTGCTGACCTCCCCGAACGGCCACCTTGAGCCCCCGCGTGAAGCGGGGCGACGCGTCCACCCCCGCACGGACCTGGAGAATCGATTCGGACCATTCGGCTTGTTGGACCCATGCCTCGGCGAGGTCGGCGTCCGTCAATTCATCACGAAGTTCAACGGGGTTTCCGCGTTCGCCCTGCACCAAGGGGCTGCCATCCGGCGCCCGGGACAACGTCAGCGTCATGAACCGATCGCCGGAACCGGGCCGGGGTACACGGCAGGCGACGAGCATCTGCGCGGCGATGGCGCGCTGGTACAAGTCGGGGCGCGCGAGTGCGGGAAACGCCCGGTTGATCGACGCAAAGCTAGGCACATGGACCTCGGATCGGCCAGGTGAGCCAGGCGTGCTGGGAAGCCAAGTGGCTCCCCGCCGCAAACCGATCGCGTGCTGCGGACCCTTGGTGGGGCCGGTGCCGAGATTGGCGTTCAGCAACCGGGATTCGCCGATGACGCCATAACCGGGCTTGATGAGAAACACGTGGGCCCGGCTTGCGGATTGGAACAGGCTGATGCCTTGGCGAGTGTCTGCATCCTCGATCCGGTCGTAGACGAACACCGTTTTTCCGTTGGGATTGGTGGAAATGTGCTTCGGTTCACCGCTCGCCCCGGGTCCGGACAGTTCCCAGGCAAAGAATCCGCGGTACTCTTCGAAGGTGGTGAGTCCATCCCCGTTCGGACCACCCACAGGAATAAAGTCGTCGTCCTCATCGTCCTTGGCATCGACCGCCCCAATTCTCCGTTTCCAAGCGGTGGCGATCTTCGAATCCGGTTCCCGAGCGGGGAGGCGAATGGCGTTTTGATCCCCTTTTTGGCTGGTGAGAATGCCTTTCAGGATGCGGCCGTCATCCAACTCGGCTTCGGCCCTGAGGACTGCCCAAGCCCCAAAATCGTGCGGTCGAACCTTGATCGTGTGAGCCAGGGTGGTGAGGTCGCTCACCTCCAGACGCTGGCGTTCGTCCGTGGCGTCGGGGTGGTCGATATCCAGGTCCGGGTCGTTGTCCGACGCCCCATAAGGATAGTTCATCGCGATGCCGGGGAGTCGGGAGGTTTCCTCCAAGGACCAGCGAAGCTTGCGAATGCGAACCTGGGGCGTGGCGCCACTCGGATCGACGACTTCGGCGGTCAAACGAATCGGTGGTCCCGGATCGATCCGGGACCCGCCGGGCCCCGCGACACGCTCCGCTTTGGGACGCCAGTGCTCGAGGTCGGGCGAGGTGACGCGGAGTTCCAAGGGGGACTGCTCGGTATGTATCTTCCAGCTGACGGAGAGCGAGCTGACACGATTCCCGGAAGTGGCGTTCGGGGGGTCATAGAAATCCACATAGCCCAGGCCCTCCACAACCTCCATCATCTGGGGGAGCTCAAGGGCCGAAATCTGCGGGCTCAACGAAATCAAGGCAGCCTGGGTCTGCTTGGGGGTGCCGGCCGGCACGTCGATGAGCGCCTTGTTCGGATTGGAGGAAACAGTCAGTTGACGGGTCTCATTGGTGCCCGGCCCGTACCGGCTCGCGGTGTAGGAAAAACCCGGGATTGTGCTGTCCAGGAGACTTTCGATGGCAGGACTCGCATTCCGTATCCGGCAGGTTTTGGCATCCAAATCCAACTCAAAGCTCAGGCTCGGTCTGGGGAGGTCGACCCCTTCATGACGCCACTCGGCGTGGGCGTTGTTCTTCCGTTCCGAAAGTGCTCCCTCCCCGAAGGAACCGTCCGCGTTCCGGCTGAAGGACTCCACCAGGGACCCGGTAAATCTCCCGGGTAATCGGCGAAAGAGGTACAGTTCCCGCTTACCGGGCGCCGGGGTATCCATGATCGCGGCAAATTCCCCGATGGCCTTGAAATTGCCCGTCTCGTTAACGATGAGAGTCTCACCGGAGGGATCGTTCTCGCGGGTGGGGAGGATCGTGGAAACGACTACGGAGAGGGAAACCCGGACTTCGTTGGTGCGCAGGCCTGAATTGGCAGAACCTTGGGCGAAAACCGTCCCGCAGGGGTTGAAAAACGCGACGGCTGCCAGCCCGTGCGCGATCAATAAGCCCCGCGCGAGCGAGACAAAAAGCCGATCTCTCCGGAACGAACCATCCACCGTGGGATGGTTCCATCGCGCATAAGGGTTCGGACGATGAACCACGCCTGTAACGTCCATGGAAAGACGCTATCGAGTCGTGGATGTTTGCCAAGTTTCGGTTTCCCGATGCTTCCACGATGTAGGATCGACCGAGCCTTCAGGTGCAGGAGTCGCGGGTAGGGAGGGCCAGGGGAGGCCGACGGGAGGTTCGTGGAGAAAGAAGGCGCGTTTTTGGACTCGGACTTGTCGCGGCTGTTTAGCGTGGCCGGGCGACGGCGGCATCCATCGCTTCGCGCCACCCGGCAACCCGGGTCCAGTCGGCGGCGGTGGCTTTTAGCGGGCTGAAGCGAGAGGGATCAAAGTCCACGTAGAGTGCGCGGAATTGGGCTTCGTCGAGGTTTGGATTCGGTGCGTTGGTTTGCGCCTCCATTGCTCGGCGCCACGTGGCGAGGGCGCGGGCCATGCGCCGGACCCGGCGCGGATGGCGTTCCACCAGGGACGTTTTTTCCCCGGGGTCGGCTTCAAGGTCGTAGAGCTCGGTGACTCCAGTGTCGTAGAACTCGATGAATTTCCAGCGGCCATCGCGAACCGCACCGCCGGGGCGGCCGCCTTGGTTGGTGTAATGGGGGAAGTGCCAGAACAAGGAGCGTTTTGGCGGGGAGCCGGTGGCCGTCAGCAGTCGCGCCAGGCTGACGCCGTCGGTGGGTGGTTGAGCCGCCTTGGGAACCTGGGCGAGGTCGAGCAGGGTTGGCATCCAGTCGGTATTGATGACGGGGGTGTCGATCACGCGCCCGGCGGGAACGTGTCCGGGCCAGCGGACAATGAGGGGAACACGGAGACCGCCCTCGTAGAGAAAACCCTTTCCGGCGCGGAAGGGTCCGTTGTGAGTGACTCGGGCGTGCTGAAGTTCAGGCACGTGAAGCCCTCCGTTGTCGGAGGTAAACACCACCAGGGTGTTGTCCTGAAGTCCGAGGCTTTTGAGGCGGGCGAGCAGTTTCCCGACCGAGGCGTCGAGCGATTCGATGACCGCGGCGTAGGTGGGTTCGAAGGCTTTGGAGTGAGCGGCGGAATGGTCGGGGCGGGCGGCGTAGGGGATGTGGGGTGAGTTGTGGGCGAGGTAGAGGAAGAAGGGCCGGTCCCGATGGGCCTCCAGGAAAGCTTCCGCGCGTTGGGTCAGGTCGAATTCGCCTTTGCTGCCCTCCTCCGGGGTGGGCGGTGTGTTGGCGCGTCCGGCGTGGACGGTGTCGAAGCCCTGGAACTGGGGACCGAATCCCGCTCCGCCCAGGTGCCATTTGCCGATGCACGCGGTGGCGTAGCCGGCGTCCTTCAGAACTTCGGCAAGCGTGCGTGGATCTAGGGCGAGTTGCTGCTGGATTTTCGGATGCAGCACGCGCTGGGACGGGGCATCGGCGCGCCCGGGCAGGTAGGTGGTGAGGTGGAGCCGGGCGGGTGCCTGGCCCGAGAGAATGGCGGCGCGTGATGGCGAACAGATGGGTTGTGCGCAGGTGGCGGACGTGAAGCGGGTGCCCTCGGCCGCGAGTTGGTCCAGGTGCGGCGTGCGGTGATCGGAACGTCCGTCACACCGGAGATCAAAGATGCCGAGGTCGTCGGCGAGAATGAACACGATGTTGGGAGGTGGGGAGGCGCAGAGGGAAGAGAGGGTGGGGAAGGCCAGGAGGATGAGGAGGAGGGAGAAAAACAGGGAATGTCTAGGTGGGCCCAACGAACAGGACTTTGCGCATGGGGGCCATGAACCGTGGCGCGAGAAG
>CAUJJW010000405.1 GCA_963205105.1 Verrucomicrobiota bacterium | reverse complement strand
GGTGCGGGCGCGGCGGAGCTCTATCTGAACGGGAAATCGCAGGGAGCCGCCCGCAACATTGTCGAACCGTTTCAATGGGATATCGGCAAGGCTTCGATCCGGCTGGGACTGGACTACGTCGGGTTCATGGATGACCTGGCGATCTTCCGTCGGCCACTGACGGCGACCGAGGTGGAGGCCCTGGCGTCGGCGCGGGATTGGTAACCTCGGTCCGATACGGTCTGGTCATGATCCCAACCCGCACCCCGCTGGCGAGGCCCCGTTTCCACTCGAATCTCCTGGCGTGTCTCGTGGCGTTTTTTTCCGTCGCCCTGGGTGCGAGCGGACTTGGCCAGGACGCGGCCACCACGGATTGGCTCCAGTTTCGAGGGCCCGCTGGTCAGGGCATCAGCAGCAATCGAGGCCTGCCCGTCACGTGGAGCGCCGATCGGAACATCGTCTGGAAAGTTTCTCTGCCTGGTCCGGGCGGCTCGAGTCCCGTGGTGTTCCAGGATCACATCTATCTGACTTCCTACAGCGGTTATGCCGTGCCGGGAGCCGGCTCCGGGGACTTAAGCGCCCTGACCCGCCAGGTGATCTGCCTTCAACGCAACAGCGGCGCGATCCTCTGGAAGAAGGACCTACCCGCTGTCCAACCGGAGCAGGCCAAAGTCCGGGATCACGGTTACGCCTCCAACACCCCGCTGGCCGATGCCGACCGTCTCTACGTCTTCCTCGGTGCCTCCGGCGTTTTCGCCTTCAGTCACGACGGAGCCCAGCTCTGGCGCGCCAACGTTGGCTCCCAGGTGCATGAATGGGGCTCCGCTTCGTCGCCGGTGCTGTATCGGGACTTGGTTATCATCAATGCCGCCGTGGAAAGTGATGCGTTGGTCGCTCTCAACAAGGTCACGGGTAAGGAAGTCTGGCGCGCTCCTGGCATGAAGGAGTCCTGGAACACCCCCATCCTGGTTCCAGTCGGCGAAGGCCAACAGGAGCTGGTCGTGGCCATCGCCGGGAAAGTGCTCGGATTCAATCCGGCTACAGGCGCCCCGCTTTGGTCCTGCGATACCGGCATTGCGTGGTACATGGTGCCGAGCTTGGTCCACGACAAGGACGTCGTGTATTGCGTGGGCGGCCGCACCGGTGGGTCTCTGGCGGTGCGGGCCGGCGGACGCGGCGATGTCACCCAGTCCCGTCGGCTGTGGACGCTCAACAAAGGTTCGAACGTTCCATCACCCATCCTGCACCAGGGCCATCTCTACTGGTTCCATGAGAACCTGGGCATCGTCTACTGCGTCGAAGCCGCCTCCGGGAAACTGGTCTTCGAGGAGCGGCTTGCGAATGCCGGCCAGTTCTACGGCTCACCCGTGCTCGCCGACGGGAAATTGTTCGCATGGACCCGCGACGGGCGCGGGTTCGTGATCGCTGCGTCGCCGAAGTTCGAACTCCTGGCCCGAAATGAACTCGGCGACCGCAGCAGCTTCGACGCAAGCCCGGCGGTCAGCGGGAACCGGCTTCTGATCCGTTCCGATCGATTCCTCTATTGTCTGGGAACGCGGTGAGGGGCCGTGGCCAGGTCCGATGCCGAACGGCCGATGTTCTCCTGGGTGAGCGTCCTGCCACGGCCGATCCGCGAGGAAGCGCGAGACGCCATGCTTCCTCGCGCTTGTTCATGCCCTTCACTTGCGCACGAGGTTCAGGGTCACCTTTGTCGTGATGTATTCCGCCGGTAGGAAGCTGGTCAGCGACGGGTCGCCGTCGATTTCGGTCCGCTCCCAAGTGAGGTTGAACGTGCGCTGGGTGAGGGTGACTTTGGGGGGCGGGACGCTGTTCCGATCCGGGCTGAAACCCAGAGACAGGTTGAAATTGAAGGTCGAGACTTCCGCCCGATCGGGCGGGCATGCCTGGTTGGAAGGCCAGCTGGGAAGACATTCATTCGTGGTGTCGTCCACCGTCGTGTAATCCAGCTTTTGATCCGCAGTGGCGGTCGGCAGCGCATCCACCCCAAGAGAATCGAACTCTCCATTCACGAAGGTGAGATGCACGGCGCCCGTGGCCGGTGGCGCTTTCGCCTCGGTGCTGGAATGGGTCTCGCGGACGACGAGGTCCCTCAGGTTGGTGGTGATGGTCTCCAGCACCTTGCGACTTGCCGCGTAGGGACCGGCCGTGGCGAGTTCCCAGACTTGGATGCGACGGTCTCCATTGGTGAAGGCCTGCTGCCGCAGGATGCCGGTGACCCGGCCGACGTAAATCTCCTGCCGCAGGTTGTCCCAGGTCCTCTCGATGGAACCCCCGTCGATGATTCTTTTGCCTTCCCGCTTTCGCTCGTCCGAGAGCGTGACCGTACCTTCCCAGACGCCAAAGCAAGGTCCGGACTGGAGCCGGGTTCGGATTTCTTCGTCCGAACCGAGGTTGCAACCCTGGGCATCCTGACGGCCGTTGATCCGCGCCGAATCCGCCAGAAGTCCGTCCAAGTCCTTGAGCAACTCGGATCCGGAAACGCCGGGTTCCTGTTCGCACCGGTTGATCAGGCGTCGCGCGCAGCGACAGCGCATGTCCGCCACAAAGGTACCCAGTGTCTCGCTGAAGGGACTTTCGATGGCGGGTCGTCCGGTTTCCGCAGCCCACTCGACGGTCAATCGTTCGAGATTCACCGCCACCACCGCCTTGGCCAGGTTGCAGTCGGAACGTGCGGCGTTGAGGTAGGGCTGAACGGCGTCGCGAAAGGTTTCGTCGAGCTTCTGAAGCCGGCTCGCCTTCTGGCGTTCCCGGGCTTCGATCGCGGAGATGCGTCCCTGCGCTTCATCCCGACGAATCCGTCGCTCGCGGCGCGCGGCCCTGTCTTCGGCCGCCCGGATGCCATCGGCCGACTCCCGGTGCGTTAAGGGCGACAGCGGAGGATCCTCGGGGTAGACGCCCACGCCTTTCCCGCTGAATCCATCGATGGCCATCACCACCGACTGGGTGGTGCCGTCGAAGGGAAGGAAATGGAACCCGGAACCGTCGCCCTGGAAGGAGTAGGCGAGCAGATCGGCGGTGGAAACCGGGGTGGGGAAGGTGATGCGCAGGCTGGCGGATCCGCGAAAGCGTGCACCGTCCGGTTGGAACGCCACCGCCGCCTGCCATCCCCCGGAACCGGGCCCTGCCACGAAGTTGGTGATCAAGGTCATGCGCACCGGCAGCGGTTCGGTCACGAGATTGGTATTGGCGAGGAACTCGAACTCCACTCCCTCGGGCGTGAGCAGTCTCAGCTGGAGGCCTTCCTCCGGCATCAGCAGGCCGGCGACGCTTTGGAGCGGGTCCAGCTCCGGGACCACGCGCGCCGGCTCAGGGTCGGTGCCGATCCGCGCCCGGTAATAGATCGAGTCCGGACGCGGTTCCGGCGCGTGGTGAAAGGAGGCGACACCCTGGGAAGGAACGCTCGAACCCACCCGGTACCAGCTCGAGCCTTGAAGGGAAAACGAGGCTTCGAGGGTCAAGGGTTGGTCCGAAGACGTGGTCGCTTTCAGGCGAATGCCGTCAGGGCCGGCTGATTCCACGGAAAGCTGTGGAACCTGCCCCACCAGGGCCAGGGTTGATATGAAGAGAAGCGATCCAGCAAGAGCTCCAGCGAGCCGGTCCATAAAGAGTAGGGAAATGCGGTTGGTTCAATCAGGCGATGCTACTATGTCCAAGAATTTGGCAATGTCACGAATCGCACCAGATTGCCGCCGTTTAACGAACCGCTGATCTCGGTCATGCGAATCCGATGCACCCGATGGATGCTTCTCAATGGCGGATTTACGGTGGATTTCTGGAGTCGACGGTTGACGTATGCAATGCAGTATCAATGGTTTGCGATTCCTGCCATGGGCCCAGGCGGCGACCCGGGTTTCGGGGAGCCCTGATGGTCAGCGTCGTGCGTGACGATGAGTGGTCGTCGGTGCCCCGCCGGCGAAACCCAAACAAGGCCCACCCCGGAACTTGGGGGGAGTGCCCGAGGGATCACAGGACCGAAGGACCGGCGGACGGCAACCAGACCTGGATTTGATGGGAGTCGCCGTCTTCCTTCGAGACGACTTGTTCGGTCGCGACCGGCTTCAAGCCGGGAATCGGGAATGGGTGGGTCACCACCCGCGCGCCGCTGCGGCGTAGTATCCGCAGTTGCGGAAGCAGGCGTTTGAGCATGGGTGAGGGGGGCAGGAGGTGAGCACATCAGACACTGTAGTCCGCCTCGAAAATGTCGGCATGCTCGATGCGGACGAGATGCTCCAGGCCCTCGGTGCGGACGTTGTCCCGCGCCATCGACACCAGACGAGGGTCGATTTTCCGTCCGATCCCGCGGCAGCCGAACTTACGGGCGGCAGCGATGAGGATTCGTCCGTCGCCACTGCCAGGGGCATCGATCACGTTGGTCTGGTCGAGGCCGGCCAATTCTGGCTGAAGCTGGCGCAGGTTGGTCGCTTCTCGTCATGTTGACACCCGTCGCCCTTTGGCCCGCTTCGCGATCGATCCATGAAGAGGCGGACCCACTCATGACGAAGGGACTCTGAGGCGAGTCGCTTCAGAAGACGGCGATGTCGACGTGGATTCCGAGAGATCGCTCCCCAGTTCCTGCTTCATGTCCTTTGACATGGGTTGTCCGCGAATCCAGGGCCGGGGTTCGCGTCGTCCAGCCAGCGAGCCATCGCGGTCTCGGTGCTGCGTCGGACCGTCGGCCTTGGGTGGTGGCACTCAGTTCACCGGCGCGCTGTTGGTGCGCAGAGGCGCCGATGGCTCGTCGCTTACGCGGTGCGAGTTGGTGGCAACGCCTTGATGGTTGGTTCCACCCAGGCTGGTGTGGTTCGTGCCACCCATCACGCCCGAGTCACCGGGACTCTGGGTCAGTGCTCCGCGCGTGGAGTCATTGGTCATGCTCCCCCGATCATAAGTTGGTCTCGCAACAGCACTTGAATTCGTGCCGTACGGGTCGTTTGAACTGCCTTGGTTTCCGCAGCCCGCCAAAGCGAGCACGACACTGGACAAGGGAATCAGATGGAGAGTTTTCATAGGTGATGGTTTGTGATTATTAAAGGATTGCGGTGACAACTCATTGAACCCTGCATCCCGTCACGTCCGGCCAAGTAGGCCCGGACCGGGGAGGCTTTGTTGACCTCGCAAACGGGGACGAATCCTCTGTGGAATCCAACTTTCAGGTGCTTTTTCTCCCGAGAGAACGCTTCGTTCCTAAATCCAATCTAGGCGGGTCGGTCCTGTCAGGATATGGGGTGTTTACCTAAGTCCAACGGGTCCGGTTCAGATCGCCAGTTCTGCTCGATCTTGGAGCGACAGAGCCATCTCCGCACCCGGATGGTTCGGAATAACATTGGAAACCCCGGTCGAATCCTTTCCGGCCAAGATCCTGACCTGGTCCCAGCTGGCGAAGCACGGTTCTCACCCCGGCCTTCGCTCTTCCTTGTGGGGCTAGGGGTGTGGTTCGGCGATGAGGATCATGGACCCCGGCCCTTCCGACAATTGTTCACCCAAGCGGATGCCGATGCGCGTGATGTGTTCGGCGGCAGGGTACCGCCGGCGGCGAGGCATTCATTCTGGGGAGTGGCCATTTCCTGGGAGAGCTTCTTGAGTTTGCTCCAGCCAGTCCCGCGATCGAGCGGAGTCGGTGGGTGCTGGGTTGAGGCTGGGGCTGGAGGGCGGGTTCGCAGTGGAGCGAGGCTCCCGATCTCGCTAGAGCTGTGCCGGACCGGGTCCGGCGGGGTTGCCGGGAGCTGCACCGCCCAGCGCAGTGCTGGAGGTGGGGTGGGTGCCAGTGGGCGACGTTTGTCTGGTTCCGCGGTTCAACGCAATGGTTAGATATTTGTCTGCGCTGCAAGTTTTGAGTCAGAGACGCGGCGAAGATAGAATCCCCGAAATCTCCGGTGGAACAGTCTTGCCACTCTCTTCGTAGAACTGTTTGGCACGTTTTAGCGCATCACGAGTCGACAGAGTCTCACCGAACGAATGCACAGAAAGCACCACGCCAGGCAATCGTCCCTCCATGGCTCTCAATACCTCGTCTTGCTGACCACGACTCAGACGCAACGCATCCTTCGCGTAGTTGTTGAGATAAGAGGTCCATAGCAGTTGTGATTGCTGTCTGTTCCAGTGGACTAGTCCTATGGCTACAACAATTGATGCGAATGCCGCGCCAGCGGCAAACGCGATGGAAAGTGAGAACTTTGTATTCATGTTCTTTTGGCGATAATTGAGGATCGAGTGAATGACTTCCCGATTTCGACAAGGCCAGCGCTAAAGCGTCACGCGGAGGATGATATCGCCTCTCTTGCCTCAGCCCCCACCGGAACCCGTGGATTCGGCCATTGCCGTCCGACGGTCGGGTCCGCTCATTCGCTGAACCGCGGATTGCCTCGGAAGCACCGGTCCTGTTCTGCTTCCTGTCCATGGCAGACACCACGGCCCCAGCGGTCGAAACCCTGAGCGAGCGCCTCGGTCGGGCGCTCACCCCGGGGTTTTTCCGGCCGTTGTCGCGACCTTCGGCGCCCGTTTCCATCGATTGCGCGGACCGCCTCGCGCTCAGCGCCGACGAAGGCGGCCAGGTGTCCCACGAGGACTGTCAGACGCTGATTCGGGAAGTGTTGGCGGCGCACCCGCAGGCCCAACTCGATGATGACGAAGGGGCGTCTCTGGGGGACCTGCGCCAGCGCGCGGGTCAGTTCTACAACAAACTCATCGAGGCGGGTTGGCTCCAGGAACGCCGGGTGAGTCTCGACGAACGCTGGGTGCTGATCACGCCTCAGCTGCGCCTGCTGATGCGGACGCTGCGGGAACTGGCTTCGAACAACCCGGCCGACCTGCGCGACTTCGCCGCCACCTTGCATTCGATCTGCCAGACACTGGCCCACGAGTCCGCACTCGACCCACGACAAATCGACCCTGAGCCATTCCGGCGAACGGTGAAGGAACTTCTGGACCGGGTGGAACGGGCTGCCGACCAGATGCACGCGGTGGAGACGCTGATTCTCCGGCATGAAGAAGAGCAGCGGACCAGTGATTCACCGGCCGAGACCCTTCGCCGGTTCCTCATCGAGTTCCATGCGGGGGAGCACATGGTCTGCTACGACGCTCTCCAGCAGGGCGGTCTGCTGCCGCGCCTGCAGCGGGCCAGGGCGGTGGTGCAGGATGCCCTGGCCAATCCTTTGGCCAAGGAACGTCTCGCCGAGGGCATCACCACCCACCGTGGTTTACCGCCCGTCGAGTCCTACATCGCGGCCGAATCGATGCTGAGCGCTTTGGACCGCGGATTGGCCTCCATTCCGGCCAAGCAACGCATCATCGACGGGCGCATGGCGGACTTCTGCCGCCTTTCCAAGCAGCGCTATGTCTATCAGACCGAGATGCGCGGTCGTCGCGCGGAGCAGTTGAAGGCGTTCCTTGCCGAGGCGGACCGGCAGCACACTGGTCAATCGTTCGCCGATCTGGCCAACGAGCCTGGCCTGCCGCTACTTTCAGCGGAGGTTTCCCTGAGATTCGGCTCCGATGCCCTGTACCGACCTCGACGCAGCCGTCCAGCGGTCGAGCTTGCCGTGGCGGGAGCGTCCGAAGCCGGGGACACGGTGGATGCCCAGGAAATGATTCGGGTTCGCAACCTGTACGCGATCACGCCCCAGCGGGCAGGGCGGCTCGTGGAGAAGCTCCTTCCGACGAAGGGCGGGGTGATCTCCACCGCGGACCTCCGATTGGCCACTGAGGATGAGCTGCTGGACCTTCTCGCTGTGCTGGCGTTCGACCGCGCCACGGGTTCGGTGCCCCACCGGCCGATTCGGTGGCGGGTGGACACGGACCGTTCCCACCACGGCCTGGATCCGGCGGCGATTGCGAAGGACCGTGTCGCCGGTCGTTCCGTCGAGCGACTTCAGATTCAACGGATCTCATGAACCTACCCTGGCCCACCTTCTGGCAGCACATCCCGGAGTCGGACCGGCCTGCCTTGCGCGATGCGCTGGCCGAGTTGCTCTCGACCGGAGTTCTGCTTGGGGATGACGGCCGCGCCCGCGAAATCTATCTCACCGCCCGCGAGCATCTGCGCGAACTCGCCGAGTACCTCGCCCCTTTGAACCTCGATCTCACCTCGGATCCGGATCGTTCGCTGCTTCAGGCCCGTCCGGTGCCGGGCGAATGCGGCCTGACCGCGAAGTTCACCAAGGATGAGACGCTCCTGATCCTGGTGCTGTGGCGTCTGTATCACGACACCCGGATGGAACGCGCGATGGAGTCGGTGGTGGTGAGCGCGAACGAGATCTTTCAGGCGTTGAAACTGACCTTTGAACGCATCGAGTTGCCGAAGGATTCGCATTTGGAACGGATGCTGGCCCGTTGTCGGACCCGGCGACTGATTCGTTTCCAGCGTCATGAGGACCCGCAGCGCTTTGGCGAATCAGCTGTCGAGATTCTGCCCACACTGCCCCGCGTCATTCCCTTCGAGAGCATCGAGGCTTGGGATCGGATGGTGGGTCTTCATGCGGGCGTGAAGTCCACAGGCGAAGCGGAGGTCAGCACCGACGACGAGGTGGCGCCATGACCGGTCAACGGATTTCCCTCAGCCGCATCATCGCGGTGAACTGGTACGGGTTTCGCCAAATCTTCGACGTCACCAATCACGCGCTGATCGCCGGCGCGTTTGGCACGGGAAAGACCGCTCTCCTCGATCTGATCCAGCACGTCCTTCTGGGCGAACACTGGCGTCCGAATCGTGCCGCGGCCGGCAACGCCCGCAGCCGTTCGCTCGTGAGTTATTGTCTTTGCGACACCAACACGGTCCGGGACGGCGAACCGCACTACACTCGCAGCAGCGGCGTCACGGTGATCGCCCTGGAGTTCACCTGGCCCGAGGAGCGAAGCGGTCGCCCGCGCCGACGCGAAACGTGGGGCATGCGCATTGAATTCAGCAGCCCCACGGCGGAACCCCGCCGGACCTACTTCTTGGTGCCGGATCGCCTGGAGTACGCCCAACTCGCTCCCGAAGGGCGCCTGCTGGAGGAGGACGTGTTTCGTACCTGGATCAAACGCGAGTTCGAGGCGGGCAGTTCGCAGAAGTGCCTGTTCGGCCGGCAGCAGGATTACCTGGCCGAAATGGCCACGCCTCGGCACCTCTACTTTGATCCGCTGCCGTTTCAGAAAACCCTGGTCAAAGCCATCGCCTTCGAACCCGAGGAGAACGTCGAAGACTTCATTCGCCGCTTTATCCTGGAAGAAAGTCCGCTGGATGTCCGGGACGTGAAAGCGGCCCAGGATGCCTATCGCGAAACCGAGGCGCGACTTCGCCGCCAGGAGAACGAAGCCGGCTATCTGCGAGCCATCGCCGGACATCATGTGGACTACACTTCGGCCCGCGCGGAGGAGTCCATCCAGGCCTGGCTACGCCACGCGCTTTCCGTCGCGCAGTTCACCGAACTGGTCGAACGCCACCGCAGCAGCCTCGAACGACTCCAGGGCGAGCTCGCCGAAGATCAGAAGGCTGTCGAGTCGGCCGCCGTCGAACTCGAATCCTTGCAGAAGGTCATCGAAGCCACACGTTTCGAAGGGTCCCAGGATCCCGGGCAGGGAAAGTTGAATGATCTGGAAAGCCGCAAGGAGGAGCTGCACCGCGAGATGGTTCAGCTTCGGGATGCGGCGCAATCCGTGCGCCAACGCCTCTCGGATCGCCACCACCGCTGGGTCCACTGGTTGCGTCATGCCGCCTCGCTCGCCCAGCCCGGCCTGGTCGATCTCCTCACCGTGGATCCCCGCGTTCTGGACTCCTTGCACGGAGGTGAGGATCAGGCACGACTGGGCGCCTTGCAGGCGTTGTCCACCCGCTTTCAGGAACTCGTCCGCGCGATCGAGCAGTACATCACGCCCATCCGCCAGGAGCGCGAGACCGCCGATCAGCGACTCCGCCAGCTGGCTGCCGAACTCGAGTCGATCGGCAAGGATCGCAGCCCGGGTTCCTTCCCCGTGTATGAGGCCATCCAACAACGATTGGGCGGCCGTGCGCACCAGCTCGGACGCCTCATCGAAGTGCGACCCGAGGCCGAACGCTGGTGGCCGGCGCTGGAATTGTTCCTGGGTCGACAGCGCTGGGCGATTGTGGTGACCGACGCCGACTATCGAGAAGCCCTGGCGGTCTTGCGCCGCGTTCCTCCGGGCCGGGAAACCGAGATGCTGATTCACCCCGGCGAAGTGCTCTCCTCCCAACTCCGACAGGAGGTGCGTGCAGGATCCCTCGCCGAGAAGGTCGAGGTCGCCCACCCGGTGGCCCGAGCGTACGTCCACCATTTGCTCGGGGATGTGCTCTGCGTCGAGACCCCTGAGGAACTGGACTCGTGTCCCGCCGGACGTGCCATCACGCCTGATGGCGTCTTCAAGCAACTGCCCACCCGCCGGCGTTTCCGTCCCGCCGGGGACGTCGCTCTGACGCTCGGACGCGAAGGACTCGCCCGCATGCGCCAACTCAGGGAACGCGAGCAGATCGAGGTGCGCGCCCAGCGTGACATCGCCGACCGTCGCCTTCAGGACCTCAACGCCTGGCTCGACTCGGGCCTGAAGGGCGGACTGGGCGACGGCACCTTGCCTGATCGATCCACGGATCTTCCGCGGCTGCCCAAACTCGAGGCCGACTTCGGCAGCGTTTGCGAGACGATCCAGTTGCTGACGACTCCCGAACGTGCGGCGCGGCTGGTGAAACTCAAGGAACTCGACGACCGCAAGACGCGGCTCGACCGGGACATCGCCGTGCGAGCCAGGCGCCTTGAGGAATTCCAGCGCAATGCCCGCCCGCATCAGGAGGGTCTGGTCCGTGCCGAGGACGACCTTCGCCAAGCCAAGTTCGATCTCACGGCCAGCCGGGTGGGTGTTCCCACCCGCATCCTCGACCGCGAACTACAGGCGAGGTTGGAGCAGGTTTTGGACAAGGCGCCCACCTGGGACAAACGCAAGGATGCGGTCACGGTCCTGGAACTGGAGGCGCGCGAGACGGCGGCCAACGCCCGGAACGCTCGCAACGCGGCACGGCGCGAGTTGGTTTCGGCCCGGGATGCTGCCGGCAACCTGTTGCATCCCCAGTACCAGACGGACTTCGTGCTCGACGACGACAACGCGGCCTGGGACGCCCGGCTCAACTTGTTGGAAACCGTTGAACTGGGAAGCTCCCGCACCCTGGCATCCGATCGCCGCAAGGACTGGGAACGACGCTTGCAGGAAGGAGTGCTCGACCGCCTCAATGAGAAACTCCAGGCGGCCGACCGCACGATCCGTGAACTGCGGGGCTACCTGCAACAACGGATCGGGCGCCATGTCTACCGGATCACCCAACGGCGCGATCCGGCTTTCTCCGCGCTGTGGTCGCTGCTGGACACCGGTCTTTCCCCGGCCGACCCGCTGGCGCAGGCGATCCAGTCCGAGGAGGTCGACCGGGCGAAGGCGGAACTCATGGCGGCGGTTGAAGCCGCCGAGCGCGCCGATGAACGCGGCCGGCGCCTGCTCGACTACCGGTTTTACCATCGTTACGACCTGGAAATGCTGAGCGCGGAGCAACCCGATGCCCCGGGCATTTCGCTGGGGCGCAGCGGGCGCAGTCTCAGCGGCGGCGAGAATCAGGCGCCTTTCTTCATTTCCATGCTGGCCGCCTTCCGCCGTGTCTACGACGTCGGGTCCCACCGCTCCCCGCACCTGGGGTTGGTGGTCATGGACGAAGCCTTCTCGAAGCTCTCGGGCGATGGGGTGGAGGATTGCCTCGAACTGGCCGGTCGCTTCGAGCTTCAGCTCATCATGGCGTTTCCCATCGATCGACTCGGCGTCATGGCCCCGTACGCCGACACCGTGGTGATCTGCCAGAAGAAGGTCACGCCCGGAGCCGATGGTTACGTCGCTCACATCGAGAATATCCCGATCCTCCTCACCGCCGAGCAGGCGATGGAACCGCTGACATGACCGCGGACGATCCTCGGTGGCGGGAGTTTCCAGTGCTGCGGGAACTGCACGACCCTGGTGGAAGGCCCGCGGCGGGCGGCTCGGGGAGTCCAAGTTGCCGTACTCCCGCGACTGGGAACAGTTGCTCGAGGATGCGGGGTTGGTGTCCGCCGACCTGCGCAGCGAAGCGGAACGCGATGCCCGGCTCCTGGCGGCAGTCGGACTTCTTCGCCTCAAGTCTCCGCAATACCGCCCCATCCTTGTCCAACGCGTGCTCATCCCCGTGGAGGCGGAACTCCGAATCGCGGCTCTGTTCGGGGATCCCGTCGAACCCGATCAACCAGGTCCCGACATGTCGGCGATGCCCTGGGAACCCGAGTTCGCTTTCGTTCGCGACACCCGCACCGGTCTGTCCCTGGATGACCTGGTCCGCATGAATCGGTTTCTGGCCGAGGGTGGGCGCTCGCGTCCCATGGTTCCGATCAAAGAACGATCCGTTCAGATCTTCGGCGACGAGAAGCGTCTGGACGCTCTGCTGGTGGCCGCACCTTTCCGAACCGGGCGCATCTCTCCGGCGACCCTGCGCTGCACCCAGGTTTTCGAACCCTTTGGCTGGAGGCGTGGACCGAATCCGGAGGGGCCCGTCCTCGTGTTGGAGAACGCGGCGACCTGGGACTCGTACGGCCGATGGAACGAACAAGCCCGCCAGTTCAGTGCCGTGGTGTACGGCAAAGGCCTGGTCTTCGCAGAAGCCGCGGGTCGGTTGGTCGATGTTTTTCAGGAGATTGGCGGCGCCCGGCCGGTCGAGTACTTCGGCGATCTGGATCCGCCGGGGCTGGAAATCCCATGCCGGGCTTCGCGCAAGCTCCAGGCTCTGGGATACGCCGGAGTCGCGCCCCACCTGGGGAGTTACCGGTGGTTGCTGGAAGTTGGCACCGGCTGCGAAGGAGTTTGGGAAGGCGACGCCGTCAGCGAGGAAGGCCTTCACTGGGTAGGTGAACTGGCCGATCCCGTGCGTCTGCTGTTCCGCCGAGGTCAACGGCTCGCCCAGGAACATGTCGGCTGGGAACTGCTGTCGCAGACTCTTCGGTCACCCGACGCGGCGGGTGCCGCCTCTTGATCCGTTTCAGAAGCGCTGGCTGGGATTCGGCATCCACCCCTCAGCTCCCGGCAAGTCCGAGAAGACCGTTGCTCCCGGAACTCCAACTTCAGAGTTGCCTCCTGATTAACTACGGGTGTAGTGAGTATAACCACCGCATGAAGCAAACGACCAAAACCGTGGAGGCACCCCCGGTCCTGGGTGCGCAGGAATGGAAGCTGATGGAATTGCTGTGGGAACGTTCGCCCCAGCCGGCCTACGACCTGATCGAGGCCTGTTCCAAGCGCGAGGCATGGCATCCGAACACGGTGCGGACGATGCTGGCGCGGTTGACGCGCAAAGGGGCTCTGGACGCGCAGCCTTACAAGAATCTGTATCTCTATTCGGCGCGATTCACCCGGGAACAGCTGGTGGAGGCGGAGAGCCAGACGTTCCTGCAACGCGTGTTTGGGGGAGCCATCAAACCTGCTCTGATCCACTTCGCCCGCCGACATCGCCTGACGGCGGAGGAGGTACGTGAGATGAAGCGGATTCTCGACGAGAACTCCCAACCTCCGCGTGCATGAATCCACCCGACTGGCTGGGCGCACTCTTCGCTTCGGTGCTGCGAACCTCGCTCCACGGGGCGCTCCTGATCCTGATCGTTTGGGGCATCCAACGCGTCTTTCGCCGGCGGCTGGGACCAGCCTGGACGTTTGCGTTGTGGGGCTTGGTGCTGGTGCGGCTGTCCCTGCCGTCGTTGCCCGAGAGCCGCTGGAGTTGGCAATCCTGGGGTGTTTCGCGGCTGCCCGAGAACGTGGCGCGCTGGCTGGCGGTGGAAACGGTGCCGCCCGCCCGGCAAACCGCGCCGCCGACAAAGGCCGCGGCACCGGCCGCCGCCGTGAGCCTGTCCTCCGGAGTCGGAGCCACCGACGGAGGAAACCGTGGCGAGGTTGGGGTGCGCTCGGAGTTTGCGTTGGCGGGTTTTGACGTCGCTCCGCCGGCACAGGTGGTGCGGGGTCGGGAGAACGCGTGGCTCGCCTGGGCCGGACTGGTGTGGGGAGTGGTGATGGTGGTTTTTCTCCTGAAACACGGATTTCTGCTGGTGATGTCACGGAAGCGACTACAGAGCTATCCGCGGTTGGAGGATCCAAGCTTGTGTGAACTCGCCGAGCGTTGCCGGGAGGAGTTGGGGGTGGCGGGCCGGGTGGAGATCCGAGTGGGCCATGACGCGGAAGCGCCGGGGCTCGCGGGATGGCTCAAGCCGGTGATTCTGGTGCCGTCGGGACTGATCGGCCGGTTGGGGAACGACGCCTGGCGGCACGTTTTTCGGCACGAGTATGCCCATGTTCGGCGGCGGGACATTCTTTGGAATGCCTGGCTCACGGTGCTCACCGGTGTGCACTGGTTCAATCCGTTGCTGTGGTGGGGCGCGCGGCGCATGCGGCAGGACCGGGAGCTGGCCTGCGATGCGTTGGCGCTTCGCGGAGCCGATTCAGGAGCGCGACGAGCCTATGGCGAGACGCTTCTGGAACTGGCGACCCTGCCGCCGATGCCTGGCTCGACGGAGACACTCATGGGAATCCGGGAGCATGCAGCGTCTCTGGGGGAGCGATTGAAGTCGTTGCGGCAGGTGCCCCGGGGGGTTTGGGTTCCGACGCTTCTGGGGATTGGGATCGTGGCCGTGCTGGCGGCGAGTTGGCTGACTCGAGCCCCCGAGCTGAATCAGGCAGCCACGGATGGATCGGCGGCAAACGGGGGACCAGGGGGCTCTGCGGCTGGAACGGGCGACGCCAGTGCCGCCGTCCGTCAGGATCCCAATGGGATGAGAAGGGCCGTGGTTGGAGCGTTGGAACTGGGGCGGCATACCGACTCCCCGGTGGAAGCGGTCGACCCGAGCGTTCTGCACGTCGTCGAGGATCAGCCGGGGATGTGGTGGGCGATTCCCCGTGGGTCGCAGTCTTTCTTCGGGGTTCCGTTTTCGGTGTCGGGCCTGATTCGGTTGGCGGGCACCGACGCGCGACGGGAGGGATGGTTTTTCCGTCCACGGGTGGAAGGCATTGTCGTCGGTGGAACCTTCGATCGGCTCTATCTGCTTCACAGCACGTACTTCCATGCGGACCTCGAAACGGCCATTGCCCGGATTCGTTTGAACTACGCGGACGGCTCCACGGCCGAGATTCCGATCCAGTACGGAACGCATGTTCTGAATTTCTGGCGGCAGCGGTATGAATCGGCCTCCAACCTGGGCGATTCGGAGTCGCGGGTGGCCTGGACCGGCGATGCTCCGCATCTGGCGGCGTACGGAAATTCCATGCGCCTTTGTGTTTCGAGCTTTTGGAATCCGCACCCGGAGAAGCCGGTACGAACTCTGGACGTGGTCAGCTCCGGCTCCACGGCATCGGAAGTGATCGTCGGCATGTCGGTGGGCGGCCCGGATCTGCCGGTGGAATGGCGGGACACACCGATGGTCCGGGTTCCGGAGGTGCCATGGGATGGGCGCCTGCGGTTCCGGGCGGTGGATGCGGAGACGGGGGAAGCGATCGCGGGCATGCGGTTGCGGCTGGAAGTGGCGGAGCCCGGTGCGCATTGCCGGATTGCGTCCTACGACACCGGGGCGGACGGCTGGGTGGAGGTGCGGTATCCGAAAGCGCCGTTGGACTACATCACCCTCTGGGCCAACCACGACGCGTACGTACCCCGGATCGTGCAGTGGACCCGTCGTCAGCATGGGGACTTTCCGGACGAGTATGTCTATCGTGCCGAGCCCGGGCTGACGATCCAGGGGCGAATCGTGGATGACCAGGAACGTCCGGTGTCGGGTGCCCTGGTGCGTATCGAAGGGCCGCGACAGGATTTTGCAGGTGAAGCGAAGGAATTCCTGATGTTGACCCAGATCCTGACCCTCAGCGACGACTCGGGACGGTGGCAGTCACGGGTCATTCCGCGCGAATTGCCCGCGGAGTTCATTCGAGTGGAAGTTCTTCATCCGGGATTCCCGACACGGTCGCTTCATGTCATGACCGCGGCCGAGAAAGGTGGAGCCGAGATTCCTATCCGGATGAACGGCGGGATGACTCTTCAGGGTCACGTGGTGGATGGCGGGAATCGGCCTGTTTCCGGGGCCATGGTTCGCCTGGGTCTCACGGACGCAGGGGGGAACATGACCGTGAAGCGAGGAGCTGTGGCCCGTACGGATGCATCGGGCGCCTTCACCCTGCGGTCGGCTGCGGACCCATCAACCCAAGTGCTCGGCGTCGAGGCCGAGGGATTCGCGCCATTGCTCGTGCCGATCCTGGATGACCTGGAAGGCGTGATGCAGGCTCCGGTGGTTCTGCAACCGGGTCATTCCGTGCGAATTGAGGTTCGTGACGAGGCGAATGAACCGATCCCGGGCGTCTTGCTGACGGGCAGTATTCTGAACGGCGGGTGGCCGTTCTCCGCGCGTCTGACCACCGATGAGCAGGGGCGAGCGGTCTGGGCGAACGCGCCTTCCTTTGAATGGTTGGTGGTAGCTTCGATCCAAGGCTTTGGCATGGCGCTCGTCGTGGTCATGCCGGGCATGGACGAAGTAGGCATCCAGTTGACCCGGACTCAGGAGCTAACGGGCACGGTTCAGGACAAAACCACGGCGCTTCCGGTGCCATTGTTCCGGGTATGGGTGGGTACCATGCCCTTCGATAGCGACGAGATCGAATGGGAACCCCAACCCCTGGCCATGGGCCGCGAGGGTCGGTTTCGAGTCGCGGGGCGCTTCGAGCGTTTCGGGACCTACTACCGTTTCGATGCGCCCGGCTACCGAATGTCCGAGGCCTTGACCGCAGCCATGCTGAGCACCCGGGCCACACCGATCGAACTCGTGCCTCTTGGGACTCCGTAGCGGAACGATTCAATTCGATCTCACGCCAAGCCGCGGACGCCAAGAAACCCGGTCTGTGAACAGGGAAAGAATGACCCGGTCACGGCGACGTCCATGGAGCAGAGCGCCGAGCCAGGTGGATCGCACGACGAGGTCGTAGGTCAGCAAGCAGAGGGCGACGGTCACCAGGGTGATGAGCGTGAGCTTGAGCCACCACGGCAGCGGGAGTTCGGCAACAGCCACCTGCAACCACACGACGATCGGCAGGTGGACCAAGTACATCCAGTAGGACGAATCCGCGACATAACGGATGACCGGGTTGGGCCGGGAGCAGAACTTCCTGAACGCGCCAAGGGTCAGGAGCACCAGGGACCACATGGTCGTCGCATAGCCCACGGCATACGTCCCATGCGCGAGTTGGAACTGGGGATGGCCCGGGTCCCGTTCGATGTCGCCGAGCAGGAGAATGGAAGCGATGCCGAAGGCCGCGAGCAGACAGCGCTGGGGTGAGATGCGGATGAAGGCGTCCAGCCACTCGCGCTTTCGATTCAACAGCCAGCCCAGGACGAAGAATCCCCCGTAGAGGAGGAGTGCGGGAAGATGGGGACGCAAGGATTGGTCCGGGGTGTCCACCCCCCACGAGCGCATGAACCAGAGGGCGATCGTCGTGGGCACCACCAGGGCCGCCAGCGACACCGGAGAAACAGCCAGCCACGCAATGAAGGAGTCGGCCTTCCGAACCAGGACCGCACCCCAAGCGCCGATGGAGGCCACGAGGTGCCGCGCGGCAAGGGTCAGCGCCGTGACCATGGCCAGGTAGTACAGGAACCAAAGGTGCGATCCCGTGAAGATGCCGCTGGGAAGGGTGGCGAGGCTTTGAAACCCGCCCCGGAGACCGGCCACGACATCGACGTCCCCCCGCAGGCTGGCGGACCCCATGATCCAGCCGGACACCAGCAAGGGTCGAAGGAGGAACCAGCCCACCGCGAACGGAGCACCGATGCGAAGGGCGCGCGAGCGCAGGAACGGGATTGGGCCGGCTCGGTGATAGGTCGAGCGGCTGAAGAAGCCCGCGAGTAGGAAGAACGTCTCCATGCGGAAGGCGTGACTGAGAATGGTGAACCGTGTCACCCAGGAGCTGGTTGAGATGTCCTGCACGGCCCACCCCATGAAGACGGGCATGAAGGACAACGACGCGTGAAACACCACGCCAAGCACCAGTGCGAAGGCGCGGGCGGCATCGAGGTAGTCCAGGCGGTGGCCCGTGGTCCAGTCCGTGGACGGAGTCGCGGCTGGCGAAGGGTTGAACGATGTCATGGGGCGACGGGAGCGAGGTCGATCAATAAAAACCGAGTTCATCCACCTCGTAGGCGAAGGCATCCTTCACCATGCCAAAGGAGACCAGGTTGATGCTGGTGATGGTCTTCAGCTGAAGCGGGGTCTGCTCCGACCACGAGCGCTTCATTTCCTGGAAAGGGATCTTCACCTCCTGGAACTCCCCACGCTTGCCGGCGATCGGACTCCCCGTGTGGTAGTCGAAGTTGGTGACAGCGGCGCTGCCCACCTGAACGCAGAGAATGCCACGGAGGACCTTCACGCGGAGTCGAACTCCCTGGTAAGAGGTCAGGTCCTGCAGTTTGCCATCGGGCGAGAGGAGCGACACCTGACTGATGAACGCGGGAACGCCGCGACCGGGTACGAGTTCGCCCTTCACCTGAAGCACACCGTTGGTGCAGGTCACCGAGGCTCGGGACTGGCTGCCCGCGGTCGTGTCGGTGAAGAGGAGTCGCTCCACTCCGTTGTTGTTGCGGGTGGGATGGGAGAAGTCGTCGAGGAGCTTCGGGGTGGCTGCGACAGCGGTGGTTAGGAGGCTCAGGACCATGAGTGAAGCGCAGCAGGCTAACGTCAGGCGGGTTGGGTGGTTCATGTTCGAGGCGATGGGTGTGGTTGGGAGGTTTATGGAGAGGAACGTTTTCCTGAGAAATTGGACAAGTATTGGGACCATGAACCGAGGGGAGGAGGGGAGATTACGATTAGGAGTACGAGTACGAGTATGGAGACGAGGGGCGGCACGGTTCATGGGGAGTCCCACGATTCACGAATCGCGCATGGGGACCATGAACCGTGGAGCGAGGAATGCAGCGAGCGGCCCTCACCCCGGCCCTCTCCCGGAGGGAGAGGGAGAATATTTCCCGCGGGTTTCGAAGGGTTGGGCCGGGTGTTGGCTGGAACGGGTCGCGACGGCTCGGACGGTTGAAGTTCCGGTATGTCGCCGTGCGGGATATGCGACACCCTCTCCCTCCGGGAGAGGGTTGGGGTGAGGGAGCCCGTTTCAACCCTCGCGATGGCTACCCTGGAAAGGTTCATGGGAAGCCCCGTGTTCGAAATCGACCTGCTCATGGGCCACGAACTAGGGATTCCGGGGGGCGAGACGCCCCCCTCTACGGCAGGCGGGACGCCCGCCGCTACGGAGGCACGGTTCATGGAGAGGAACGATCGAGTTGAAGAACGACATGTTGCTCATACGTGTGCGAAGGCGGGGTTGAGGTGACAAACTTTCGAACTCGAACGGCCGGTGGGCAGGTTTGCGAAGCCATCGGGCCCCGAGAACCGGCGTTGACAGGCGGGGGCAGAAGAAATGTTGTCACCGCGCCGGGAAATTCGGGCACATGCCAGCGAAGCATCATGCGTACCGCGGAAAACAGGACCACGACGGAGTTTGTGACCGATGCGGAGCTGGTGGCCGCGAGCCGGGAGGGTGATCGCGAGGCCTTTGGCCGGATCGTGGAGCGGTACCAGCGACTGCTCTGTTCGCTGGCGTACGCGGCGAACGGACGATTGAGCGAAAGCGAAGACCTGGCACAGGAGGTGTTTGTGGAGGCATGGCGGCAGCTGCATGCGCTCCGCGAGCCTGAGAAGTTGCGGGCCTGGTTGTGCGGGATTCTGCGTCACAAGGTGAGTCGGTTGCGTCGGTCGGACGAGCGGGAGCCGGCACATCGTGCGGAAGCGCTGGAGTTGGCGGATGAACTTCCGTCGGGGGACGAGCCGACGCCTCAACTCGCGATGGGCAAGGAGGAACAGGCGATCCTATGGCGGGCTTTGGAACGCGTGCCGGAACTGTATCGGGAGCCGATGGTTCTCTACTACCGCGAGCACTGTTCGGTGGAGCACGTGGCGGTCGCCCTGGATCTTACCGAGGACGCGGTCAAGCAGCGGTTGGCTCGCGGTCGGAAGATTTTGCAGGAGGGTGTGCTTGCGTTTGTGGAGGGAGCGCTTTCCCGGAGCACGCCGGGTCGTGTCTTCACGCTGGGCGTGTTGGCGTGTTTGCCGGTGATGGCCCCACCGGCCGAGGCCGCGGGAATGAGCGCCGTGGCCGTGAAGGGCGGGATGGCGGCGAAAGCCACCGGGTTCGCCGGGTTGTTGGTTTCCATCTCTGGCGTGGTCTCCGCCGTGCTGACGCTGCGGACGAACCTCGATCAGGCGCGGACACCGCGGGAACGGCGTGCGGTGGTGAGGATCACGCTGGCTCTGTTTTCCGCGGCGTTCGCCTGTCTGGGATCGATGTACCTGCTGCGGGCGATGGCGCTTCGAGCCCCTGAGCCTGGCGTGATCCATGCCTGGATCAGCCAGGGTCTTGTGCTGACGTTTGTCGTGGGCTGGCCGTGGGTTCTGGTGCGTGCGATGCGCGGCATGCGTGCCTTGCGGTCGTCGGAGCGCCAAACTCACCCGGAGCTGTTTCTGGCTCCGAGAGATCAAGCGGGTTCGTCGGTCGGGGAGTATCGAAGCCGGTGGACCCTGCTGGGGGTGCCGTTGGTGCGTATTCGATTTTCCGCGCCGGATGAGGGCGACCCTCCGGTGTTCGGCTGGATCGCCGGCGGGGATCGCGCCGTGGGAATTCTGTTCGCGTGGGGCGGCATCGCGGTGGCTCCGGTCAGCCTGGGTGCAGTCGCGATCGGATTCTTTGCAATCGGTTCGCTCAGCCTGGGATGGATCTCATTCGGCACGGTGGGTGTGGGCTTCCTTGCGGTCGGGTGCATGTCTGCCGGGATCAAAGCCTATGGGTGGTTGTCTGCGCTCGGCTGGGACACGGCCAGCGGCAGTGGCTTTGCCATCGCCCGAATCGCCGCGGAGGGTCCGCTGGCGTGGGCTCAACATGCGAACGATGCCGTCGCCGCCCAGGTCCTGGCCGACCCGCAGGCGGGCCAGGGCCAGCTGATCGTGATCACCGTGATTACCCTGCTCTCGCTCGTGCCCGTTGTTCTCTATGCCCGTGCGGTGCGTAAGCGACTTGGATGACGGCTCGGAGGGCCGGTCTTACCGGGCGGCTTCCACCTCGGCGTGGAAAGCTTTGCGGTGCGGTTCGCCAGCCTCCGCATAATGGGTGACACCTTCCCGTTGGGCGATCGCGCAAAAGCGGGCATACGTGCCGTCTTCGCGGGCCATCCGGGGCGAACGTTTGCACTTCAGATAAAGCACGGGCAATCGCGCCATCTCCACGCGCTGACGAATCTCCTCGGTGTCGGCGACCGCTTCCGCCTGGTCGAAGAGCACTTCGGCCTGTCGAACGAACTCGTCGGAGAAGAGTTTGTCGTCGTGCTGGAGGCCCAGGCGAATGTGGGTCTCGGGTGTGAGCCGTCCGTGGAGCAGGTCAAAATAGGCCCGGACGAACTGGCCGGCACGGCCGTAGTAGCCGTGCATGAAATCGTTGAGAATGGGTTCGAGCTCGGCCTCGGGATTCCACAGCAGTTTGGCCAGCACGTAGGCGCGCAGTTCGGCGAACTCCCCGCCGCGACTCTGGTAGGCGGCCTGTTCCATGATGCCGATCGCGCGATGATCGCGGAAGAACCGGATGTTGGGCTGGAGCACCCGGAAATTCGGGAAAGGCATCACGTAGTGGCTGAAGTTGACCACGTAATCCCAGATGTAGAGGTGCGGGGCGATTTCAGCCCAACGGTTCATGTCATCGACGAACGACTTGTTCTCGGGACAGGTCATGAAGTCGTGGGCAAAGCAGCATTCGATGCTGCAAAACCGGACCACCACGTTGTCGCGCGGCTTCAGGGTCTTCGGTGGTTTGCGGGTGTAGCTGTAGGCAAGGGTGCCAATGAACTTGTTGGGGAACTCGGCGCGGACGTTGTCGGCGACCTGGTTGACGAAGTGAATGATGGGACCGGACTGACTGCCCTCACGGTCGACGATGCTCTGGCAATTTTGGCATTCGCAGGGGTTGCTCCAGTCGTTCTGCGAGACGTCGTAGATGAGGTAGTCAGGGTTTTCGCGGATCTTTTGGCGGATGCGTTCTGTGATGATGCGGAGCACGTCGGGGTGGGTGAGGCAGAGTTGGGCGTGGTCGGCGGTGCGCACTCCTTGGAGCAGGCTGTAGTACTCCGGATGATCCTTGAAGAACTCCTCGGATGGCATGAGCGGATAGAAGGTGTGCACGGACCAGTAACTCTCCAGCCCGCCCGGTTGGGGGCGCTGGCTCATGGCGCCGTTGATGCGATTGTGAGCCGCCCAAGTCGGATCGAAGGCTTCGTAATAGAAGTCGTTGCGGACCCGCACGCCCGGCGATTCGGTGTGGTGCAGACCGCTGAAGGCGAGTCGGGTGCGACGAGGGGTGACGGTGACTTTGGGCGTGTAGAAGCGAACCCCGAGTTCGCGTTCGAGGAAGGACATAACCCCGTAAAGTGTGCCGCGTTGCCGGCCACCCCAGATGAGGATGTCCGGTCCGATGCTGCGGTAGGTGAACGATTCATCGGCGTCATGAGGGGGCGGAACACCGGCTCCGAGAAGTGTCTGAGTGAGCTTGTTCCAGCCGACCACGATCCGGCGAGTCGCGGGGGCGCTGGCGTCGTCCTGGATGTTCAACAACGCGCCGCTTATTTGATGAATCCAGCGCTGCAGCTCACCTGCGGCCCAGCGTTCGCTCTCGGAGGCGTTGGCGCCGACCACCAGGGTGTAGGCGGATTGGGAACCCTCGAAGAGGACGTGCTCGGCGCGTTGGCCGGCGGTGAAGGGCACCGTCAACTCCTGCAGCGTGCCGTCCGCGAGCACCGTGCGCAGGCGCAGTCGGTAGTGGGCGAAGGAGCGGGTGTCGACGCCGATGGGTATCTCCGGGGCAGGCAAGCCTTCAGCGCGCCAGACGGCTTGAGTGGCAGAGGGTGAGAGGCCGGGGAGCGCTTCGAAGCGGACGGATTTCACCAGGGCCGCGGTGAGGCCGGCCGAGTGGCGGAGCCGGATGGCGGGTGTTCCGTCATCACGCGTGACCACCTCGAAGAGGCGGATGCGTTCGGCGATGAACTCATGGGTGAGTGGCAGCAGTCGGCAGGCGAAACCCCAGCGGTTGCCGCGTTCCTCGATCTTGAGCAACAGGGCGTTGGTGCCTGGGCGGAGTGCGACCGGGATGAGGCTGTGGTCGCGCTGGAGACCGCGCGGGCCTGGACTGTCGAGGATGGGTTCGCCGTTGAGCCAGGCGCGGACGCCGTCGTTGCTGCCCAGGGCGAGAATGCAGACCACAGGTTGGGGGGAGGGGATCTCACGGTAGGCGTAGGCGACGACGCGATCGGTGGTGGTGACCGCGGTGTCGAGGTTGATCTCTTCCTCGGAGGAACGGTGGTGGACCCAGGTGTTGGAGCCACCGGGGAATCCGACGGATTGGCCGGCGACAGGTCGGGAGGCGGACTCACCTCCGGTGGTTTGGAGGAAGTCGGTGTACATGCCGGGCAGGCGGATGGCATCGATGTCGGGGTGCGCTTCGGTGACGGCGGGGAAGGGGCCGCAGAGCAACCAGTCCTGGAGGAAACGGCTGGAGGGCTCGTGGGAACTTTCAGCGGCGAAGCAACGGCCAAGGCTGAGGAATGCGATGGCGAGGACGGCGAGGGCTGAGAGGTAGCGGTTGGCGGGACGGCCGCCGCTCGGGTGGTGCTGTTTCTCGAGATCTGCCTGTTCAGGATCGGCCTGCCCACGGACCAACAACGCGGGGGAATGTCGGAGGGCGGGACGCCCCCCTCTACGGCAGGCGGGGCGCCCGCCGCTACGTGGGCCCAGTTCATCAGCCGCGTTGAGCGTCGATGTGCCTGCGGGCGGTTGGTGGGACGGCGCGCGAACGAGACCTGGGTCGAGTTGGGGTGGTCGTGGCGATTTCATGGGTGGGCTGATGGCCTGGGGTGGAGAGTTCCAGGTCGTGGTGGTTGGGTCGGAGGCTTGGTTTGCACGATGACCCAGGCTGAACAAGGAAGTCTGCACTCGGGTGGCGAATGGGCGGCGGTTCGAGGTCGGTCGCGTTGTCACGGGTGGAGCCAGGTCTGCCACTCGGGAATTGGATGCGGAAGAAGCGGTCACTCGGTGAGCCAACGCAGCCAGGTCGGTCCCTGCCAGACCGTGGGTCGCCACTTCCAACCGGCGCCTGTGACCACCTGGATGAGAGGTGACTTCATTTCGTCGAGCTTGAAGGTGTACGCGTAGGAAAGGTCGGCCTTGGGTTTTCCGTTTTCGTCGAACTGCAGGCCGAACACCCGCTGATGCTCGTGTTGGAAGAAGACGATCCCAAGGGAGGCCTTCCAGGCCAGTTCCGCTCCTCCACGCCCCGCCGACCCGTCGAAGCGCGAGAGATAGTCGGTCGTGCGAACCACTCCGGACCTCTCGTCGAGCCTCAATCGGATGCGGAAGGTCCGCGACATCCCGCGTGCGCGTGCCAGGTCCATCCAACGGGCGTCGGCAAACCGCCATGTGGCGAAGAACTCGCCAGGCGAATCGCCGCGCTCGAGGTGGAATGGAATCTCCAGCGTGTTGAGAGCTTCGAGACGAGCCACCAGTTCGGCGACGTCGCACGGCGGGACTCCGGGAGGCGGGTTCCTGGTTGCAGCCCAGGCCGCCCCTTTGAAGTAGAACAAAACCACCACGAACAGGTAGGCGCTGAGCAGGGCGATGAGCGCCGGCCAGCCCCATCGACTCGAGAGCGTTGCCATCCAGCCAGTCTGAGGCGAACTCGCGCCGGGGGTTGGGGGTCCCTGCGGAGCTTTGGTCATGGCAACGGGTGGCAGCGGCTCGAGTGGGGCACGCCAGGGCACTCGGAATCCGCCGGCGGCCATGCGTTTCCGGATGGATGCGTCATCCGGACCGGTCCAGATGCCGACCGAGTTTTGGAAATGGAGGGCGTAGACCTTCTCGCCGTTCGGACGGGTCACGAGCAACCCGCGCTGCGAGTCACCTTTGCCTTGGAGTTGGTTCAGGCCGGTGACACGCAGGTACGCAACCCAGGCGTTCTCCGCCGCAGAGTAACCACGGAATCGGGCCAGGAGAACGGTCTCCCCTTTGGGCAGAATGGCGAAACGGGCTTCCTCGGCCTGGCTAAGGGCATCACCGAAGATGGCCCGCGCGTCGGTGGTTTGCCCGGGATCGGCGTCCGGTCCGAACAAGAGCTTCGCTGCGGCGCCGCGCACGGCGGGGTCGGGGTCGGTGGCCAGCTTCGAGAGAGCTTCGCGGCGTGGGGCATCGGCGCGATGGGACGCCAGGGCCAGCCATAAGTTGCCGGCCAGTTGTGGCCCCACGACCAACAAGAAGAAGCCGGCGAACCAAAGGATGGGGCGGCGGGACGCGCCCATGTGCGACATCATGGTCCCCAGCAGGAGACAGACCGCTAGGCCGCCGAGCAGCAGGAGGAGAGTGATCAACAAGCCGGGGCTGTTGCGGAAGAGCTGGAACATGGCGGGTGGGGTTCAGCGGAGGAGCGCAGTGTAAGCGCCGAAGGGGCAGGTCGCTAGAACGGTGTCGTTGGCCCCGAAAAACCCCGTGCATCCCGAAGCCATTGGAGGTGGAGCTTGCCGCAGCGGGACAAGTCCCTGGAGTTTGGCCGATGGTTCGTTCGTCGCGGAGCGACGAACGAAGGTAGCCGAGCCTTTCAAGGCCCCGATGCACGGTGCCAAACACCGCAGCGTCGCGGAGCGACGCCTGAAACCGTGCCTCGTGGTCGGTAGGGCGTCGCTGCATGCGCCTGGTTCAACCGTCGCTCCGCGACGGAACCTCGTCTCTCGCATGCGTCCAGGCGTCGAAACGCCTGGATACCTTCGAATGTCGCTCCGCGACACCGGCCCAACGCACCCTGGCGGCCGACAAGAAGGGCCCAACTTCAGGGACTTCCGGGCCTCCGTGGCGGGGGCACCTCCGGCTTCGTCACGTGGCTTCCCCTGGCCGATTCCTTCCGGGTACGGTTCGCGGGCGATGAGTGGACGTTTTGTAGTGGTGACAGGTGGCGCGGGCTTTGTCGGCTCCCACCTGGTGGAGCGCCTGCTGGCCGAAGGCCGGCGGGTGCGGGTCATCGACGACTGCTCCACGGGGTCGTTGGAGAACCTGGCCCGGGTGGCCGCGGACCCGCGCTTGGAGGTGATCCAGGGCCGGGTGTCCGCGTGCACGGAACTGGAGACGTGGGTGGGTGAGGCCTCCTTCGTCTTTCACCTGGCCGCGGCGGTGGGGGTCGATCTGGTGGTGAAATCGCCGGTGGGCACCATCCAGAACAACCTGGATGAAACGGAGGCGATGCTTCAGGCGGCGGCGATTCGACGCACGCCGTTGTTGTTCACTTCGACCTCGGAGGTCTACGGCAAGAGTCAGCGGGACGTGTTTCGGGAGGAAGACGACCTGCTCATCGGGCCGCCGCATCTGGGACGGTGGAGCTACGCCTGTTCGAAGCTGATGGATGAGTTTCTGGCGCTCGCGTACTTTCGCGAGCGGCAGGTGCCGGTGATCATCACGCGGCTCTTCAACACGGTGGGGCCGCGACAGACCGGTCGTCACGGGATGGTGCTGCCACGCTTCGTCGATGCCGCCCGAGCGGGACAGGCCCTGCGCGTGTTTGGCAATGGCCAGCAGACCCGGTGCTTCTGCCTGGTCCACGACACCGTCGAGGCGTTGTTGCGACTGGAACGCTGTCCGCAGGCGGTGGGGGAAGTGTTCAACGTCGGCAACGACGAAGAGATCAGCATCGCCGATCTTGCGAAACGCGTGGTTGCCGAACTGGGGTCGACCGCGGGTCTGGAGTGGGTGCCCTACGATCAGGCGTACGCTCCCGGTTTTGAGGACATGCTCCGGCGTCGGCCGTCGCTGGAGAAACTGGAGCGGATGGTGGGTTTTCGGCCTCGAACACCGCTGACCCGGATCATCCGGGTGACCGCCGGTCTGGAGGACATCGCAACATGAACTCGGAGCCTGAACCCATTCCCGCAGCCCCGGCCCCTGAGCCGGTGGCGTCGTCGACATCGCCAGTGCCAGTGCCAGTGCCAGTGCCAGGGACGCCGCATCGGCGGCGACCGCGCTATTCGGGGAAGAACCCGCGACGGTTTGAGGAGAAGTACAAGGAACGCGATCCATCGCGTTACGGCGATGTGGTGGCCAAAGTGTTGGCTTCAGGGAAGACGCCGGCGGGGACGCATCGTCCGATCCTGGTGGCTGAAATCCTGGAAGTACTGGCACCGAAGCCCGGCGAGTGCGCGGTGGATTGCACGCTCGGCTACGGGGGCCATGCGCAGGAACTGCTGGCGCGACTGGTGCCCGGCGGGCGGTTGATCGGCCTGGATGCGGATCCGGTGGAGTTGCCCAAGACCGAGGCGCGCCTGCGGGGTGCGGGGTATGGGCCGGACGTTTTTACCGCGGTTCGAAGCAATTTCGCCGGTTTGCCCAAGGTGCTGGCCGGGCTTGGGGTGAAGGGTGCGGACCTGGTGCTCGCCGACCTCGGGGTGTCGTCGATGCAACTGGATGATCCGGTGCGGGGGTTTACCGCCAAATTCTCCGGGCCGCTCGACATGCGCATGAACCCGGGGCGCGGTCAGTCGGCGTCGGCGTTTCTGGCCGCGGTGAAACCGGCGGAACTGGTCCGACTGCTGGCGGAGTATTCGGATGAACCGAGGGCGGACGTGCTGGGTGAGTCGTTGGCGGGTCGAAAGGTGGCGACCACCCAGGAATTGGTGGAAGAGATTCGCGAGGTGGTCGGGGACATGGCGCGCGACGAACGCGAGACGACGGTACGTCGGGTGTTCCAGGCGTTGCGTATTGCGGTGAACGACGAGTTCTCGGCGCTCGACACGCTGTTGCGCCAACTGCCGGCCTGTCTGAACCCGGGAGGTCGGGTGGCGGTGCTGACCTTTCATTCTGGTGAAGACCGACGGGTGAAACGGGCGTTCTCGGCGGGGCTGGAGGCGGGGATTTATTCATCCATCGCGGAGGAGGTTCTTCGACCGGGACCGGAAGAGCGTCGGGCGAATCCGCGGTCCAGCTCGGCGAAACTGCGGTGGGCGGTGGTTTGAGGCGGGCATGGGGAATCGCCATGGAAGCCGGGCTGGACAGGGGCTCGGGTGGTTGCGGAGGGTTCGCCGTGCCCAGGGTCCAGTTGCAACGCGTCACCAAAATTCATCGCGGTTCCCGCGGTGAGGAGGTGCTGGCGTTGCGAGAGGCGACCGTGGCTTTGGACGATGGGCGATGCACGGTGGTGGTGGGACCTTCCGGGTCGGGCAAGACGACCTTGTTGAGGCTGATCGCGGGTTTGGAGGACCCCACCTCAGGAACGTTGGAGATGGAGGGCCGATCGATGGCGGGCGTTCCGTCCAAGGATCGAGGGGTGGCGATGGTGTTTCAGGATCACCCGTTGTTTCACCATCTGGATGTGGCGGGGAACCTGGCGCTGGGTTTGAAGCTGCGTCGGGTGCCGCCGGCGGAGCAGGCGGTACGACTGGGGGAAGTGGCGGACTGGCTGGGTTTGGGCCGGTTGGTGGATCGGATGCCGGCGACGCTTTCGGGAGGGGAACGCCAACGGGTGGCATTGGGCATGGCGCTGGTGCAACGCCCGCGATTGTTGCTGTTGGACGAGCCGTTGGCGCACCTCGATGCGCGGTGGCGGGTGCAATTGCGGCGCGAATTTCGCAGCCTGCAACGTCGACTCGGCCTCACCTGGGTTCAGGTCACCCATGACCAGTCGGAAGCCCTCGCCATGGCGGACCGGTTGGTGGTGCTCGACGCCGGTGTGGTGCAACAAGCGGGATCCCCGACGGAAGTCTATGAACGACCGGCGAACCGGTTCGTGGCGGAGTTCCTGGGGGCGCCGGGAATGAATGTGCTCGAAGGCCGTCTCGCGGGAATGGCGGAGAATCGTCCACGGTTTCAATGCACCGACGGCGGCGGGGCTGTCGGTGAGTTTCGATGGACTTCCTTGGGTGCGGCTAGGTCCACGAATGCGCCGATCCTCATGGGCTTTCGGCCGGAGTGGGTACGCTTGGAACCGGAGGCCGCTGGAGACCTTCCGCAGGCGGAGGCGGTCACGGCGCACGGGGAAGTTGCCGTGGTGGAACCGCTCGGCCACGAGACCTGGGTGCATGTCCAGGTGGGCACGAACCGCTGGGTGGTGGCGCGCGGGGCGGGGCTGGGTCGATGGCGACCTGGCGATCGGGTGACGGTGGTCATTCCCGCGGATGCTGTGCATTGGTTCGATGCCACGACGGGCGCCCGGTTGGATGGATGAGATGGATGGGGGTTTCGCGGCGGCGGGGGATTTGGTTGGGTTGCGGGGATGCAAGATCAACGCGCGCTGGAAGGGCAAGTGGGGCGGGAGGACGTGTACCGGATTCGGACGAAGGCGCGCGGACCGATGGGAGCCTTGCCGCTGACGCCGGAGGACCTGCGGGACAGGCCAAGCGGCGACTTATTCGGGTGGACGCAGGACGCTGGGATGGGTTGGGACCCGAAGGAATTGGGGCGCAAGGAAGTTCTGATTCTGAGCACGGCGGGCGGGATGCGGGGCGAAGACGGGAAGCCGGTGGCATTGGGATTTCACACGGGGCACTGGGAGATCGCGTTGCAGGTGCGGGCGGCGGCGTTGGAGCTGAAGCGATTGGGAACGATTCCGTTCGCGGCGGCGTGCTCGGATCCCTGCGATGGCCGGACGCAGGGCACGGTGGGGATGTTCGACAGCCTGCCGTATCGGAACGACGCGGCGCAGGTGTTTCGCCGGTTGATCCGATCGTTGCCGACCCGGAGCGGGGTGATTGGGGTGGCGACCTGCGACAAGGGGTTGCCGGCCATGATGATGGCCCTGGCGGCGATGCGGGAATTGCCGGTGGTGCTGGTGCCGGGCGGCGTCACGCTCCCTCCTGAAGCCGGCGAAGATGCTGGCGCCATTCAGACGATCGGCGCGCGGTTTTCTCATGGAATGATCAGCCTGGCCGAAGCCGCCGAGATGGGCTGCCGGGCCTGTGCGACGCCCGGTGGTGGCTGTCAGTTCCTGGGAACGGCGGCCACGGCGCAGGTGGTGGGCGAGGCATTGGGAATGTCGCCGGTTCACAGCGCCCTGGCGCCCTCCGGAGAGGCGGTGTGGTTGGAGATCGCCGAACGGGCGGCGCGGTTGGTGGTCGCCATGGAACAACGCGGATGGCGCGGGCGTGACGTTCTGACCGACGCCAGCATCCGCAACGCGATGGTGGTGCACGCGGCGTTCGGAGGATCGACCAATTTGCTTCTGCACATCCCGGCGATCGCGCATGCGGCGGGTTTGAAACGTCCGACGGTCGAGGACTGGATGGACGTGAACCGCCGGGTGCCGCGCCTGGTGAGTGTGCTTCCGAACGGGCCGATTCATCATCCGACGGTGCGGGTGTTTTTGGCGGGCGGCGTGCCGGAAGTCATGTTGCACCTCCGGAGTCTGGGACTGCTGGACACCTCGGTGTCGACGGTGGAAGGCAAGACGCTGGGGGAAGTGTTGGATGCCTGGCAGGGCAGTGAACGGCGGGAACGCTTTCGGACGCTGCTGCGGGAGATGGATGGAGTGGAGCCTGACGACGTGATTCTGCCGCCGGAAAAAGCGCGGGCGGCGGGGTTGACCAGCACGGTGATGTTCCCGAGAGGCAACCTGGCCCCCGAAGGCGCAGTGGTGAAAGCCACGGCGATCGATCCCTCGGTGGTGGATGCGGATGGGGTCTACCGGAAGGAAGGGCCGGCGCGGGTGTTCACCTCGGAGCGGGCGGCGATTCGGGCGATCAAGGACGGGGTGGTCCGGGCAGGGGACATCCTGGTGTTGACCGGTTGTGGTCCGTTGGGAACGGGGATGGAGGAAACGTACCAACTGACGAGTGCTTTGAAGCATCTGCCGTTTGGCAAGCAAGTGGCGCTCATCACCGACGCGCGGTTCTCCGGGGTCAGCACGGGGGCGTGTCTCGGGCACGTGGGGCCGGAGGGTTTGGCGGGAGGACCGATCGGCAAGGTGCGGGATGGTGACCGCATTCGGATCGTGCTGGATCGCAAGACCCTGGAAGGATCGGTGGACTGGGTGGGCGAGGCGGGTGGGGCGGAGCGATGGAACCGTGAAGAAGGCGCGGTGGCGTTGGCGGCTCGTCCGATGCGTGAGGACCTGGCCCCGCACCCGTTGCTTCCGGATGACACCCGGTTGTGGGCAGCGCTCCAGGCGGCGAGCGGAGGAACGTGGGGAGGGTGCGTGTTCGACGTGGAATCGATTCTCAAGCGGTTGGCGGTTTCGGGGTAACGGCCTGTTCAACAACGACCTGCTCACGGCCTATGAACCTACCCGTGCATGCCATCGCGAGGGTTGAAACGGGGTCCCTCACCCCAACCCTCTCCCGGAGGGAGAGGGAGTCGCGTCTCCACCCGTCGCAACACGCCCAATCCCCATCCGTGCGAGCCGTCTCGACTTGTTCCAGCGAACGCCCAGTTCACCCCTTCGAAACCCGCGGAGAATGTTCTCCTTCTCCCTTCGGGAGAAGGCCGGGATGAGGGCCGCCCGTTCCACGTCTCGCGCCACGGTTCCTGGCCTTTGAGCAGGGCGATTGCGAACAGGCCGCTTTCTCTGAGTCGGCTCCCTCGTTTCTTGGTTCGCCTTTCGGCTGGGAAACATGGGAATGCCGGGCAAACTGTCCGTCCTTTTCGGACGCTGTATCAGCCCATGAGCGAGCCCATTGCCGCCACACCCACCCCCGCGCCGGAAGCGTCGCGGGACTTTATCCGTGAGATCGTCGCCGCCGACCTGGCGGCGGGACGTCACGGCACCATCATCACCCGCTTTCCGCCGGAGCCCAACGGCTACCTGCACATCGGGCACGCGAAGAGCATCTGCCTGAACTTCGGCATTGCCCGGGATTTCAGCGGCCAGTGCAACCTGCGGATGGATGACACCAACCCGACAAAGGAGGACGTCGAGTACGTGGACTCCATCACCGAGGATGTTCAATGGCTGATTCGAGGCTGGGCGGACCATGTGTTGTCGCTGAAGCCCAAGGGTGGCCGACCGACGTCGTCCCCGGCGGGAGGGCGATCGGATCATCATCTTCCGGGCGTGGTGGGCGGAACGGTTCCATCGGGGTCTGGTAACGGTGCGACGGGCGGTTTGGAACCTTTCTATGCCTCCGACTACTTCGACGCGCTGTATCAGTACGCCGAACAGTTGATTCAGAAGGGCAAGGCCTACGTCTGCGACCTCACCGCGGAGGACATGGACGCGTACCGCGGGGCGCCGGATCGGGCGGGAAAGGAAAGCCCCTGGCGCGGGCGTTCGATCGAGGAAAGCCTCGATCTGTTTCGGAGGATGCGGGCGGGCGAATTCAAGGATGGGGCGCGGACGTTGCGGGCGCGGATCGACATGACCTCGCCGAACGTCTGGCTGCGGGATCCGGTGCTCTACCGCATTCGGCACACGGAACACCATCATACCGGTGCGGCGTGGTGCATCTACCCGATGTACGACTTCGCCCATTGTCTGAGTGACTATGTGGAGGGCATCACCCATTCCATCTGCACGCTTGAATTTGAGGTTCACCGGCCGCTCTACGATTGGATTCTGGAGAGCCTGGATCTGCCCCGGGCGCTGCCGCACCAGCACGAGTTTGCCCGGCTCAACCTGACCTACACGGTCATGAGCAAGCGCAAGCTGCTTCAGTTGGTGAACGAGGACCGCGTGTCGGGCTGGGACGACCCGCGCATGCCGACGATTTCGGGGCTGCGACGTCGCGGAGTGCGGGCGGAGGCGCTGCGTGAGTTCGCCCGGACAATTGGGGTGACCAAGTTCGACGGGCACACCGATGTGGCGCTGCTGGAGCACTGCATCCGGGGCGATCTGAACCCGGTGGCCCAACGGCGTCTGGCGGTGCTGCGTCCCTTGAAGGTGGTTCTGACCAACCTGCCGGAGGCACATCGGGAGGACGTTCAGGCCACCAACAATCCCGAGCATCCCGAGGCGGGAACCCGGCCCGTTCCCTTCGGCCGGGAGATCTACATCGAGCGCGAGGATTTCGAGGAAGTGCCGCCGCCCAAGTATTTCCGACTGCGCCCCGGGGGCGAGGTGCGGTTGAAGTACGCCGGCATCATCACCTGCCAGGAGGTGGTGAAGGATGCGTCCGGCCAGATCGTGGAACTGCGCTGCACCTTCGATGAGGGCAGTCGCACCGGAGGCCCCACCGCGAATCGCAAGGTCAAGGGGACCATCCACTGGGTCAGCGCCGGACACGCCCTCGATGCGGAGGTGCGGTTGTACGACCGGCTGTTCACCGTGCCCGAGCCCGATGCCGATGGGGACTTCCGCCAGCACCTGAACCTGCACTCGCTGGAAGTGCTGCGGGCGAAGGTGGAGCCGTCGCTGGCGACGGCGACCGCGGCCGAGCGCTACCAGTTCGAGCGGATCGGGTATTTCTGCGTGGACGCCAAGGCCGAGCCCGGCAGTGGCCCGGTGTTCAACCGGACCATCTCGCTGAAGGACTCTTGGTCGAAGGAGAAGAAGCCTTAAGCCTCCGGGTCCGGCTCGTCCGTCTCAGCAGCCGCTGCGGGTCCGGCATCGCTGTTGCGGGCGGCGAGCACGCGTTTCGTGGGCACGTAGTTGGCGAGGTAGTCGCGGGCGAATGCGCCAAACGTGCCGTTCCTCAGATGCTCCCGGACCTCGGCCATCAGCTTCAGGTACAGGTGGGTGTTGTGCACGCTGAGCATGCGTAGCCCGAGGATTTCGTCGACGTTCAACAAGTGTCGGATGTAGGCGCGGGTGAAGTTCTTACAGCAGTAGCACTCGCAGCCTTCCTCGATGGGATTGAAGTCGATCTTGTTGTAGCCCGCCTTGGCGTTGAAGGCGCCCTTGTGGGTGTAGGCGGTGCCGTTGCGGGCGACGCGGGTGGGGAGAACGCAGTCGAACATGTCCACCCCGCGACTGATGAGCTGGATCATCTGTGCCGGGGTGCCCAAGCCCATGGCGTAACGAGGTTGGTTGGCCGGTAGATGAGGCTCCGACATCTCGATGGCGCGCAGCATCTCCGGTTCGGGCTCGCCGACACTGACGCCGCCGATGGCATAGCCGTCGAATTGCATGGCGACCAACTCCCGGGCGCAACGTTCACGGAGGTCCGCATGTGTGCCGCCCTGCACGATACCGAACACCATCTGGCCCGGGGCCCGAGGCTGTTGCCGGCATTCCTTGGCCCAGCGGATGGTCCGTTCCACGGCTGACAGGTACTCCTTCGGTTTGGAGCCGGCGGGCGGGCATTCATCGAAGACCATGGCGATGTCGGAACCCAGGACCTTCTGGATGTGCATCGATTCCTTGGGGCCGAGAAAGAGAGGAGAGCCGTCGAGGTGACTCCGGAACTCAACGCCGTGCTCGGTGATCTTCCGGATCTTGGCGAGGCTGAAGACCTGGAACCCGCCGCTGTCGGTGAGAATCGGGAGGGACCAGTTCATGAACCGGTGCAAACCGCCAGCGGCGGACAGCACATCGAGGCCGGGGCGGACGTACAGGTGATACGTGTTTCCCAGAATGATCTGGGTGCCGGACTCCAGGAGTTCGCGGGGGTCCATCGCCTTGACCGTCGCCTGCGTGCCGACGGGCATGTAGACGGGCGTCTCGACGACGCCATGGGCGGTGGTCAGCCGCCCGAGGCGGGCCTTGGTTTCGGTATCAGTCGCCAGCAGCTCGAACATGGGCCGCTGATGAAGCCACAACGCAGGCCCGGAGGGGAGACCTGTGTTGGGCTGAAATAAATGTCAGAGGAGCAACTCGGCGATCTGAACCGCGTTGAGCGCTGCGCCCTTCAGGAGCTGATCGCCGGCAACCCAGAATGCCAGGCCGTTGTCGAGGGCGCAGTCGGTGCGGATGCGTCCGACCTGGCAGTTGTACTTCTCGGTGACGTACAGCGGCAGCGGGTACTCGTTCTTGGCGGGGTTGTCGACGACGTCGACGCCGGGCGCTCGGGAGAGGACGTCGCGGGCGGCCTCGGGGGAGATGGGTTTCTCGAACTCGGCGCTGATGGCGACGGAATGGGCGCGGTACACCGGGACGCGGACGCAGGTGATGCTGGCCCGCAATCCGGGGTGGTGCATGATCTTGCGCCCTTCGTTCTGCAGCTTCATTTCCTCCTTCGTGTAGCCATCCGGGAGGAAGGAATCGACATGGGGCAGGACGTTGTAAGCGATCTGGTGGGGGTAGACCTCGCGGGTCGCGGGTTGCCCGGCGGCCAGTTCACGGATCTGCCGATCCAGTTCCTCAATGGCCTTTTGGCCGGTGCCCGATACCGCCTGGTAGGAGGAGGCGATGACCCGGGTCACTCCGAACGCCCGGTGGAGGGGGTAGAGGGCCATCAGGGTGATGGCGGTGGTGCAGTTGGGGTTGGCGATGATGCCCTGGTGCTCCTTGACGTCGGCCGGGTTGATCTCCGGCACCACCAGCGGGACCTTGGGGTCCATGCGGAAGGCGCTGGAGTTGTCGACCACCACACAGCCGGCCTGGGCGGCGATCGGGGCGAATTCCCGGGAGATGCTTCCTCCGGCGCTGAAGAGGGCGATGTCGATGCCCGCGAACGAATCGTGCTTGAGTTCGTGAATCGTGTGCTGCTCACCGCCGAAGGGCAGGGTCTTGCCGGCCGACCGAGCCGAGGCGAGCAAGGTCAATTTGCCGACGGGAAACCGGCGCTTCTCGAGGGTCTTCAACATCTCGATGCCAACAGCTCCAGTGGCTCCGACGACGGCGACATGCGGACTCCGATTCATAGGGCCGGCGAGCATACGGGTCAGCTAGGGACTGTCAAACGCCCCAAAATCGGGTTCTGGCCCGGTGGTGGGTCGGTGACGCGACTACCAGGACGGATTCTCGGGGAGTGATGCGTTGAATTCACGGACGAGAGCCGCCTCGTAATCTCCGGCGTATTGGCCGGAGAAGAACACCTCGAGCCCCTCATCAAGGAGGCGCTGCCAGGAGGCGTCCTCGCGGCCGGGGGTGATGGGATAGAACAACGCGTTGTTGGTCTTGGCGGCGGTGAAGTCTCCAGGAGCATCGCCGATCATCAGGACGTTGTGAGGGGGGTACTTGTCCCGGGTCGCGAGTCGCAGATGGTCCTTCTTGGAGCCCATTTCCTGGCCGGCAATGAGCGCGATATGATCGTTGAGTTGATGCTCGGACCATTCGCGCAGCAGGGCGGCGCCCGGTGTCTGGGAAATCACCATCGCGTCGGCCCGCCCGCGGAGGCGTTGAAGAAAATCGCGGACGCCGGGGAACGGGGGGACGCCGTGGACGATGTCGTGGATCTGGACATCGACGGCGAGAGACCAGTCGAGAATGGGTTGGAGGACGGTGTTGCCGCGCTCCTGGATTTCGGCCTTGAGGGTGGCCAGGGTGTGTTTGGTTTCGCGGGCCATCCAGGCGTCGAGGTCGTCGGAGGACGGGACTTCGACGCCGCGGGCCTGAACTTCGGGGCGGGCGGCGAGCAGGTTGAGGGCGTTGGAGAGGGCGGGGTAGCGGTTGATGCCGCGGGACTTGGAGTAGAGGTTGACGAACTCCCAGACCTCGCGGGCGTACTTGGAGACCGCCTGGAGGCCGAAATACTTGATGAACATGGGGGTGAAGCACTCCTTGTGCTTGATCTCCATGGAATCGAAAACGCAGCCATCGGAATCGATGCCCACGAAGAATTCGTGGGACGGTGCGAAATTGCGGAGGACGAGAGCGGGATCGTTCGTGGACATGGGTGGAGGCGGGGCGTCGGGCGCCGGGAGGGAGATTTGCGGAGCGGGAGTGGTGGGCGGAAGGGGAAAATCAGCGGTGTCGGAGGACACAGTTGGGCAACGATTTTGAAAAAAGCATTGAAACTTTCCTCATTCCGGCCTAATAGGGCCATGAAGTTCGTCTATGAGGTCACAACTCAGAGACGGTTTATGTGAAACCGAAGCCCTCCCCGGGCGTGAATTCGGTTCCACGTTTCACCCACTGGTGCCTGGCACCTTCATGTCAGGTTCCTCAACGACGCAGAGTGATCATGCCTAAGTCCAACGAACAGATCGTGGAAGTGGTCGAACACCATCGGCATAACATGAAAAACATCGAGAGCCGCCCTCAGAAGGCTCAGAAGCATCGATACGAACGTCGAAAAGTCCGGGAAGCCATCCGCCTAGGGGATTGGGCGGGAGGAGACTCGGGACCGGCCTGAAGGAACACAACCAGAGAAGTACCATCAACTGATATTGGACCGGGGCTGCACCCAACAGGGTGCAGCCCCTTTTTCCTGCGCCAAGCCCTTGGGGTGCTGGCACAACTCCGACATGAACGCGGCTCCGCCAGCCCGGATCAATATCCGGGCCCAGGGCCGGGATCAGGTCGTCAGCTTGCGCTTGGGTTTGCCGGCGGATGCCACCGCCTCAGGACGCTGCGCCGAACCTTTGGCGGCGCGCTTGGGACGCCCCTCGCCTTGTTTCTGGCACAGGGGGCAGAGTCCGAAGAACTCCAGTTTGTGGGTCACCATCTTGAAGCCGCTGTCCCGCGCGATCTTGGCCTCCCACTCCAACGCCAGGCAGTCCTCGATCGGATGGATCGCGTCGCAGGCGGTGCAGACGAGGTGATGGTGGTGACCCGAATGACCGGGGCGGGCCATTTCAAAACGGGCGGAGCCGTCGCCGAAATCAAACCTTTCCACCAGCCCCATGTCTTCCAGGAGATGCAGCGACCGGTAGACGGTCGCCAGATCGCATTCCCCGGGAGGAAGAGCCTCGAATATCTCCTTGTTCGACATCGGTCGCGGGTGCGCCTGGAGAATTCGGAGTATGGCCTGGCGCGGGCCGGTGATGCGCCTTGCACCGCGTCGCAGCCGTTCGGTGAGATCGCCGAGCTCAGGCCGATGGTGATTGCAGCCGGCGTGAGAGTTCATGCGGGACGCAGGCTTCCGCGGGTGACCGAGGTGAGGCGGCCGATGATCAACGAAACGATGAAGAGTCCGATGCTGACCAGGACGATGGCGGGTCCGCAGGGCACGTCCGCCTGGTACGAAACGATCACGCCGCCTCCGCCGGCCACCATGCCGAACAGGACGGCGATCCAGATTTCCTGGCGCAGATTCCGGCTCACGAGTCGGGCTGCGGCGGGAGGGATCACCAAGAGCGCGCCGACGAGCAGGATGCCGACCAGTCGGATGCTCACCGTGACGGTGAGGGTGAGCACGAGAATGAACCCATAGTTGTAGGCCCTGACGGAGATGCCGCTGACGTGGGCAAGATCCTCGCTGGTGGTGATCAGGGACAGGGGGCTGAGAAACCACGCCCCGCCGCACACCACCAGGATCAGCAGTCCTCCGGCCAGCCAGAGTTCGGTCGGGCCGACCGCCAGAACATCGCCGAACAGGACCCGGTGCAATTCGCCCTTGAAGCCGCGCAACCGGCTGAGGATGACGGTGCCCACCGCGACGGATCCGGTGAGGAGCAGGGCCATGATGGTGTCGTGGTACAGGCCGCTCTTTTCGCGGAGCCAGATGATGGAGGCAGCCACGAGCAGGCTCACCACCAGCATGCCGGGCGTGGGTTCGGTGAGTCCGACCAGGAACGCGGCGGCGGTGCCGGTCAGGGAAGCGTGCGCGACGGTGTCGCTGAAGAACGCCATGCGTCGTGCGGTGACGAAAACGCCCAGGAGGGCGCACAGCGGTGCAAGGATCAGGGCACCCAGCAGTGCCCTTTGCATGAAGGGCTCAGTGAACATGCGGGTGGTTGTGATCGTGCGAGTGGGAATGGGGGGGCGGAATCGACCCGGGGTTGGGGTCGTGATGATGGTGATACGACGTCACGTGCAGGCCGTAGGCCTCGCGCAGGGCGTCTTCCCGGATGATGTCGTCGGGTGCGCCTTCGCAGCAGACGCGTCCATTCAGGGCGATCACCCAGGAGGCGTGCTTGTGGACCATCGACAAGTCGTGGGACACCAGCACCACGGTCAGTCCGTGCAGCCGATGGATGTCGGAGATGATCTCGTAAAACGTGCGTTCCCCGGGGGCGTCCACACCCTCGGTGGGCTCATCGAGAAACAACAGCTTCGGTTCGTCCAGGAGGCTGAAACTGATGAGCACGCGCTGTAATTGGCCGCCCGAAAGGGAGGAGACGGACTTGTCGAGCAACGGGCGGACCCCGAGTTCCTCGGCGATCGCCGGGAGTTCCAGGTCGAGGTTTTGGCGGCTGCGCCAGAACCAGTTCCGGGTTTTTCGGCGGCGCAGTGCGAGGAACTCCCGCACGCTGAGCGCGAGTCCGTCGCCAAGCGCCAGCCGCTGAGGGACGTAGCCAATGGAAGGAAGGGCGGTCCGGAGGTCCGAGCATCCCAGAAGACTGAATTCGCCGGACTGCACCGGGATGAGGCCGAGCAGCGTGCGGAGCAGGGTGGTCTTTCCAGCCCCGTTGGGACCGATGAGAGCGACCAATTTGCCGGGGGCGATCTCCAGGCAGACGTCATTCAGAATGCGTCTTCCCCCGAGCTGAACGCAGAGATGCCGGGTGGCGACCACCGGCGGCGCTGGACAGGGCGCCGTCATGGCTGTTGGGGCGACGGTGTCAGGGCCTTCGAGAGGATCTCCAGATTGCGACGCATGCCGTCTTCGTAGGCTTTCGGCCCGAAATCCCCTGTCTCCAGAGTCTCCAGGGAGTTGAGTTGGAGGCGCAAATCGGAGGCGATCCGGCGCGCCAGTCGGGGCGGTTCCCCGTCCATGAAGAGGACCTTCACCTTCTCGGAGCGCACCAAGCGACCGAGCTCGGACAACTGCCGGGCGGATGGCTGGTCGGTGGGGCCGGCTTCGACGACGCCCGCCAGGCGCAGACCGTAGCGTCGGGCAAGGTAGGGAAACGCTCCGTGGTAGGTAATGAACGCGGTGGAGGCGTGCGCCAAGCGCTGGGAGTAATCGCGGTGAAGGGCGTGAAGCGACGCCGCGGTGGCAGCGGCATTCCTCTCGTAGTCCTCCGCGTGACCGGGATCCAGCTGTTGCAAGGCGCGGGCGATGTTGGTCGCGGCGTGGGCCATGAGGAGGGGGTCCAGCCAGAAGTGCGGGTTGGGGGTATCGGCGTGGTTGTGGGGCGTGTCGCCGTGATCGTGGTCGTGTCCGCAAGGTTCCAGGATCAGTGCCTCCTTGGGCAGGCCCGCCGCAGCCTCAACGATCCGCAGGTTCGGGTTCGCGGAGAGTTGGCGCAGTTTGGCATCGGACCAGCCTTCGAGGCCGAGTCCGCCGATGACCAGCATGGAGGCGGCGCCCAACCGGCGGAGGTCCCGGGGTGAAAACTGAAAATCGTGGGGATCCACGCCTTGCGGCAGCCAGTTCTGGACTTGGGCGTGGTCGCCGGCGATGGCGACGGCGAGGGAATAGATGGGAAGGAAGCTGGTGAGGACGATGGGACGGTCCTTGGTCGCCGGTTCCGGGGAGGCAGCGTGGGCGGAGAAGGAGGCGAGGAGCCCGAAGGCGAGCGCCAGGGCGATGGACGCGAGGCGCTGGGGCCTGGGAAGCGGGTGGCTCACGCGAGCATTCAATGCCGACTGCAAATCGTTTGCAACCCGGGAATCGAGAGACGCGCCCGACCCTTGGGGTGCGGGCGCTTCGGTCTACTTCATGAGGAGCATCTGCCGGGCGCGCTTGATCGCCAGAGTGAGGCGGCGCTGATAGTGCGCGGGAAGACCCGTGTACTTGCGTGGCAGGATGCGGCCTTGTTCGGTGACGAACTGGCGAAGGAGATTGACGTTCTTGAAGTCGAGAGCATCGACGGTGAAGTCGATTTTCGGCTTCGGGCGGGGGGTACGGACTTCGACGGTACGGGAACGGGACCCGCTCTCGCGTTCCTTGTGATTTTTTCGCGGCATACGGAAAAACGTGGCGTGGGGACGTGGCTGGACCGATTACGCGATCACTTGATTTCGCGATGGAGCGTATGGCGACGAAGATTCTTGTTGTACTTCATCAGCTCCAACTTCTCGGTCTTGGTTTTTTTGTTGCGCGTGGTGGTGTAGCGGCTGGGGGAGCCGCCTTCCTTGCGCGCTTCCGAACACTCAATGGTGACGATTTCTCGCGGCATGATTTGCTACTCTTTCTCTTTCGCTGGCTTTTCTTCGACCTCGTCGTCCTCTTCGATTTCGGCGGGGGCGCCGGCGTCGAGAGTACCCAGCGATCCGAGGCGTCGGTGGCGGAGGGCGCCATCGCGTTCGAGCTGGCCTTGGGCTTCCACGGTAAAGCGGGCCCAGGGAATGGCGTCGAGGCGTGCCTTGGGGATGGGTTTCGCGGTCAACTCGCAGGTGCCATAGCTGCCGCGCTCGATGCGTTTGAGGGCTTCATCGATTTCGTAAATCGCGTCCTGATCGCTGGACAGCAGGCTGAGGGCGAAATCGCGGTCGAAGTTGTCGGTACCGGAATCCGCCATGTGCATGCTGTAGCCTGGCAGTTGTTCGGCCGACTCTTTGGCGAGGCCGTTCATCTGCCGGACCAGCTGTTCTCGAAGATCGAGAAGGATCTGGCGGTAGCGTTCCCACTCCGGATCGATGACGCGCGCCTTGGGGGCGGCCTTCGGGCCCGTGGACATCCCACCGCCGAGAATGGCGGCTGCAGTCGCGGTACCGACGACTTTCCCCCGGCCAGGAGCGGCCGTCTTTTTAGGGGCTTGTTTCTTGGAGCTCACTTGGATGACTCCCAAATCTTCCTGTTCTGGACTAGATCAAAGCCAGCACCTGCCTACGAGGCCGGTGCGGCAAGGGGCGCGGACCTTATCAGAGGAGTGAGGGTGCGCCACTAAAATTTCTTTTTTCCGCGGGCTTTCGATGGTGAAGGGGTGTGCAGGAGGGGTGGGGGCTCGCGGAAAACAGCTTTTCCGTTGCATTGCGTCGGCCCCGTCACGGTGCTACGCTGCCGGCAAAACTGATGTCCGACGATTTCAAGCCGACCGAGAATCCGCGTCCACCGAGGCCGGGCGACTCCAAAGTCCCGACACGGGGGTGGCTCTTTTTGATCGCCATTCTTGGATTCCTGCCGCTGCTTTTCATGCTGCGCCGGCAGGCGGACCCGAAGTACCAGACGCTGACGCCTTACGATTTTTTTACCAAGCTGGCGAACACCCAGATTGTTTCGGGAACGATTACCTTCGATCCGCAGTCGCCTCTCCAACTGATCACCGGGCGATTCGTGGATGAGCCGTTGGTGGTGGGTGCGGAGGGGAGCGAGGCTGCCGCGGAGAAAGGGGTGAACTTTGAGACCCGTGTGGCGTTAGTGGACGACAACGTGCGTGACCTGCAGCAGGTTCACAAATTCGACGTCAAGACACCGAACACTCTGCTGATGAACGTGTTCGTGACGGTGGTCCTGCCGTTCCTGTTGGTCGCCGCACTGATTTATTTCTTTTTCATCCGGCAGATCAAGATGGCTGGCCGTGGCGCTTTAAGCTTTGGAAAGAGCCGGGCGCGGATGCTGACCAAGGAAAAGAACAAGACCACCTTCAAGGAAGTGGCCGGCGTCGAGGAGGCGAAGGATGAAGTGTCCGAATTGGTCGAGTTCCTGAAGGACCCGAAGAAGTTTCAGCGTTTGGGCGGTCGAATTCCCAAGGGCATCCTGATGGTCGGGCCTCCTGGAACGGGCAAGACTCTGCTCGCCAAGGCCATCGCCGGGGAAGCCGATGCCGCGTTTTACAGCATCAGCGGCTCCGATTTCGTCGAGATGTTCGTGGGTGTGGGTGCCAGCCGGGTTCGGGACATGTTCGAACAGGCGCGCAAGAACACCCCCTGTTTGATCTTTATCGACGAAATCGATGCGGTGGGTCGCAGCCGAGGCGTGGGGTTGGGAGGCGGCAACGACGAACGCGAACAGACGCTGAACGCCTTGCTGGTGGAGATGGACGGTTTTGATACCCAGGAGGGCATCATCATCATCGCGGCCACCAACCGGCCGGATGTGCTGGATCCCGCGCTCCTTCGTCCGGGCCGATTTGATCGTCAGATCACGGTGAATCTGCCGGATGTGAAGGGTCGCGAGGCGATTCTCAAGGTCCATGCGCGGAACGTGAAACTCGATCCGACGGTGGATCTGGCGGTCACCGCCCGTGGAACTCCCGGATTCTCGGGCGCCGAACTGGCCAATCTTTTGAATGAAGCGGCCCTTTTGGCGGCGCGCATCGGGAAGAAGGCGGTCGGGATGAAGGAATTGGAGGAGGCCCGGGACAAGGTGCGCTGGGGCCGCGAGCGTCGGAGCATGGCCATGACCGACGAGGAGAAGCGGTTCACCGCCTGGCACGAGGCGGGGCATGCCCTGGTCAACGTGCTGTTGAACCACACCCATCCGCTGCACAAGGTGACCATCATTCCGCGCGGGCAATCACTGGGATCGACCATGTATTTGCCTTTGCGGGACGTGATCAACCAGCACCGCAAACAGATGCTGGACCTGATCGCGGTCATCATGGCAGGTCGGATCGCCGAGGAGCAGATCTCTGGCGACATCTCCACCGGCGCTTCGAGCGACATCAAGCAGGCCACCAACTTGGCGCGGTCGATGGTTTGCCAGTGGGGCATGAGCGAGAAGCTCGGCATGGTCCAGTACGGGGCCGATGACGAGTATTTCCTGGGTCGCGACATGGTCCGCCGCAAGGATTACAGCGAGGCCACGGCCCGCGAGATCGACGAGGAAGTGCGCCGGATCATCGAAGAGGGCTTTCGCGTGGCTCGGGATCTCATCGAAACGCACCGCGACAAGCTGGAAGCGATTGCCAAGGCGTTGTTGGAGTTTGAAACGCTGGATGGCTGGCAGGTGGAGGAAATCATCCGGACCGGCCGGTTCACTCCTGCACCGCAGCAATCCAACATCGATCCGCCGTCGGGTGCCCAGGCGGCGACCTCGTTGCCCGAGGTTCCGAAGTCCACCCCGCCGAAGCTTCCCGGATTTGGCGCTGCGGCGCCTGCGGCGGCTTAGGGAATCTGATCCGGGAGTTTGAAGCACCAATAGGCATTGCCGGCCTTCGTTTCGGCTTTGCCTCCGCCGCCGGCGGCGACCACCAGGTACTGTTCGCCATCGATGGCATAGGTGGCTGGCGTGGCGTAGGCGCCGGCGTCCAATTGGTGTTCCCACAGGACGCGCCCCGTTCGCTTGTCGAAAGCCCGCAGCCGTTCGTCGCGTGTGGCCCCGATGAAGACCAAGCCCCCCGCGGTCACGATGGGGCCACCGATATTGAAGGTGCCGGTCGGAGGTTCGCCTCGTTGTTCCAACACGGGATAGGTTCCCAGCGGCACCTGCCACGCCAAACGTCCGCGGTCGAGGTCGATGGCCGTCAGCGTGCCCCAGGGGCGTCGGTTGATGGGGAAACCTTCCGGATCGACCCATTCGTGATGACCGGTGGCGAGGTAGGGGAAGCGATCGGCCCAAGCCAGATCGATGGAACCGGCGGGCAGCTGTTCGCTTTGGCCTTGGCCGTACAAGAAAGCCACCAGAGCCCGACGTTCCAGATCACCCAGGGTGGCGAAGGCGGGCATCTGGCCGCGGCCGGTCTCCAGCAATGTCTTGGCGTCGGCGGGTGAGAGTCGTTGGGACAGGCCCGCCAGGGAAGGGGGGCGGGTCACGCCTGCTGGATACTCTTGGGTAATCCCTGATCGGCGGGCTGCCACGGAGTCTGAGGGGATTCCGGGGGGCGAGACGCCCCCCTCCACGGCAGGCGGGACGCCCGCCGCTACGGATGGGAGGTCATTGGAAATCACGGTGTTCGCGATGGCGGGGACGGCGCTCATGGCTTCTTGGAGGACGCTGCCCTGTGGTCCGTGGCATTGGAGGCACATCGCGTTGAACAGGTGCTCCCCGAAGGCATGCAGTGATACGGTATCGGTCGGTTTCGCCGGCACCATGGCCATCCACTCGGCTTCATTGCTGGCATTGACGAAGAGCGTCCGGCTTTCCGGGTCGAAGGCTTGCCCGCCCCATTCCGCGCCACCGTTGAATTGGGGGAGCACCGCCCGGGCCTTCAGTGAGGGTGGGGCGTACAAGGGGGCGGGTTCGATGGTTTCCAGCTGTTTCAGGGCATGGGCGCGGGCTTCCGGATTCAGGTCGGTGACGTCGTCGCGGGTGAACCCCTGCTGGGCAAAGGCGGGAGGACGGGAAGGAAACGGTTGAGTGGGCCAGGCGGTCTCTCCGGGCAGATCGGAGGCCGGCACCGGGCGTTCTTCGATGGGAAACAGGGGCTCACCGGTGACGCGGTGGAAGAGGAAAAGATGACCGGTCTTGGTCGTCTGGGCGGCGGCATCAATGCGACGACCGCGATGGCGCACGGTGACCAGAACCGGAGGGCAGGGAAGGTCGTAGTCCCAGAGGTCATGGTGAACGATTTGGAAATGCCAGCGGTACTGGCCGGTGGCGGCGTCGAGGGCCAGGGTGGAGTTCCCGTACAGATTCATTCCGGGCCGATCTCCCCCGTAGTGGTCATAGGCGGCCGACCCCGTGCCGGCGAAGACCAGTCCGCGTTCGACATCCAGGGTAAGACCGCCCCAGGCGTTGCATCCGGCGGCGGTACGCCAGGCCTCGGGTGGCCAGGTTTCGTGACCGGGCTCTCCCGGTTGCGGAATGGTGTGGAAGATCCACCGCCGTTCCCCGGTGCGCACGTCGTAGGCGCGGATGTGGCCGGGTGCCTTGGCGGCGGGGCTGTCGTCGACGCGTGACCCGAGGATGATGAGATCGCGGTAGACCACGCCGGGCGTGGTGAGGCCGACGCCTTGGCGGAGGAGGTCGCGATCGAGGCCTTCACGGAGATCGATGCGTCCCAAGGTTCCGAAGCCTGGAATCGGATGGCCGGTGTCGGGGTTGAGGGCGAACAGATGATTGCCGGCGGCGGAGAACAGACGGCGTTCGTCACCTTGAGCCCACAAGGTTAAGCCGCGGCTGACGCCCCCGCCGCCCCGGCCGTCCCAGGGATCAAACGTCCATCGTTCGGTGCCGGTCGCGGCATCCAGGGCCACGACTTTGAGGCTGGGGGTGGTGAGGTAGAGGGTGCGGTCGACGACAAGCGGATTGCATTCGATGGTGGTGGCGGGGCGGGCCCGCATGTCGTCGCAGCGATAGACCCAGGCGGGTTGGAGACGGTGGACATTGCGGGTGTTGATGTGGCGGAGGGTGGAAAAGCGGGTGCCGCCGGGATCGCCGCCATAGACCGGCCACTCCTGGGACGCGGCGGGAGCGGTGCAGGGTACGGATGCCGCGAGCAGCAGAGCGAAGAGCCTGGTGGGCGAAGGCGGGGTCATGGGTCTGGGATGTTTTCCAGCATCCCGAGGAGGATGGGAACCATGAACTGGGAGGGAGTCGGGGAGGCGGGGTTCGTGGGAAGCGCCCTGTTCGAAATCGACCTGCTCATGGGCCATGAACGGGGATTCCGGGGGGCGGGACGCCCCCTCTACGGCAGGCGAGACGCCCGCCGCTACGGGGCACGGTTCATGGAGAGCCCCCTGTTCAAGAATGACCTGCTCACGGCCCATGAACCGGGGCGCGAGGCGGGGAGCGGGCGGCCCTAATCCCGGCCTTCTCCCGTAGGTAGAAGGAGACGTTGCGCCGCGGGTTTCGGTGGGTTAAGCTAGGCATTTGCAGTAACTAATCGAAACGGCTCGCAAGGATGGGGTTGTGGTCGGTTGCTGAGGGAGGAACGCGACTCCCTCTCCCACCGGGAGAGGGTTGGGGTGAGGGAGCCCGGTTCAACCCTCGCGATGGCTGGCAGGGGAAGGTTCAAGAAGAGTTCCCTGTTCGATACCGACCTGCTGACGGCCCTCGAACCGGGGATTCCGGGGGGCGAGACGCCCCCCCTCTACGGCAGGCGGGACGCCCGCCGCTACGGAGGCGCGGTTCACGAACAGGGTTCAAAACTCGGTCTCGCCACGGGAATGGGGGTTTGGCAGGCTTTCCGTCCCTTTTGCCCGTCCAGGGGATTCCCAGGGACGAGATGGGGACAAGGATTGACCACCATGCACGTGATGACGTCGGCCCAGATTCGCCAGAGCTTCCTGGATTTTTTTCATTCGAAGCAGCACACGATCGTTCCCAGTTCGAGCCTGATGCCGGACAGCCCGAATCTTCTGTTCACCAACGCGGGCATGAACCAGTTCGTCCCGATCTTCCTGGGTGAACGCACGGCGGACGTCTCGAAGTGGGCGGGCGCGCTGCCCTCGTTGGACACCCGGGCGGCGGACACCCAGAAGTGCATTCGGGCGGGTGGCAAGCACAACGACCTCGATGACGTGGGGTTGGACACCTACCACCACACGTTCTTCGAGATGCTGGGGAACTGGTCCTTCGGCGATTACTTCAAGAAGGAGGCGATCGACTGGGCGTGGGAACTCATCACCGAGGTGTGGAAGTTCCCCAAGAACCGCCTCTACGCGACGGTGTACAGCCCCGACAAATCCAAGGGCGACCCTTCCGAATTCGACCAGGAAGCCTGGGACCTCTGGGCGGTGCATTTCCGCGGTGCCGGCCTTGACCCCGCGGTCCACATCGTCAACGGCAACAAGAAGGACAATTTCTGGATGATGGGCGACACGGGCCCGTGCGGTCCGTGTTCGGAATTGCACGTGGATCTGACCCCGGCCGGCGACACCCGCGGTGCGCTGGTGAACAAAGGTTCGGCCGAGTGCATCGAGATCTGGAACCTGGTGTTCATCCAGTTCAACGCCAACCCCGATGGGACCTTCTCGCCGCTACCCGCGAAGCACGTGGACACCGGCATGGGTTTCGAGCGGGTGACGTCGATCATGCAGGGGACCAAAGGGTTTGCGGACTTCGCCCATGCGCGGATCTCGAACTACGAGACCGACGTGTTTCGGCCGATCTTCGACGAACTCGAAAAACTGAGCGGCAAGCGCTATGGGTCGACGCTTCCCGTCGCGGGCAGCACCGGGGACACCGAGCAGGAAAAGATCGATGTCGCTTTTCGGGTCATCGGCGATCACATCCGCACCCTGAGTTTTGCGGTGGCGGACGGCATTCAGCCGGGGAACACGGATCGAAACTACGTGCTGCGCCGGATTCTGCGCCGGGCGGTGCGTTACGGTCGGAGCCTGGGATTCCGCGAGCCGTTCTTCTACAAGCTGGTGGACGTGGTGGCGGCGGCGTTCGGGGAAGTGTTTCCGGAACTGCGCACCCGGCAGCAGCACGTGAAGGAAGTGCTGAAGCGGGAAGAAGACGCGTTCAACAAGACGCTGGATCGTGGGATTGCGTTGTTTGACGAGGAAGCGCGGACCGCGAAGGGCATCTCCGGTTCATTCGCCTTCAAGCTGTACGACGAGCAGGGCTTCCCGCTCGACCTCACCGAACTGATGGCGCGGGAGCGGGGGCTTTCCGTCGACGTCGCGGGCTTCAACGAATTGATGGAGGCGCAGCGGTCGCGGGCCCGCGCGGCGCAGAAGAAGCAGGTCATTGAGCTGTCCCAGGTGGAGACGGCGACCCCGACCCAGTTCATCGGGTTCGACCAGCTGGAGACCCCGGCGACGGTGCTGGAGGTGGTGGAGCTGAAGGACAAGACCGCGGTGGTTCTGGATGTTTCCTCCTGCTACGCCGAGATGGGTGGTCAAGTGGGTGACAGCGGCGAACTGAGCGGAAGCGGTCAGCTCTGGCGGGTGGTGAACACGCAGAAGAGCGGTCACACTTGGCTGCACTTCATCGATGGCGGCGACGCGCCGGCGGTGGGATCGCCGGTGATTTTGGGCGTGGAGAAGGCGCGGCGTGCGGCGATTCAACGCCATCACACGGTGACGCATTTGCTGCACTGGGCCTTGCACGAGGTGGTGAGCCACGAGGCGTCGCAGAAAGGTTCATTCGTTGGCCCCGACAAACTGACCTTCGACTTCAACAGCGCGGCGCTGACGGCGTCGCAGGTGTCGGACATCGAACGGCTGGTCAACGAGCGGATCGTCGACAATGCGGTGGTGAGCTGGACGAACGCCGCTTACGCGGACGTGAAGGGCCGGAAGGACGTGATGCAGTTCTTCGGCGACAAATACGGCGACGTGGTGCGGGTGGTGCAGATCGGGGGCAAGTCGGGCGCCCTGGACGGGTACAGCATGGAACTCTGCGGTGGCACGCACACCCGGGCGACGGGCGAGATCGGCTTGTTCCGGATTGTGGGTGAGAACGCGATCGCGGCGGGGGTTCGGCGCATTGAGGCGGTGGCGGGGCTGAACGCCTTCGATGCGATGCGGGGTGACCGGGAACTGATCCGGTCGCTGGGCGGGGCGTTGAATGCGCCGCTGGGCGAGCTGGAGAAGAAAGTGGAAGCGCTGTTGGCGCACCAGAAGGAACTGGAAAAGGCGCTGAAAGCGGCGTCGCAACGGGAAGCGGCGGGTCGGGCGAAGGGGATGATCGGGCAGGCGGTGACGCTGCAAGGGGTGCCTGCGATCATCGAGAACCTGGGCGGGATGGATGCGGACGCGGCGATGGCGGTGGTCGAGGCGTTGCGTAGCCAGTTCAAGGGTGTGGTGGTGTTGGGGAGTTCCGGTGGGGGCGTGGCGCTGATGGCGAGTGTTTCGCCGGAGTTCACCGCCAAGATTCAGGCGGGAAAGATCATTCAGGCGATTGCGCCGATCGTGGGCGGCAAGGGTGGCGGGAAGCCGGACTTTGCGCGGGGCGGTGGCAAGGATGCGTCGAAAATCGATGAAGCGCTGGCCAAGGCGCGGGGCTTGATTGGGTGAGGGTCGGGGGCGAGGGTGGCGTCATGTTGCCGGACGAGCAGCTCAGCCCCGAACAGATCGAGGTGTTTCGCCGGATGACGCCGGCGAGGAGACTTGCCCTGGCGGAAGGTCTTTACTGGACTGCCTGGAACCTGAAGGCCGCCTGGCTGAGATCCAGGAATCCCGCCTGGCGCGAAGACGAAGTGCGGCGTGAAGTCAGCCGGCTTTTCTTAAATGCCCGATCCTAGTCTCGCCCTGCTATTTGTGCGGCCGCTGAACCGGCTGGGAAGCCGTTATTTTGTCAGTGGAAGCGTCGCCTCGATCCTTTATGGCGAGCCTCGGCTGACCATCGACGTCGATATTGTGGCGCACCTGCGGATCGATGAATTGCCAGCATTTCGTGCCGCATTTCCAGCGCCTGAGTATTACGTGCCGCCCACCGAGATTCTGATCGAAGAGCTGTCTCGTGAGCGCAAGGGCCACTTCAACGTCATCCATGCGGACACGGGCTTCAAAGCCGACTTTTACCCTGCGAGTCGCGACGAGCTTCATGCCTGGGCTTTTGGCCGAACGCATCGAATCCAATTCCAGGGTGAAGAGGTCGTTGTGGCTCCGCCCGAGTACGTGATTCTTCGGAAACTGGAGTACTTCCGCGAAGGCGGGTCGGAGAAGCATGTGCGGGACATCCGTTCGATGCTCGCGATCTCCGGAGAACTGATCGACCACCCGGAATTGGAAGCTTGGGTCCGTCGCCGTGGCCTGGATGCTGTGTGGAACCAGTGTCGCGGCTGATGCGACTCAATGGCTGGCGGCGTGAAGGACCGCGCCGGAGACGGCGATGAGACCGCCGAGCAGGGATCGGCGGGTGGGGCGCTCCTTCTCGAACCACATGGAGAAGGGGATGATGACCAGCGGGGTGAGGGCGACGATGGGGAGGACGACGCCGGTGCCTCGGGTGGCGAGGGCCCACTGAAAGCAACCGACGCCGAGGGCAGGGCCGGCGATGGAATTGATGAGGACCCACGGGGCGGCTTTTCGCAGGTTCGAAGGTCCTGACGTCGGCGTGGGCGTTGGCACCGAGGTTGTGGTCGGTTGGCGGCGGGTTTTGATCCAGAGGAAGGTGAGGGCACTGAGGGCGATGCCGGCGAGGATGCGTTGGTAGGCGGCGGAGAGGCCGTCGATGGACTGGCCGGCATCGCGGGCGACGGCGAAGGCGCGTCGACTGAGCACGGCGCCCCAGCCCTGTCCGCCGGCGGCAATGAGGGCGAAGCCGACACCGGCCATGAAGCCGGTCTTGAGGGCTGGACCGGCTTTGCGGTCGGGGTAGAGGGCGGTGGCGACGCCTCCGAGGATGAGGGCGCTGGCCATGGCTTCGCGGCCGGTCATGGGCACGCCAAGCCAGAGCCATTCGGTGGCGGCGGCGAGCGGTGCGGCGACGCAGTGGACGATCAGGACGACGAGGCGGGAGCCCAGTTTGGGGTAGGCGAGGTAAAGGGCGATGTCGCCGATGCCGAAGCCGATGAAGCCGCTGACCACGAACCAGGGGAAGGCTGGGCCGCCGATGCCGGCGCCGAGGGTGTGGGCGTAGAGTCCGAGGAACAGGGTGGCGAGAGTGAGCCGCCAGAAATTGGCTTCCAGGCTGGGCAGGAACTTCGTCGATCGCATGGCGGTGACGCCGGAGATCGAGAACAGGAGGGTGGTGAGAAAGGCGGGGAACATCCGGTCAGGAAAGGAGTGGGGACGGAGCGTGTGAGCCCACCCGCCCTGTCGGGGCGGAAGGGGATAGCCCAGGGCATGGCCCTGGAAATGCGATTCCAACGTCTAGCATCGGACACCTATGGGGACCATGAACCGTGGATTCCAGGGGGCGAGACGCCCCCTTCTACGGCAGGCGGGACGCCCGCCGCTACGAGCGAGAGGTTCATGGGTGGGTGGATTGGCTGCGGAGAATGGCGCGGTCGGCGTTCACGCAAGGGGAGCGTCGTCGTGAAGCGCGGTGTGGATGGCGTGCTCGAGGGACATAGCCCGGCCTTCGGCGATCCAGGCCTGCCGTTGCTCGTCCGACACGGATTGGGAGGCGGCGAGCAAGGTGCGGTCGAGGCGTTCCTGTTCCGACGGTGAGAGCGGAGCGCCGATGGTGTCGCGCAGGGAAGTGGCGGCGCCGGCGAGGTGGAAGGCGCGTTGGGGTCGGCCCTGGGCGGCATCCAACTGGGCGGATAGTTCGAGCGAGAAAGCCAGGCCGTTGCGATCGCCGAGATCGCGGTTGATCCGGATGTTTTCGGCCAGGAAATCCTGCGCGCCGGCGTGGTCGCTGAGACTGAGGGCGATATCGGCGAGGCTGCCGAGGGAGTTGGCGATGGAACCGAGGTCGCCGATTTCGCGATTGATGGTGAGGCATTCCTCCAGGAGGCGTCGGGCGCCGCGGGGATCCTCGAGGTCGCGGACGACGAGTCCGAGATTGTTGAGGGAATTGCCGATGGCCCAGCGGTCGCCGAGGCGACGGCGGATGGCGAGGCTTTCCTCGTACAGACGGCGGGCCTCGGGGTGGTTGCCCTGGAACCAGGCGATGATGCCGAGATTGCTGAGCAGGCTGGCGACGCCGGCGTCGTCGTGGTTGCGGCGTCGGGTTTCGAGACTTTCGAGGTAGAGGGCACGGGCCTGGTCATAGGCGCCCTGCTGGGCGGCGACGGAGCCGGCGATGTGCAGGGTTTGGGCGATGCCGGCGCTGTTCTCCACTTCGCGGAAGATGGCGCGGGCGGTATCGAGCAACCGGCTGGACTCGGGGTACTCGCCCTGTTTGCGGTGGAGATCGGCGAGAGCGGTGAGGCTGCGGGCCTGGTCGGTGCGGAGGGCGTGGGTTTCGGCGAGGGCGAGGGCGCTGCGGTACGATTCGGCGGCGGCGGGCCAGTCGCCGGTGGTTTCGAGCACCTTGCCGAGGCTGAGGTGGGGGCCGATGCGTTCCGCGGGAGGGAGGAGGGGGAGGGCGCGGCGGAAGTAGGAGAGTGCGGCGGCGTTGGCGTAGCGGGCCTGGGCGGCGTGGGCGGCCTTGATCAGGTATTCGCGGCGTTTGTCTTCGAGTTCGCTGCGGTCGAAGTGGAAGGCGAGCAGGTCGAGGTGTTGCTCGAGATCGTCGCGATGCCGGCGTTCGGTGAAGAGCCCGAGTTCGCCGTGAAGCCTGGCGCGGGTGGCGAACGGGAGGGTTTCGTAGGCGACCTCCTGGGTGACGACGTGTTTGAAGATGAAGGCGAGTTCGGGTTCGGGCCGTTCGAGGGCGGTGAGTTCGAGGCGTTCGAGTTCGGTGAGGTCCTGGCGGACGTCGGGTTCGCGGAGGCCGGGGTAGATGGCGCTGATGGTGCCGGGGTCGAAGACGCGTCCGATGACGGAGGCGACCTTGAGGGTGGGTTTTTGGCGTTCGGACAGCCGATCCATGCGGCTGAGGATGAGGCTGTGCAGGCTGGTGGGAAGTTCGAGGCCCTCCCAGGACTGTGGGTCGTTGGGATTGCGGCCCTCATCGCGGAGGAGGTTGATGATTTCCTCGAGATAGAAGGGATTGCCCTGGGCGCGTTCGGCCAGCTGATGGACGACGGCGGGATTGGGGACGGCGTCTTGGCCTCCGAGTTCGGTGAGTTTGTAGCGGATCAGCTCTTCGGCTTCGGTGGGGGAAAGTTCCCCGAGTTCGATGGAGGTGAAGTGGGGGAGGGCGTGCCAGGCAGGGGCGGTTTCGCGGTTGGATTCGGGCGGGCGTGCGGCGAGCAGGATCAGGACCGGCAGGAAGGCGATGCCCCGTGCGAGGACCTCCAGCAGATCGCGGGACAACGGATCGAGCCAATGGGCGTCTTCGAGAATGATGACGAGCGGGTGTTGTTCAGCCCGATGGCGGAGACATTCGACGAGAAGACTTTCGAGGGCGGCTTTGCGGAGTTTGGCGTCGAGGGAGCGAGTGGTGTCGTTTTCGGGCAGGGCGAGATTGAGGACCGCCCCGAGCAGGGGGAGGCGGGGGAGGAGCACCGGGCTCATGCTCAGCAACTGGGCGGCGATGGCGGCGGCCTGGACGGGAAGCGTTCCGTCTTCGCTGAGATGGAAGAAGCCGCGCCAGACCCCCCACCAGGGGAGATAGCTGGTGTTGGCGGCGAAGGATTGGGCCTCGCCGCCGAGGGTGTGGAAACCCCGGTTGCGGGCCAGACGAAGCACTTCGATGGCGAGGCGGGTCTTGCCCATGCCGGCCTCGGCGGTGATCTCGACCAGCTGACCCTGTCCGGAGCGCGCGCGCGCCAGTCGATCGCTGAGTCGTTCCAGCTCCGGTTTTCGGCCCACCATGGGCCGGTCCTGAGCGGCTTCGACGAGGTGGAGTCCTTCGTTGGATCGGCGCTCGATGAGACGGAAAACGGGGACGGGTTTGGCTTTTCCTTTGAGGGTGAGGGGCGGGAATGCCTCCCAGGAGAAGCGGTCGCCGGTGGCTTCGCGGGTACGCTCGCTGACGATGGCCTGTCCGGGGGCCGCCGGATCCATGAGGCGGGCGGCCAGGTTGACCTCGTCGCCCAGCACCCCGTAGGTACGGCGTGCCGCGCCGCCGTAGGCCCCGGTACGAAGCGTGCCGTGGCTGATGCCGATCTGGGGCCGTGGATCAAAGCCGAGATTCGCCGGCGGGCGCCGAAGTTCGAGTGCGGCGGAGATGGCGCGTTCCGCGTCGTCCTCGTGGGCGATGGGGGCCCCGAACGTGCAGTAGAGGTAACTGCCTTTGTCGCCGTCGGAGACGTGGTGAAGGAATCCCTCGTAGGGAGCGACGACGCCCTGGATCCAGCGGACAAAGGCGTCGAGTTTGGCGCCGGCGGATTCGTCGGTGTCGTAGTCGATGCCACCGAACTTCATGAAGAGCGCGACGGCGGGTCGGAGTTCGGTGAGAAATTCGCCCTGGCCGGTGCCCAGGCGCTGGTGGACGGCGGGGAGCAACCAGGGACGGACGAGGTTCTCGGGCAGGGTGGGTGGGGGAGGCCAGGGCGAGGGGCTCACCGGGACCAGCATGCGGGCGAGGGCCGCGCAACGGTCGGGTGCTTCCGGGTCTGGACGCCAACCGGCGATTTCGGCGGAGGTCCCCAATTGGGCGGCGACGGCGGCGGTGGCAACCACTTCGCCTTTCTTCGCGGCATTGGCGGCTCGGGCCATTTCGGCAAGCGTCCGGCCGGCGAGCACGTCGAGCCGTTGGATCTGGGGATTGCCGACGGAAAAGCGGCGGACCTCGCCCGTGGCGATGCCGACCTTGAGGGAAAGAGTGACAGGCGGAGCGGAGCCGAGGCGCACTTCGGGTTGGCGCTTCATTTCGGCCTGCATGGCGAGGCCGCTCGAAGCGGCCCGACGGCCGTCGTCGCCGTCAAACCAGCAGGTGATGGCGTCACCGGCGAAGCTGATGATGCTGCCGCCGAACTCATGGACATGGCCGACGAGGCCGTCGTACACGCGATTGAGGTGGCCGGTGAGTTCTTCGACGCCGCGGCGGGGACCGAGGACCTGGGTGAGTGCCTCGGTCAGCGGGGTGAAGCCGGAAATATCGGCGAAGACGGCGGCGCCTTGGGCACGTTCCGGCAAGGCGATGCCTGCCGCCATGGCCTGATGCCGATCACGGGCGATGTACGCGGTGGTGGCCTCCACGATGTCACTGAATCCCGGCGGAAGCGGAAACCCCACGGTTGAGGTCCTGCTGGACCGCCGAATGCTGGGGGAGCGTGCCTGCGGGGAGTCTGGAGGCGCGAGTCATTTTAGCCGGGGGGTTGCTGGGCGGGGACGGGTTCGAAGGGCCAGGCGCGTTGTCGGGCGGCCCAGACGAAGTATGCGACGACACCGGCGAGCAGGCTGATGGCGCCGTACAGGAGGATTCCCTGGTCGGTGGTGGCGAGGAGGAAGATCCAGCCGGCGAGCGCCACGAAGCAGGGCAAGGGGTACAGCCACATCTTATAGGGCCGGGCGAGTTGGGGTTGGTGGCGGCGCAGGAGGACGAGGGCGCCGATCTGGCCGGCGAACTGAACCACGATGCGGGTGGTGAGGAGGGCACTGATGACGGTGTCGAGGGGGAGAACACAGGCGACAATGCTGAGCAGGCCGACGACGAGCAGGGAACGGTGGGGAAAACCCTTCTTCGGATGGAGCACGCCAAAGGCGCGGAAGAAACAGCCATCCTGAGCGGCGGCGTAAGGGATGCGGGAGTAACCGAGCAGCAGGGCGAAGACCGAGCCGAAGGCGGTCCAGCAGATCAGGGCGGTGAAGACGGAAGCGACCTGAGGGCCGTAGAGTTTCTCCATGAAAATGGAGACGATGAAGTTGGATTCCGGATGTTTTTCGGCGGGAACAAATTCGGACCAATGAATGACGCCGATGATCGAGAGATTGATGAGGAGGTAGATGATGGCGACGGCGACCAGGCTGATCAGGATCGATCGCGGGATGGTGCGACCCGGGTTCTTGATTTCGTCGCCGATGTAGCAGGCGTCGTAGTAGCCCAGGTAGTCGTAGATGCCGACGCGCGCGGCGGCGCCGAGGCCCAGGAAGAAGCCGGTGGAGAAGTGAAAGGCGCCGTCGGGGAAACTGAAGGCGCGGGCGGCGGAGAAGTGGAGGGCGCCGCTGAGGATGACGAGGGTAACGGTGATCAAGGTTCCGACCCAGAGACACACGGTGATCCAGCCGATGGATCGGATGCGGCGGTAGAGGAGGGCGATGGCGACAAGGCCGGCACCGGCGCAGACCAGAAGTTCGTGGGTTCGGGTCATGCCGGGCCAGACGTACCCGAGGTATTTGGCCATGCCGATGAAGCCGCTGGCGATTTCGAGGGGACCGCTGAGGATGAACTGCCAGACGAAGAGGAAGGCCATGAGACGCCCCCAGGTGTGGCGGCCGTACCCTTCGCGAAGGTAGACGTAACTGCCTCCCGAACCGGGCATGGCGGCGCCGAGTTCGCTCCAGATGAGGCCGTCGGGCACGGTGATCAGCAGGGCGACGAACCAGCCCAGGAGCGCTTGGGGTCCACCCATGGCGGACATGAGCAAGGGGATGGTGATGAACGGCCCCATGCCGACCATGTTGGTCATGTTCAGCGCGGTGGCCTGGAGCAGACCGAACCGGCGTTCGAGCTTGGGATGGCCGGCGGCGTCCACCGAGGAGGCTGGGTTCACGCGCGGAGTGAAAGGGCGGGGCCGGCGGGCTGTCAACGGCGGGGCATTCCAGATTCTTAACCTCGCCTTAATGGACGGCAGGCTAAGGTGACCTCATGAAACGTTTCCTGTTCGTTGCAGGTTTGTGCGGTTCGCTGGCGCTGGCGCTGGCGGTGGCGCAGGATGCCGTCCAGTCGGTGGCGAACGGAAACGGACAGGAAGCGCCGGAGGGTCCTCCTCCCGGATTCGAGGGTTTCCCTCCCGGTTTCGAGGGGCCGCCGCCGGGTTTCGACGGTCCACCGCCTTTCGGGCCGCCGGGTTGGGGGCCGGGCGGCCCGGGCGGACCGGGTGGCATGGGGCAGGAGACCCCGGTGCTGAAGACGTTCGACAAGGATGGCGACGGGCACCTGAACACCACCGAACGCCAGGCAGCCCGAGAGCATTTGGTGAAGGAACGTGCCAATCGCGGTGGCGGTCGGGGGTTCGGTCCGGGCGGTCCCGGGGGTGGGCGCGGTGGACGTGGCGGTCCGGGTCGGCCGGGCGGAGAAGAAGTGGCGGCGACGCCGGGGCCTAAAATGACGCCGGCCGAGGTGACGAACTTTCCAGAGGCGGGCCTGTACGACACCCAGGTGCTGCGCACGTTTTTCCTCGATTTTGAAGCGGCCGATTGGGAGCGGGAATTGTCCGACTTCAACAACACGGACGTGGAAGTGCCGGCGCGGTTGACCGTGGATGGCAAGGTACTGAAGGACGTGGGGGTCCATTTCCGGGGGATGTCCTCCTACATGATGATCGGCGAGGGCCGGAAGCGGTCGCTGAACCTGTCCCTGGACGACGTGCACAAGGACCAGAATCTGGGCGGGTACCGGACCTTCAACCTGTTGAACTCGCATGAAGATCCGTCGTTTTTGCGGACGGTTCTGTATTTCCACATTGCCCGGTCCTATCTCCCGGCACCGAAGGCGAACTTTGTTCGGGTGGTGATCAACGGTGAGTGCTGGGGCGTCTATGTGAGCGTTCAGCAGTTCAACAAGGATTTCGTGAAGGAATGGTTTGGGACGACCCAGGGAGCCCGTTGGAAAGTGCCTGGCAGTCCGATGGGACGGGCCGGTCTGGGTTACCTGGGCGATGAGGTGGAGCCGTACCGTCGACTGTACGAGATCAAGAGCAAGGAATCGGTGGGGTCGTGGACGGATCTGATCCGGATGACGAAGGTGCTGAACCAGACGCCGGCCGAGCAGTTGTCGGCGGCGTTGGAACCTCTGTTGGATGTGGATGGGGCCTTGAAGTTTCTCGCCCTGGAGAATGCGCTGATCAACAACGACGGGTACTGGGTGCGATCGAGCGACTACAGCCTGTACCAGGACACGAAGAAGCGCTTCCACGTGATCCCGCACGATGCGAATGAGACGTTCAGCGTTCCCGGTGGACCCGGTTTTGGTGGGGGTCGAGGACCCGGCATGCGCGGTGGGTTGGGGCGGCAAGGACGACCCGGTGAGGCAGTCGGGCCAGGCGCCGGTGGACCTCCTGGCGGGGCGCGCTTCGGTCAGGGACCGGGTGGCGGACCTGGCGGCCCCGGCGGACCTGGTGGTATGGGTGGAGGGCGTGGCGGGGTGACGCTGGACCCGCTGGTGGCTGCGTCGGATGAGACCAAACCGCTGTTGTCGAAGCTGCTGGCGGTGCCGGCCTACCGGACCCGGTATCTGGCGCTGGTGGGTGAGATCGCGGAGCAGTGGTTGGACTGGGCGAAGCTGGGACCGATTGCCAAGCAGTACCAGGCGGTCATCGCCGAGGCCGTGGAAGCGGACACCCGCAAACTGAACTCGACCCAGGCGTTTCGTGATTCGGTCGAAGGACCGGCGGCCGCGGTGGCGGGGGCGGAGAAATCGGTGGTTGGCGAGGGGCCGGGTCCCGGGGGCCGGGGTGGTGAGCGAAGCACGATCAGTCTGAAAGCCTTCGCGGAACAACGCCGGGCGTTTCTGCTGAGTCACGCGGCGGTCAAGGCCGCGAGGCCGTGAGGCCGTGAGGGTGGGGCGCAGGTGATTCATCGAACGCGGGAATGGCTTATGAACTGGAAGAACTGGAACTGGATCGGGCTGGTGTTGTGCCTCGGTGCCATGGAGGCGCGCCCGGCGGAGGGTCGGGTGGAGTGGGTTTCGACCGACTCCGGCCTGGGGGTGCGGGTGCGTGGCGACGCGGATGACGACTGGATTCTCCAGCAATCCGATGACCTGGAGACCTGGCGGGTGATGGGGAGCGGTCAACCGCTCTTGGGCGGCGGGACGAATGCACCGGTTCGCCAGGTGGGATTGGTGGGTGAGTCGGTTGGTTTTGTGAGGGCCCTGAAGACCGACGGTTTGTACGACGACACCCTGGTGCGGACGGTGAGCCTGACCTTCGAAGCGGCGAACTGGCAGAGCTTGCTGACGACGAGTCGCTCGACGGGGGTGAACACTCCGGGAACAGTGGCCCTGGACAATGGGGCGCAGGTTGCCGGCATTGGGGCGCGGTACAAGGGCAACTCCTCGTTCAGCGGCATGGGGTCGGTTCCCACGAAGAAGTCGGTGAACCTCACCATCGATGAGACGGACCCGAAAGGGGATCTGATGGGCTATGAGACGTTGAACCTGAACAACGCTTACGGGGATGAGACGATTCTCAGGGAACCGGTCTACTTCACGGTCATGCGGCGGTACGCGGTGTGTCCGCGGGCGACCCTGGCCCGGCTCTTCATCAACGGCGCCAATTGGGGGGTGTACTCGTTCGTTCAACAGCAGGACGGCGATCTGATCGATGAATGGTTCCCGAGTTCCGACGGGGATCGTTGGCGTGCGCCGAACATCGGGGGTGGCACGGGCGGCGGCGGTCCCGGAGGCGGATTTCCTGGTGGAGGAGGACCGGGCGGTGGAGGCGGCGGCTTTGCGAGTGGTGCGTCGGCGCTGACGTACCTCGGGGCCACTGTGGCCAGCTACGCCAGCAACTATGAACTCAAGAAGTCCGATGACTCGACCAACGCGTGGCTGCGGTTGGTCCACGTCATCGACGTCCTGAACAACACGCCGGCCGCGACGTTTCGGGACGAGGTGGAGAAGGTGATGGCGGTGGACCGGTGGCTTTGGTTTCTCGCGGTCGAGAACGTGTTTGCCGACGACGACAGCTACTTCAACAAGGGCGCGGACTACATGATGTACTTTGAGCCGGAGAGCGGGCGGATGCATCCGGTGGAGCACGACGGGAACGAGTCGTTTGTCGCCGGGGACGTGCAATTGTCCCCGGTCCAGGGGGCGACGGGCACGACCCGGCCGGTGATTGCAAAGCTGCTGGCGGTGCCGGAACTGCGTCAGCGCTATCTGGCCCACATGCGAACCGTGCTGGAGGAATCCTTCCGGCCGGCGGCGTTGTATCCGTTGATCGAGCGTTTTCGGGACCAGTCGGTGGCGCACATCCAGGCGGATCCGAAGAAGACCTACACGATGACGGCGTACACGAACGATCTGAACGCCCTGAAGACGTTCATCCAGCAGCGTTACACCTTCCTCACCAATCACGCGGAACTTCGTCCCCTGGCGCCGCAGATCGTGTCGGTGGCGGGGCCGATCAACGCACCGACGGCGGCGGAGGCGGCGACGATCACGGCCGAGGTGCGGGGCTCCGGGGGTGAAGGGGTGGACTCGGTCTGGCTCTACCACCGGTCGAAGTCCTATGGGGTTTTCGCCGCGGTGCCGATGCTGGACGACGGCAGTCATGGCGATGGCGCGGCGGGCGACGGGGTGTATGGCGCCTCCACGAGCCAGTATCCGGCGGGCACCAAGGTGCGCTACTACGTGGAGGCGCGTTCCTCCAACACGGCGAAGGCGGCGGCCTTTTTTCCGGCTCGCGCGGAGCAGGAGACCCTGTCGTACCGGGTCGCGATCACCACGGCCACGCATTCACCGGTGGTGATCCACGAGTTGATGGCGGCGAACACCAAGACGTTGGCGGACCCGCAGGGCGAGTTCGACGACTGGATCGAACTGCACAACCTGTCGGAGGACGAAGTGGACCTCACGGGACGTTATCTGACCGATGAACCTACCAATCCCCGCAAATGGGCATTCCCGGAGGGAACGATGATTCCGGCGGGCGGGTATCTGATCGTGTGGGCGGATGAGAACGGCAAGGCGACGGAAGGTCTGCACGCCAGCTTCAAGCTGTCGAAGGACGGGGAAACCGTGCTGCTCACCGACACGGATGCGAACCTGAACGCGATCCTCGACTCGGTGACGTTTGGAGCGCAGACCGAGGACCGGTCCTATGCCCGGTCGGCGGCCGACGCGGATGTCTGGGAGAATCAGGAACCGACACCGGGAATGGCGAACCGGTGATCGAGGAGGAACGCGAGGGCTCTGTACCCCGGGGAGAAGGGGACCGGGATTCCCGGGGCTGAGAGGGGTGACTGGCGGCCTGCGGTCTCACTGAAGGAACTCCTGGATCATCTTCGCTACGATCTGGTCGGTGGCCTGTCTGGCGGGGTTGGCGGCGGTGGGGGTGCCGAGATTGCAGATGGCGACGGCGGCGAACTGGCGGGCTGGGGCGAACCAGATGACGGAGAACCACTGGTTGTTGGATCCGTTGTGTGTGTAGGCCTTGCCGGGGTTCGCCCAGGCCCGTTGGATTTCGTTCCAGCCGTGGGCGTAATCGGAATTGTCGGGGTAGGCGGTGTGAAGCTTGAGCAGGGCGGAAGCCGGAAGGAGAGGCTGGTCGTTGAGGTGTCCGTGGGCGTGGAAGGCGGCGTACTTGGCGAGGTCCAGGATGCTGCAATGGACGGTGCCGGCGGGTCCGATGCCGGGCGGGTTGTCGGCGTTGGGGCCGGGTTCGATGGGGAGGGGGTTGCCGTTCGAGACTTGGTGGCCCCAGGGCTGGTTGATGTAGCGCGGGGTGGCGGGGACGCCGAACCCGGCGGAAGCCATGCCGAGCGGCTCGAACAGGCGGTGTGTCATCAAATCCTCCCACGGCTGGTCCATGACGGTTTCGAGCATGTGGCCGGCGAGGGCGAAGCCGGCGTTGGAATACTCGTACTGGGTGCCGGGCGGGGAACTGGGGGCGAGGACGGTGAGTCGTTCGAGCAGGAGCCGTCGGGACTCGCGAGGGGTACCGACGAAATTCCAGAGCAAGGTCCAGATTCCCGAAGAGTTGAGATCGCCCGGTGCGCCCCCGCGATTGGATGTGAGCTGCTCCAGCGTGGCGGCGCGCCAGCCGGCATTCATCTTGGGGGCCCAATCGGGAAAGACATCGGCGAGCGTGGACTGCCATTGGATTCGGCCCTCGCGGACCAGAATGGCAGCGAGAGTGGCGGTCATGGACTTGGTGAGTGACCCATGGTGCCACTTGTCCTCCAGGGTCACCGGGGCGGAAGGCACACCAAACTTGCGCAGGCCCACCGCTCCGATAGCGACGACCCTGTTCGAGAGCACGACGGCGCAGGCGACGGCGGGTACCTTGTTGGCGGCGCGGATGGGTTCGAGCAGGGCGTTCAGATCGCGCACGCGGTTGGTGGCGATGCGAAAGAAGGCGGCGGTGCTGTCGACGTCGCTGGCTGCGACGAGGATCTGGGTGGGGTGGCCGGTCCCCAGGGTGGCCGACCGCAAGGGTTGCCACGTTTGCAGATCGCGTGAGGATTCGAGCGAAAAGGCGGTTTGGGCGGGTGAATGGACGACCAACTCCACCGCGGGCCGAATGTCGAGGGTTTGGGTCCAGGTCGTCGGCGCGGCGAGGACCAAGGCGATGAGGGTTAAGGGCAGGAGGCGCATGGCAACTCAGTCTAGAGAAGATGGCCACGGCGGGTGAAGGGCGTCGAGGTTTGGATTCGATGGCTGGTCAGACGGTGGACATGGCGGTAAGCATGGGTTGTGAACACCAGAACCTTCCTACGCACCTTTGGACTCGGCATGCCGCTCTGCCTGGTGGGTTGCGGACCCGAGAAGCCGAAACTCTCGCTGCATCAGGCGGTGCAGAAGGGTGATCTGAAGGCGGTTCAGCAACATGTGGCGGCCCGGACCGATTTGAACGTGAAGGACAAGAACGGATGGGCGCCGCTGCATTTCGCGGCGATGAAGGGTCAACTGGACATCGTGAAGGCGCTGACGGCTGGGGGTGCTGATATTCAACGCACCGGACCGGGCGGACGAACCCCGTTGGACATGGCGCGTGAGAAGGGCCAGGTCGCGGTGGCGCAGTTCCTGATGGGGGTGAAGCCCAATGGGGGTAATGGTGGGCAGGGCCGCGGGTTGGTGGACGGGGGACTGGGTGTGTCGGAGGTGTTGGCGAATCCTTAGAAATGTCTCTCGCAGCGAAGGGGGTTCATGGAGATAGTGGGGGTTCGTTCATTCTGGAATGACACCAAAACTATTCTCCGAGCTGGGGCTCTCCCCGGAAATTCTCAAGGCCATCGACAAGTTGGGCTTCGAGCAAGCCTCGCCCATTCAGGCGGAAGCCATCCCCATTCTTCTTCAGGGCAGTGACATTGTGGGGCAGTCGCAGACGGGTTCCGGCAAGACCGCCGCCTTTGCGATTCCGGCGATCGAGAAAGTGGACCCTGCGATTCGCGCCGTTCAGGTGCTGGTGCTGTGTCCGACGCGTGAGTTGGCGGTCCAGGTGGCCGAGGAAATGCACAAGCTGGCGCTCTTCAAGCGCGGGGTTCACGCCCTCCCCATTTACGGCGGGCAATCCTACGAACGGCAGTTGTACGGGCTGCGCCAGGGCGCCCAAATCGTGATTGGCACACCCGGTCGGGTGATGGACCACATGCGGCGCGGCACGATGCGGTTGGACTCCGTCAAGCTGGCCATCCTCGACGAGGCTGACGTCATGCTGAACATGGGGTTCCGCGACGACATCGAGACGATTCTCCAGGCGACGCCCGCGACGCGCCAGACAGTGTTCTTCTCCGCCACGGTTCCGCGTCCCATCCAGGACCTGATCCAGAAGCACGCGAAGAGTCCCAAGAACGTGCGGATCGAACAGCGGGCGCTGACAGTCCCCACCGTGGAGCAGGTCTACTACGAAGTGGACCGCCGCTTCAAAGTGGAGCTGCTGACCCGGCTGATCGACATCCACGACCTCAAGCTCGGCATCATCTTCTGCAACACCAAGCGCGCGGTGGACGATCTGGTCGAACACCTGAACGCCCAGGGCTACTCCGCGGACCGCCTGCATGGCGACATGAACCAGACCATGCGCGATCGGGTGATGAACCGGTTCCGCAAATCCGGCCTGGAGTTCCTCGTCGCCACCGACGTGGCTGCGCGCGGGATCGATGTCGATGACGTGCAGGTGGTCTTCAATTTCGACCTGCCTTACGACGCCGAAGATTACGTCCATCGCATCGGCCGGACCGGCCGGGCGGGGCGGAGCGGGATGGCCATTTCCTTCGCGGCCGGCCGCGAGGTGTTTCAGATTCGCAACATCGAGCGGTTCACCAATGTACGCATTCAGCGGGGACGTCCGCCCTCCGCGGGAGAGGTCGAGGAGGCGAAGGTGTCGGTGTTCCTCGACAAACTGCGCGCCATTCTGCGCAGCGGCGATTTCAAGCGGCAGGACCATCTCGTCGAACGTCTGCTGGAGGAGGGTTTCACTTCGACCGACATCGCGTCGGCATTGCTGCACCTCGCCCAGGAGGCGTCGTCGGCGAACAGCAAGACCCCGGCCGAGCGCATGCGCACCGCCCGGCCGGAGACCGCACCCGGGGTGGGGACGACTCGTCCCGGGATGGAGGCACGGCCCGTGGTGGAAGCCCGGCCGGCGACGCGTCCTCCGGGAACCGGCACGCCGAAGGTGGTGATCCCACCGCCGCGATTGGCCGCCAAAGCGGCAGCCGCTGCGGCGGCTGCAGCGGCTGCAGCGGCCGTGGGCAAGGAACCTTCCGCGAAGCCGGAAGTGCCGGTGTCTGCTCCCGTGGCAGCGTCGGCGGTGGCGACAGAAGGAGAGGCGACCGCCGGGGAGTCGTCGGCGGGCGGGGACAGCGCCAGTGGCGTGACCCGGCTGTGGATGAGCGTGGGCGAACACGTCGGCATTGATGCGGAAGACCTTGTGTCTTCGATCATGACCGAGACGGGTTTGGAGCGTTCCTCGATCCTGAAAGTGGAGATGCGCGACCGGTATTCGATCGTGGAAGTGTCGAAGGCGCATGCGGAAGCGATCATCGCCAAGATGAAGCGCACGCCGATCATGGGTCGTCGGTTGAAGGTGAAACTGGCTTAGTCATCTGAATCGCTCCGTTGCGGCCTGTCGTGCGGGAAAAATTGGGCTTGCCGCCGGGCGATCAAATCAGTTATTTCTGTCGCGACAGAAATGAGAGAAGCATGAATGCCCTGAGTCCGGTACAACAGAAGTTCATCCTGCACTGGGGTGAGATGGGGACTCGGTGGGGTATCAACCGGACGGTGGCCCAGATCCATGCCTTGCTCTACACCGCGCCCCGACCGCTGCACGCGGAAGAGATTGCGGAGACCCTGCAGGTCGCCCGTTCGAACGTGAGCAACAGCCTGCGGGAATTGCAGGGCTGGGGCGTGGTGAAGCTCGTCCACGTGATGGGTGACAAGCGGGACCATTTCGAGTCGATGAAGGATGTGTGGGAGATGTTCCGGGTGGTGCTGGACGAGCGAAAGAAACGGGAGATCGATCCCACCATCGCGATGCTCCGGGAGTGCGTGGCGGAGGCGGAGGCGGACAAAGCGACCGACGCCTACACGGAGGGCAAACTCCGGGAGTTGGCGGAATTCTTCG
>CAUJJW010000404.1 GCA_963205105.1 Verrucomicrobiota bacterium | reverse complement strand
CTGGTGACCGACGACGAAAGTTGGATCGATTCGGTGAAGCGGGTGGGCGTGGCGGAACCGGCGCCGGAGTTCACCTATGAGCAGTCACGCATCGTCCGGGACGTGGAGCCGTTGGAGATCGGCCAAATCATGCCGGACTATCCGTTCACCAACGAATTCGGAGCGCCGGTGAAGCTGAGCGATTACCGGGGGAAGGTGGTTGGTTTGACCTTCATTTTCACCCGTTGCCCGCTGCCGGATTTTTGTCCGCGGATGCTGAAGAACTTCACCGCGGTCGCGGAGCAGTTGGCGGGAAGAACCGGTGGGCCGACCAACTGGCATCTGCTCACGATGACCATCGATCCGGCCTTCGACACGGCGCCGGTGCTGCGCACTCATGCCGAGCGCTACCAGTACGATCCCAAGCGGTGGACGTTTCTGACGGGCGCCCTGATCGACATCGACGCGATCACCGAGCAGGTAGGCCTGGTCTTTCGACGGCAAACCCCGAACGCCCTTCCCGACCACAACCTGCGCACCCTGCTCATCGATCCGCAGGGCCGGCTGAAAAAGATCATCGTGGGGAACACCTGGAAACCCGAGGAATTGGTGACGGACATGGTGGCGGAGGCTGGGGTGGATGGGGCGACGGGTCGGTGAAAGGGTTCGCGGAGAGTGCCCTGTTCGGAATCGACCGGCCCACGGGCCTTGAACCGGGGATTCCGGGGGGCGGGACGCCCCCCTCTACGGCAGGCGAGACGCCCGCCTCTACGGAGGTGGGGTCTCTAGCGAAAAAAAGATGTGGGTAACGACCACCTCGAGAGGGGTTGGAGTGATGGGCTCCAGGAAAGCGGCGTGACCCGGCCGGGTACCAGGGCCAACGGCCCGCAACATACCAGCCTGGGGCAACGCACCAGGTGAACGATTCCCCAGGAATCCAAGGGCTGAAAGCCCGCACCACCCAGGGATAGCGCTTGGGATTCATGGCGCGAGTCGCCCCGATGGGGCGGGCTTACAGCCCTGGGTGAACTTCTGGGCGGCACCTGGGCCTTTGGCCCAGGCTGGGATGGAACGGGCCGATGGCCCGTGGGAAGCGGTGCCGGCAGAATCGGGTTCATGGAGAGCCCCCTGATCCAAAATGACTGGCTCACGGACCATGAACCGGGGATTCCGGCAGGCGGGACGCCCGCCGCTACGAGAAGAACGGCGGTCCCGGGCGTTGATTCCCAGGACCGCCGCTCACCCGTTTCTATCGGTCCGAAGTGCCTAGGCCACCAGGGTTCGGACAAAAGTTTCGAGGGAATCCCAATGGGCGACGACGCGCTCGAGGTGAAAGAGACAGCCAGCCACCACGGACCCCGCGCAACCGCCGAGAAAGAGGAGAGTGTTCGATTCCCAATGGGCGTAGGTGTCGAACTCACGGGATGGGGCACCCGAGAGTTTCATCCGGGACGGTGGCAAGCCCTTGGGCCGTGGGCGGGAGATTCGGGTCGGTAGGCTACGGGTCGTCTGGGTCGGGGTTTGCCGGAAGGGGCCCTGCCATGGCGAGGGAGAGCCGAGGCGGGGTGAATTTGGGGGGCGAGTGACAGCGTGGGAGTGCATGCGACGGCAGGTGAGGTGTTCGCTGTTGAACGGTGGGCAACACACGGGGATCGACCATCGGGTTGCAGGGGACTTGGCTACCCGCAATTCCCAAGCAGGCCTGGTGCCAGCCGGTCGTGGGTTGAAAATCCACGGATCTCGCGATTTTCATGCAGTCACTCCGTGTCGCGCGACGACGCAGGGTTTCGATTGTGCGAAGGGTCCGTCCCGCGACTGGGACAATCGCCGGTTTCGATCTCGACGGCGTTCCTGGGGGTCCTCTTACTCGTGGAGCTAACCGTCATTCACCTCCGTCAACGACCTTACTTTCATGAGTTCTGCTGCGACTCCCCTCACGGTGGTTGCCCTGATGCGGGCCCACGCTGGAAAAGAGAACGAACTCCGACAACTGCTCGCCACGCTGGTGGCACCGACCCGCACCGAGTCGGGATGTCTGAACTACGACCTCCACCAATCCACTGAGGACCCGACGCGGTTCTTGTTCCACGAGAACTGGACCAGCAAGGCCCATCTGGACCGTCACCTGGCCAGCCCTCACGTGACCGCGGTGTTGTCGAAGCTGGACGGTTTGGTGGCGGAACCTCCCCAGATCACGCTCTGGCATAAGATCGCCTGAACGGAAAGCCCGCGGGTGCTGCCGACAAGACAACGAGCGTTATGGGAACCTTGAACTTTGCGATCATCGGGTGTGGTGGGATCACCTTGCAGAATCACCTGCCTGGTTTGGCGTTGTGCCCCGACGTGCGGGTGCGCGCGGTATGCGATGCCCACCCGGCCACCTTGGAACGCGCACGCCAGGAAACAGGCGCGACGGTGGCGTCCACGGACTATCGGGAGATCGTCACCCGGGACGACATCCAGGCGATCATCATTGCCACGCCGAACGTGACCCATGCGCCAATTGCCTTGGCAGCGATCGGGGCCGGGAAGCATGTGCTGTGCGAGAAGCCATTGGCGCTGAACCGGGCGGACGCCGAGCGTATGGCGGAGGCGGCGGAACGGGCGGGGGTCTGCAACATGACCGCTTTCACGTACCGCTTCGTGCCGGCCATGCGTTACCTGCATCACCTGGTGGGGCGCGGAGATTTGGGCACGCCCTACCATTACCGTTCCTGCCGACTTCAGGACTGGGGCACACGGAACCTCGGGTGGCGTCAGCGCAAGGAATTGGCGGGCACCGGCGAACTGGGCGATATGCTGAGTCACCGGATCGATTTCGCGCATCACCTGATCGGACCCATGCGGCGCATGGTTGCCAACGTGAAGAACCTGACGCCGATTCGCGACGGGGCCCCGAACGACACCGACGATTGGGTGGCGATCCTGGCCGAGTTCCAGTCCGGGGCGACGGGCGTGCTCGAAAGCTCGAAGCTCGCCAGCGGCCGCAACGAAAGCTGGAGGAGCCTGGACTACGTCGAGATCAATGGCAGCGAAGCCAGCTTCGAGTTCACCACCGGTCGCTGGAACCAACTCATCGCCGGCAAGCTGGGCGGGCCCGGGTTGGCTCCGATCGAAGTGCCGCGCGAATTCTGGGTCTGGCCGGGTTCGCCCCGCGATCCCGGGGTGGGCGATCCGTTGGTGTCCTTCCGCTACGATCAGGCGGTGGAATTCGTGAATGCCATTCGCGAGCGTCGTCCGAGCGCGGTGACCTTCCGCGAGGGCGCCCGCGCGCAGGCGGTGATGGATGCCGCCCTGGAGTCGGCCGCCAGCGGACGATGGGTGGACTTGGGATGAATGCCGACGCTTCTGTCGACTGGCCGCTGGCGATCGAGACCGAGGCGGTTCTTGAAGAAGTGCTGACGCGTCCGTCGCCGCGGTTGATCGAGTCGATTCGATCCTGGGCGAGCCCTTTGGTGCTGCTGGGGGCCGGCGGCAAGATGGGACCGACGCTGGCGGTGCTGGCCCGGCGCGCGGCCGAAGCGGCCGGGCATCGTTTGGACGTGGTGGCGGTCAGCCGGTTCACGGATGCCAACGCGCGGGCGTGGCTGGAGGACCGAGGAGTGCGCACGGTGGCTTGCGACTTGTTGGGGCCGGATGCCGGCGCGTTGCGGGCTTTGCCGGACACTTCGAACGTCGCCTATCTGGTCGGGCTGAAGTTTGGCACCTCCAAGAATCCGGCGGCTACGTGGGCGATGAACACGCTGGTGCCGGCGCGGGTGTGTGAGCGGTATGCCGGGGCGCGGATCGTCGCCCTATCCACCGGCAATGTGTACCCGATGAGCGAGGTGGCGCGGGGTGGTTCGTTGGAGAGCGATCCGTTGACTCCGTTGGGCGAGTACGCGAACGCGGCGGTGGCCCGGGAGCGGGTATTCGAATTCTGCGCCCGCCAGCACGGGGTGAAGATCGCGTTGCTCCGATTGTTTTACGCGGTGGAACTGCGCTACGGGGTGCCGGTGGACATCGCCACCAAGGTCCGGGACGGGGTTCCCATTCACCTGGCCAACGGCGCCTTCCATTGCATCTGGCAGGGGGACGCCAACGAAGCGGTCCTTCGTGCGTTGAGCCTGACCGCGCCTGAACCCACGGCTTGGAATCTGTGCCGGCCGGACGTCGACTCGGTGCGGGAGGTGGCGTTGGGTTTTGGACGATTGCTGGGTCGTGAGCCTCAATTCGTCGGGACGGAGTCCGCCACCGCATTGTTGGGTAACTCGCGGCGCCTGGTGGGCGAATTGGGCGCACCGGCCGTGGACATGAATCGAATGATGCCCTGGATTGCCGACTGGGTGCGTCGCGGCGGGCGGAACCTGGGGCGACCGACGCATTTCGAGACGCGCGATGGACGGTACTGAATCGTTACGACGGCGGTTGGCGGAAGGTCTGGTCATCCCGGCCTGTCCGCTGGCGTTGAACGCAGCGCGGCGCTGGGACGAACGGCGGCAGGCGGCGTTGATTCGGTACTACCAAGCCGCGGGCGCGGGCGGGTTGGCGGTGGGAGTGCACACGACGCAGTTCGCCATCCGCCAACCGGACGTTGGATTGCTCGAGCCGTTGTTGGGACGGGTTCGGCAGGTGGTGACGGAGGTATCTGCCGCGAGGGAGCGGATGATCCTGATTGCCGGTGTTTGTGGTCCCACGGCGCAGGCGGTGACGGAGGCTCGACTGGCGCGCGGGTTGGGTTACGACGCGGGTTTGTTGAGCTTGTCAGCCCTTCGCGGTGCGACCGAGGACGAGATGCTGGCGCACTGCCGGGCGGTGGCTTCGGAGATTCCGGTGGTGGGTTTCTACCTTCAACCGGCGGCGGGTGGTCGGTTGTTGCCGTACGGTTTCTGGCGGCGGTTCGCCGAGATCGAATCGGTGGTGGCGATCAAGATCGCCCCGTTCAACCGGTACCAAACGCTGGATGTCGTCCGGGCGGTGGTGGAGGCCGGCCGGGACGACATCGCGCTGTACACGGGGAACGACGACAACATCGTCGCGGACCTGGTCACGCCGTTCCGATTCGAGTCGGGTGGACGACGGGTGGAGCGACGCATCGTGGGAGGGTTGCTGGGCCATTGGGCGGTGGGAACCCGGGCGGCAGTGGGGTTGCTGCGGCAGTGTCAGGAGGCGGTGCGTTCCGGAGGCGGGGTTTCAGCCGATTTATTGCGAACCGGGGTGGAAGTGACCGATGCGAATGCGGCGTTCTTCGATGCGGCGAACGGATTTGCGGGCTGCATTGCCGGCATTCACGAGGTGCTACGGCGGCAGGGATTGTTGGAGGGGATCTGGTGTTTGGATCCGGCGGAGGGATTGAGTCCGGGGCAGTCGGAGGAGATCAATCGGGTGCTGCGGGCCTATCCGCATCTGACCGACGACGCGTTTGTGGCGGAGAACCGTGATGATTGGCTGAGCTGAAGGGGGAGATTGGGTAGGGATCTCGTCGCCCCTCCGGGGCTCGCAAACACGCGGGCGCCCCCATCCCATGGCTCACGCCATGGGCTTCCGTTCTGTCGGCCCTCCGGGCCTTTGGGAGGCCGGCCGGATTCTGCTGTGCCTGCGGTCAGCGTCCCAATGGTGCGTCCGAAGCCCCGGAGGGGCGTCAGAGCTGGAGCCCATGGCGTAAGCCATGGGATGGATGCCTGCCCATGTTCCAGGAGCCCCGGAGGGGCGGCGAGAACCCGATGACCGCACCCTCACACCAACTGCTGCCGGCCGCCGTCGTGACCCTGGCCGTCGAGGTCGATCATGATCTCGCGGGGTTCGGCGCCGCGCGCGGGGCCGATGATGCCGCGGTCTTCCAGGATATCCATCATGCGGGCCGCGCGGCCGTAACCGATCTTCAGCCGGCGCTGGAGCAGGGAGGTGCTCGCCTTGCCTTCGCTGCGAATGACCTCGATGCAGTTCTCCACCAGTTCCTCGTCCTCTTCGCTGTCTTCGTCGTCGGAGTCGCGCACGGGCCGCTGCAATTGCTGGGTGATTTCCAGCTCGTAGCTGGGTTTGCCCTGCTTGGCGATGAAGTCGACGACCGACTGGATTTCCTGGTCGGTGACCAGGGCGCCCTGGGCGCGAATCAGGCGGCCTGAACCCGGCGGGAGGTAGAGCATGTCACCCTTGCCGAGCAGTTTGTCGGCACCCATCTGGTCGAGAATGGTTCGGGAATCGACCTTGGAGGCGACCTGGAAGGCGATGCGGGCGGGAATGTTGGCCTTGATGACGCCGGTGATGACGTCGACGGACGGGCGCTGGGTCGCGACGATGCAATGGATGCCGGCGGCACGGGCCATCTGGGTGATGCGCGCGATGGACATTTCGACGTCCGCAGGCGCGACCAGCATGAGGTCCGCGAGCTCGTCGATGATCACGACGATGTAGGAGAGCTTCTCGGGAATGACGATGTCGCTGTTGTCGAGGGTGACCATCTCCTCGTCGAGTTGAACGGCGAACCCTTCCTGGGCGCCCTCGACCTTGTCCTTGGGAGGACCGGACAGGGGAAGCTCGGTTTGCTTGGGCGGCGGTGGCGTTTTGGGGCGGTCGTTGAACGCCTTGATGTTGCGCACCCCGACCTTGGCGAAGATCTGGTAACGCTTCTCCATCTCGGTGACGACCCAGCGGAGGGCGAGCACGACCTTCTTGGGGTCGGTGACGACCGGAACGACCAAGTGGGGCAGCACGTTGTACTGCTGAAGTTCGACCACCTTGGGGTCGATCATCACGAAGCGCAGTTGGTCCGGGGCGAAGCGGTAGAGCAGCGACGCGATGATGGAGTTGATGCAGACCGACTTGCCGGAACCGGTGCTGCCGGCGATGAGCAAGTGAGGCGCCTCGGCGAGGTCGGCGATCATCGGATGTCCGTAGACGTCCTTGCCCAGGGCCAGCGGGATGCGGGCCCGGGACTTGTTCCAATCATCGGACTCCAGCAAGTCCCGCATGATGACCTTGGTCTTGATGGCGTTGGGGACTTCGACGCCGACGGAACTCTTGCCGGGGACGGGGGCAAGGATGTTGATGCGCTCGGCTTTGAGGGCGGCGGCGATGTTGTTGGTGAGAGCGGAGATACGTTCCAGCTTCACGCCGGGCGCCGGGTTCAGCTCGTAACGGGTGATGGTGGGGCCCTTGGTGATGTCGCCGCAGGTCACTTCGATGCCGAACTGGGCGAGCGTCTGCTGCATCAGCCGGGCGTTGGCGATCAGCTCTTCCTTGGACTCCGTCGGCTGGACGGTGAGGTCGGGCTGCTGGAGCAGGTCGATGGGCGGGAGCTTGTAATTGCCAATGGTCGGGCCCTGGGCGACGACCAGGCGACGTCGGGACACCATGCGACCACGGGCGGGCACCGGGAGATTCGGGGCTTCGTCGTCGATATCGGTGGCTGGAGCGCCAGGCGGCGGGTTGGAGGCGTCGGGGTCCAGCGCCGGGTTGGGGGAGGTGGCAGGGAGCGAGGAAGCGTCGCCTTTGGAGTCGGCGGGCAGAGGGGCCCCGGTAGCGGCGGCGATTTCGCGGGCGCTGATGACCTCGCCTTCCTGGACGGCGGCGGGGGTGCTGGGGGCGCCTTTGCGTGCGGCGGCGTTGGGTTTGGCCTGAGGGACGGACAAGTCGCGAACGACGGGTTCGGGGCCTGGGACGGCGGCGGTGGCGGGAGCGCCGGAAGGAGTGGCGCTGACGGTCGCGGCGGCGGCTTTGGCGGCGGCACTGAGATTGGGTGGCGGAAGGGCGGTGTCGCGCTCCTGGTCGACCAGTTCCTGGAGGCGACGTGCTTCCTTCTCAAGAGCTCGGGCTTTGCGGTCGAGGCGAAGTTCCTCATCGAGAGCGGCTTCGGCGCGTTTCTGGCGTTCGGCCCAGGCGATTCGGATCCACTCAAAGAGCAGGAAATCAGACAAGCCGAGCAGGCTGAGCAGGTAGAGCAGCACGCAGCTGGCCATGGCTCCGGCGTAGCCGATGTAGGGGGCCGGGTTGAGGAAATTGCCGACCCAACCGCCGGGGAGTTCGGTGCTGGCGAAGCGTCCGACCAGGCCGGGGTTCAGGGCAAAGAAGGCGGCCGAAACCAGGCACAGAAGAACGAGCCAGAACCAGCGTCGTCGGGCGAAGCTGAAGATCTCGGCGAGGCAACCAAGGCCGAAGACGAGCAGTCCGAGCGGCAGGGCGAAGCCGGCGGCGCCGAAGACGAAGAAAGTCAGTTCGCTCCACCAGGCGCCGACCGGGCCGATCCAGTTGTGAGCGGGATCGTTGGGTCGGGCGGTGTTCACCTTGAGATCGAGGCGATCGTAGGAGAACAGGGCGACGAGCCAGACGAGTGCGACTGCGACGAGAATGGCCCCCACCAGATCGAGGCGGCCACGGTGGGCCGCGGGATCGGGGTTGGACGTCTTTGCCATGTGGGGCGCACGGTAGGCGGCGGCGGCGGCCCTTCCAAGTTTCAAGTTCGATGACTGGTTTTCAGGGGCGGGTTCGGGTAGAGGCAGGGGCGATGCTCGATCGATGGCAGGCTGCGGTTCGGGCGCTGATGCTGGACGAGGACCTTCCTCCCGGCATGGTGGCGCCCTGGTTGGTGGGGTTTCTTCGCTTCTGGGTGCGGGTGGGGCAGGGTTTCGCGCGAAATCGTTGTCCGGTGCGGGCCTCGGCCTTGGCGTACACGTCGTTGCTGGCCCTGATTCCGTTGCTGGCGCTGGTGGTAGGCATCGCGTCGAGCGTGCTGAAAGGGGAGAAGACCGAGATCGAGAAGAATATCCGACTCGGCATCAACAGTTTAGTGCCGCAAGCCGAGAGTCAGCCGGACCTGGTCAAGATTCGGGAACAGGTCACCTCGTTCGTGATGTCCTCCATCGAGAACGTCAACAGCGGGACCATCGGCACGACCGGCATGATCGCCTTGCTGGTGATGATCATTTTCATGTTGGCGCGGATCGAAGAGACCCTGAACGAGATCTGGGGCGTTTCGGTCAGTCGCTCCTGGTATTCCCGGGTAGTCAATTACTGGGCGACCATCAGCCTCGGGCCGATCGTGGTGTTTGCGGCGGTGAGCTTTTCCACGGCACTGCAGACCACCACGATGCAGAAGCTTCTGGAAACCCTGCCGTCGGTGACCAAGGTGCTGATTGGTCTGGCTCCGATTCCGATTTTGGCGGCGGGTTGCAGCCTGTTTTACGCCCTGGTGCCCAACACGAAAGTGAAGTGGCGCGCGGCGATGCTCGGGGGGCTGACGGCCGGCATCCTGTGGCACCTGAACAACACCATGAGCGTGTTGTTCGTTTCTCGTATCTCACGTGATAGCAAGATTTTCGGTGTGTTGGCGCCCCTGCCGGTGTTCATGGTGGGGCTCTATTTCTTCTGGCTGCTGCTGCTCTTCGGATCCCAGGTGGCGTACGTGTATCAGAATCGGCGCACCTTGCTGGCATTGCGAGTGACGGAGCGGGTGCACCAGGAAGGGCGCGAATTTGTGGCGCTCCGGGTGATGATCGAAGCCGGGCGTGCTTTTCGAAGGGGTGATGACTCTCCCTCGGTGGCCCAATTGGCGGATCGTTTGGAAGTTCCGGGAGAACTGTTGAACCAGATCGTGCGGACGCTGTTGAAGACCCGTCTGCTGGTGGAGGCCTCGGCGGGGGACACGGGTCTGATGCCGGCGCGTCCGCTGGAAAGCATCCGGGTTTCGGACGTGCTGAGCGCCATGAGGCGTGGGGTGGGCCAGCGATTACCGACCCGGAAAGATGAAGGTCGGGACCGGGCGGAAGGAGAGATGACGCGGTTGGCGGAAGCGGCGGAAAAGGTGGGTTCGAAGACGCTGGCGGAGTTGGTGGCGGACGCGCGGGGTGCGGCGTGAAAATGACGCAGAAGTGCGTGAGATTCGCGCCTTTCGGAGGGGGTGGATGCGGAACACCAATGATTCCGAAATGGCATTACTTTTGCTGCTATGAGTTCCGGTAAAATCCGTTGACACCTGGAAGGGTGTCTCCTACAAACGCGCACCGCTAACCCACACAGCACACATGAAATCATTCTCTCAACGCGCTAAACGCGCATTCACCCTGATTGAGCTGCTCGTCGTCATCGCCATTATCGCGATTCTGGCGAGCATGCTGCTCCCCGCGTTGGCCAAGGCCAAGGCGAAGGCAGTCCGCATCAAGTGCGTGAACGGCCTGAAGCAGCTCGGCATCGCCTTCCGCGTGTTCTCGACGGACAACGGCGACCGTTACCCGATGAACGTTTCCACCAACGAAGGTGGTTCGTCGGAATGGTTGGGTGCGAATGCAACGGCTGGCGCGGTCGACACCTGGCGTCATTTCTGGGTGATGTCGAACGAGCTCACCACTCCGAAGGTCATTCTCTGCGCCTCGGACAGCGGCCGCTATGAAGCGACCAACTGGAACGACATGGCGATGAAGACCACGGCCAAGAACGCTGCCATCAGCTACGGCCTGGCTCCTGAAGCCGACGAAACCCGTCCGGGCATGTTGCTCGCGGTCGACCGCTCGGTGGTCGGCAGCGGCATCAACTTCGAGTTCAACAACAAGGCCCAACGCGGCAACCTTGGCACGAACAACACCACGCTGAAGACCCTCCGCTGGGATGAGAAGGGCATGCACCAGAACGCCGGCAACGCGGCGCTCTCCGATGGTTCCGTGCAGCAGCTCACCGCCGCTCGTCTTCGCGAGACCGTTCAGAACTCGCAGGACATCAACAACAACTACATGCAGCCCGGCAAAGGCGCCGCGAACTGATTGGGTTGTTTAAAGGACTTTACCAGCGCCCCGGCGAAAGCCGGGGCGTTTTTTTGTGCCCTTCCCCCTCCCGCCATCGCCGATCACCGACTGGTTCCGTCGAACCTTCGGCGAACCCACCCAAGCCCAGGCCGAAGCCTGGCCGAAGATCCTGGCGGGCCGCCATGTGCTGGTGGTCTCTCCCACCGGCACCGGCAAGACCCTGGCCGCGTTCCTCGCGATCCTGCACGAGCTCGCCCTCCTGCACTCCGCGGGCACGCTCGACGACACGATCTACGCCATTTACGTCTCGCCCTTGAGGGCTCTTGGGTACGACCTCGAGAAGAACCTTCAGGAACCCTTGCGCGGCGCCTATGGCGAAGCCTCGCCCATCCGGGTGGCCTTGCGCTCAGGCGACACGTCACCCGCCGAGCGACGTCGGCAGGCGATCCAACCGCCGCACGTGCTGCTGACGACGCCCGAAAGCCTCCTGATCCTCTTGAGTCAGACCAAGTGGCTCGAACCGCTGCGCACCGTCCGCTGGGTGGTCATCGATGAAGTCCACGCGCTGGCCGAGAACAAACGGGGCGCGCATCTCAGTCTGAGTCTGGAACGATTGGCCGAATGGGTGGCGGGCCGGCCCAAGCGTTCCGGCCATGGCCACTACCAGCGGATCGGGTTGTCGGCGACGGTGGCGCCGGTCGATGAAGTGGCGCGATTCCTGGTGGGAGTGGGTCGGGACTGCGACGTGGTCGACGTGGGCGCCTCGAAGCGCATCGAGATGTCGGTTCACTCGCCGTTGGGTGCCGATCCTTATCCGGTCGCAGGCTTCACCGGCATTCGGCTGGTGGGTGAACTGGGGGAATTGGTGCGGGGTCACCGGACGACCTTGGTGTTCACCAACACGCGTTCGGGAGCCGAAGCGACGACCTTTTGGTTGAAGTCGGCGATGCCGGAACTGGCGGACCAGATCGAATGCCATCACGGGTCGTTGGATCGGGACTCACGGCTGGAGGTGGAGGATCGGCTGAAGCGCGGTGAACTGCGGGCGGTGGTGTGCAGCACGAGTCTGGAACTGGGGATCGACATCGGGTCGATCGATCTGGTGGTGATGATTGCCACGCCGAAGGGGGTGAGCCGTGCGGTGCAACGGACGGGGCGGGCCGGCCACAGCGTGCACGCGGTGAGCCGTGGTATCCTGATGGCCACCAATCTCAACGATCTGGTCGAGTGCTGCGCCACGGTTCTTTTGGCACGGCAGCGGGGACTGGACGCGGTGCGGATACCCCAGGCGCCCTTGGACGTGCTGGCGCAGCACTTGGTGGGGATGGGGTGCACCCGTTCCTGGACCCCGGTTGAGGCGTTGGCGATGGTCCGGCAATCCCACGTGTATCGCGATCTCCCGGAGTCGGAGTTGTCGGACGTTCTCGACTATCTGGCGGGAGGAGGGCGTTCGCTGAGGGCCCAGTACCGGGAGGTGTTCGGGCGGATTCAGCTGGACGACGAAGGCTTCGAGACGCCGGTGGGAAGAATCCGACGCGACTACCTGCAGAACGCGGGGACCATCCCGAGCGAAGGCATGGTGAACGTGCGTTGGCGCATGCGCAGCCTGGGTGCGGTGGAGGAGAGCTTCATGCGCATGCTGCGGCCGGGGGATGTCTTCATGCTGGGCGGGCGTCCGGTCCGGTTGACCCGGGTGAGCGCCATGGAAGCCTTCGTGGAACGGGCGGATCACGCGTCACCGACGGTCCCGCGCTGGAATGCGAACAAAATGCCGTTGTCGAACCGGGTGGCCACGGAAATCGCGACGTTTCGGGCGGAGCTGCGTCGGCGATTGGAAGCCGGGGACGCGCGGGACCCGGACCATGCCGGGTGGATTGCGACGCGTTTGGACTGTGGGGTGGCGAACGCGGGGCTGATTCATCGGATGTACCGGGCCCAGCACGAGTTGTCGGAGATCCCGACCGCCGACGCCGTGCTGGTGGAGGAGATGGTGACGAGCGGCGAAGACGCGTCGGTGCTTGCTCACGTGGTGGGCGAGACGACTGAGGCGGGAGGGGCTGAAACGAAGACGCGGCGGCGGAAGGGATGGGTGGAGACGGCGCGGGCCTCGGAGCCGGCACGGCATTATTTTGTGCACGCGCTGATTGGGCGGGCTGCGAACGATGCGCTTTCCCGGGTGATGGCGGCGCGGCTGGGGACGATGGGTGGCGGGAACGTGGTGGTCACGCCGGACGACTATGGGTTTGTGATGACGGTGGCGGCGGACCAGGCCCTGCCGGAAGCGGCGATGCGGGCGTTGCTGGCGCCGGCGGAGTTTGGGGCTGACCTGGACCGGAGCCTGGCGCGGTCGGCGTTGCTGAAGCACCACTTTCGCAACGCGGCGCAGACGGGGCTGATGGTGTACCGCAACTATTTTGGGGATCGGAAGCCGGTGCGGAAACTTCAGTTCTCGGTGGAAGTGATTTTCAACGTGCTGGCGGAGCACGAGCCGGATCATGTGCTGATGCGGGAGGCGCGTCGGGACGCAATGCACACCTATCTGGACCTGCCGGGGGCGTTGGCGTTTGCAGAGCGATCGAGCGGGATGCCGATCCGGTTCCGGCGGGTGAACCGGGTGCCACCGCTCTCGTTTTCGCTGTATGCGACCAAGATCCGGGAGGCGTTGATGGTGGAAGATCCGCGCGAGGCGTTGGAGCGGCTGTACCACCATTGGTGGGCGAAGATCGAGGGCGGGAGTGCGTAGTCGGGGAGATGCGTGGGGAAGACGGTTTCTGGGATGAACCGAGGCCCGGAGGGCCGAAAGAACGGTAGCCCATGGCGTGAGCCATGGGTGAGGCGTTGCATGGGATTTCGAGCCCCGGAGGGGCGATCAGAATCGGCCGCGTTAGGATGGGCCTCTTGGAGATGGACGACCGTTAGCCCGCGCGAGCATTTCTGATCGCCCCTCCGGGGCTTTGGGTTTCTCACGGGCCTTGTCCCCACGGCTTACGCCGTGGGCTAGGGTTCTCCCGCCCCGTCCGGGGCTGGGGAACGCAACAGCGAACGGTTCATGAACAGGTTGACCAACCATGAACCGCGGATTCCGGAGGGCGGGACGCCCGCCGCTACGGGGATGGATGCCTGACACCGGCTAAGCCTCCCGGCAACATGGCGTCATGACGCGTGACGAAGCCCAGGCCAGGCATCGCCAGTTGGCAGACTCCATCCGCCGCCATGACCGGCTCTACTACGTGGAGGCCCGGCCGGAGGTGTCGGATCGCGAGTATGACCAGCTGTATCAGGCCTTGCTGGATCTGGAACGGGAGCATCCGGAACTGGTGACGGCGGAGTCTCCGTCGCAACGGGTGGGTGGGGCGCCGTCGGATGGGTTTGTGCGGGTGACCCACGCGTTGCCCATGCTGTCGCTGGAGAAGATCGAGGCCGTGGACCATCCGACTTCGGAGGAAGAACCGGATCGGGACCGGAGAAGTCGGGCGCAGGATGAGCGGACCCTGGAGGCGTTCCGGGCGTTCGATGAGACCATCCGCGGGCAGGTGGGCTCGGATCGGGTGCGCTATTTGATGGAGCCGAAAGTGGACGGGGTGTCGATCTCGGTGGTGTACCGCCACGGCAAGCTGGTGCTGGGGGCGACGCGCGGGGATGGGCGGCAGGGCGACGACATCACCACCAACCTGCGTACCGTGCGTTCGATCCCGTTGGAACTCGACCTGAAGGATCCGCCGGCATTGCTGGAAGTGCGCGGGGAGGCGTACATGGCCACGGCGGATTTCGAACAACTGAACGCACGCTTGGTGGCGTCGGGGGAGGAACCGTTGCCCAACGCGCGGAACGCCACGGCAGGGACCCTGAAACAACTCGATCCGAAGGTGGTGGCGCAGCGGCCGGTGAAGGCGGTGTTCTACGCGGTGGGGGCGTTGGACGGGATTCAGTTCGAAAGCCATGCCCGGATGCTGGAGCAGTTGCGACGCTTCGGGCTTCCGGTGCAGACGGAATTCTGGGTGTGCGACGGCATCGAAGACGTGATGCGGCATTACCGCGACGACGTGGTGAACGGTTATGACGAAGGCCGGGATCTTCGACGCCGCCTCCCGTACGAGATCGATGGCGTCGTGGTGAAAGTGGACGACTTCGCGGAGGCGGCGCGGATTCCGGCCAAACGTCGGGCGCCGGGATACGCTATCGTTCACAAACCGGTGCCATGGATTATGCCTGCGGAGACGGTGCTGCGGGCGATCACCGTGCAGGTGGGGCGGACCGGAGTGCTGACGCCGGTGGCCGAACTGGATCCGGTGTTCGTGCAGGGTTCGACCGTTTCTCGCGCCACGTTGCACAACGAGGATGAGATCCGGAGGAAGGGCATCCATGTCGGTGACACCGTGGTGGTGCGCAAGGCGGGCATGGTGATTCCGGAGGTCGCGGAGGTGGTGGTCTCCAAACGTCCGCCCGGGGCGGTGCCCTTCGACTTCCTGGGTCAGGTGGGCAACCGCTGTCCGGCCTGCGGTGGTCCGATCGCCAAGGAACCCATTTCAGGCGGCAAGAAGGCCGAAGTCGCCTGGCGTTGTCAGAATGTGGCGGGGTGTCCGGCGCAGCGGACGCGGCGGGTGGAGTACTTCGCGCAACGGAAGGCCTTGGACATTGAATCCCTGGGGGGCGTGGTGGCGGAGAAGCTGGTGGAGTCCGGTCTGGTGAACGAGCCGCTGGACCTGTTTGGGATCTCCGTCGAAGAGCTGGCGGCCTTGAACCTGGGAACCGCCGAGGAACCCCGGGTCTTTGGACCCAAGCACGCCGCGAAGGTGAAGGAAGCTCTGGAACGCGCGCGGACCTTGCCGCTGCATCGTTGGATTCACGCACTGGGCATTCCGGACATCGGCGAACAGACGGCGTACGATCTGGCGGGTTGGTTCGAGAACCTGGAAGCCGTCGCGACGTCGACGGAGGTGCGCGACATCGCCCTGCTGGGGAGGTTGCGGGACCGCATCCGCGAGTGCAGTCCCAACGCCGAAGTGAATCGGGAGAAGCCCGAGTCGGAACGCGAAATGCTCCGGGCGGAGTGGGAAACGGTGAAGGAACAGGCGACGGGTCTGGCGCAGCGGTTGGTGACGGCGGGGTTTGCCTCGTCGCCGAAAGGTGGGGCCTCGAAGGCCCAACCGTGGGAAGTGTTGACGGTGCTGGGGCCGGTGGCGGCGGGTCGTTTGGCGGCATTTTTTGAATCACCGACCGGGCTGGCCTTGCGCGAGCGGTTGAAGGGGCTGGGCATTGAACCGCGGAGCGAGCGGGTAGTGAAAGGGGCGGTGGCGGCGCCGGGTGGGTTAGCCGGGAAAACGTTTGTGCTGACCGGGACGTTGCCGACGCTGTCCCGGGACGAGGCGTCGCGGCGCATTCGCGAGGCCGGAGGCGATGTCACGGGGTCGGTGAGTCGCAACACCGATTACGTGGTGGCGGGGGAGAGCGCGGGTTCAAAACTGGACAAGGCGCGGTCGCTGGGCGTGGCGGTGGTGGATGAGGCGGAATTGCTAAGGATGCTGGTGGGGTGAGCGAGTGTTTGGAGCAGGAACCCTGACGCGCGGAGTGGAGCGGGCGGCCCTCATCCCGGCCTTCTCCCGGAGGGAGAAGGAGAAAATGCTCCGCGAGGTTTGCAGGGTTGAGGCAGGCGTTCGCTGGAACGAGTTGAGACGGCTCGGAAGAACGGGGTTCAGGCATGTCGCCGAGGACAGGACGCGATACCCTCTCCCCCCGGGAGAGGGCCGGGGTGAGGGAGCCTGTTTCAACCCTCGCGATGGGTTGCATGGGTAGGTTCATGGAGAGCCGCCTGTTCAAAATCGACCTGCTCACGGAGCTTGAACCGGGGATTCCGGGGGGCGGGACGCCCCCCTCTACGGCAGGCGAGACGCCCGCCGCTACCGACGACCCGTTCATGGGCAGGGCCAACGGCCCGCAACATACCAGCCTGGGGCAACGCCCCAGGTGAACGATTTCCCGAGAATGCAAGGGCTGAAGGCCCGTACCATCCGTTCTGGGTGGGCTGCGGAGGTGTTGGGCGCGGATCGTCACCGGATGGGGCGGGCTTACAGCCCTGACCCGAGTTTGGATCGGGTCTCCTGGGCCTTCGGCCCAGGCTGGTATGGAGCGGGCCGTTGGCCCGTGGGAAGCGCGCCGACGGAAGCGAGTCCAAGGGTAGCCACCTGTTCGAAATCGACCTGCTCACGGTGCTTGAACCGGGGATTCCGGGGGGCGGGACGCCCCCCTCTACGGCAGGCGAGACGCCCGCCGCTACGGACGACCGGCTCAGCTGCCCTGCACCAGCAGGTTGCCTTGAACCTGGACCTGCTTTTCGGACTCCAGACGGACGACCTGGGACTCGACAAGTGCGCGCAGGGCGGGAGGAGTGCTCTTGAATCCCAACAACCGCGCGACCGCGGTGGGCAGTTCGCGCCGTCCGACACCGTGGGCGGCTTCGATGAGTTGAAGAATTGCAGCCCGGATCTCCGCAGGCGGCAGGAGGTCGGGTTTGCGCAGGTTTGCGGACGTAACTCCGTCGCGGGATCGCACACGAACGGGGCGGAGCGGAACATCGAGGCATCCGTCTTCGCGGATGCAGCGGCGGGCGACGAGCAGCGATCGCACGCCTCGGGCCACAGCGTCCTGGAGCCGGGCGCCGGCGCGTGGGAGTTCCCAGAGATCGCGGACGCGCACGACCAGTTCGTCCTCATGAATCGGCCCCTCGATTTCGACGATCTGGAACAGGACGTCGGTCATTTCCTGAGGAGGCAGGGTGAGGGGTTCGGACTTCGCGGGTGGGGCGAAGGTCGCAACCTTGTAAGGCTCGGCGATGGCGGCGGTGGGCGTCGCCGGGGATTCCTCCGGATCCTCGCGGAGGATGTCCTCGGCGGGGGACGCTGGGGAAATCGAGGGAGGCGGGGTGGCGGCGGTTTTCGCGCGTTCGATGGCGGCGAGCACCGCCTTCAATTGGGTGTCGGGGTTCTGGAACCAGTCGGTGATCCAGACCCGATGCAGGGACCAGCCATGGTCCTGAAGGACGGCGTGCCGGAGTCGATCGCGGTCACGGGCGCTGCGGGAGGCGAGGTAGGAAAAGCCGTCGGACTCGATCCCCAGCAGGAATCGTCCGGGCTGCTGAGGATCGGCAACGGCGAGGTCGATGAAAAATCCGGCGAGCCCGAACCGGGCCTGGACCTGGTGGCCCTGGCTCATGAGAGCTTCCTGAAGCGTTTGCTCGAACGGTGACGGACTGGAGGCTTCTGCGGACGGGGTGGCTCGGAGGCTTCCGGACTCGGCGAATTGAAGGAAGGCTTTGAGCGCTTGAACGCCGCGGCCTGAGGCGCGGGCGAGGTCGATGTCGTCGGCGTGAATGGACGAAAAAACGACGCAACGCCGGCGGGCGCGTGAGATGAGCACGTTGAGTCGGCGTTCACCTCCCTCGGCGCCAAGCGGGCCGAAGTTCATGCGGAGAAAGCCGTCGGGATCGCGGCCATAGCCGATGGAGATGAAGACGATGTCCCGTTCGTCGCCCTGAACGTTCTCCAGGTTCTTGACGAAGAAGGGTTCGTCGGGACGTCCGTTGAAGAACGGTTCGGTGTCGGGGTTTTCGCGGCGAAGTAGTTCGAGTTCGTCGAGAATGGCCTGTTGTTGGCGGACGGAGAAGGCGGCAACGCCGAGGGAAAGATCGGGATGGCGTCGGGCGTGTTCCATGACGGCGCGACACACGGCTTTGGCTTCGATGCGATTGGAACCCGACCCGCCGCTGTCGAAGACGCCATCGCTGACGATGCGGAACTGGAGCCCGAGGGTTTCGTCGGTGGGTTTGGGGCTGGGGACGATGAAGAGCCGGTCGTCGTAGAACTCGCGATTCGAGACGGCGATGAGGGAGTGGTGGCGTGAGCGGTAGTGCCAACGGAGCATGGTGGCGGGGAGCCCGCGGGCGGAGCAGAGCCCGAGAATGCTTTCAACGTCCTGCATGCCGGCGGCGGCCGAGGATTCGGCCTGGGTTTCCGGTTCATCGTCGCCGGTGACGCGGGCAAAGAACCGGGTGGGCGGCAGCTGGCGGCTGTCTCCGACCACGACGATCTGTCGTGAACGGGCGATGGCGCCGAGGGCGTCGACGGGCTGGATCTGGCTGGCTTCGTCGATGACGAGCAGATCGAACTCCACGGCGCCGGGGGCGAGGAATTGGGCGACGGAGAGCGGGCTCATCATGAAGACCGGTTTGATGGCCTGGATGACCGAGCCGGTGTCGCGCAGGAGTTGGCGGACGGGGCGATGACCGCGTTTGCGTTCGAGTTCGGCGGTGACGATGCCGACGGCGCCGACGCCGGCGTTCATGGAGGGCAGGCCGGCGTGGTGGGTGGCGAGCACGCGGAAGCGGGCGACGGCCAGCCGTTCGCGATCGAGTTTACGGAACTCCTCGACGAGCCGGTTGTGCGAGGTGCCATCGAAGCGGGTGAGGGCGGGATTCAGCCGGGTGTGTTCGCGCAGCACGCGGGTGAAGCAGGCTCGGCGGAAGGCGTCACGGGCATCGGTCGCGGGAATGGTTCCGCGGTGGAGTCCATCGGCGAGCGGTCCAAGCTGGAGCAGCTCCGCCTGCTGTTTGCGGGCGACATAATGAGACCAGGCGAAGATGGAACGCGGATCGTTCAGGCACGCGGCGAGTCGGGTTTGGAGTTCGGCGAAGGGGACGCTTTCCGTGTCGTCGGTCGCATACGCCTCGGCCAGGTCGAGGTTCAGATCGGTGACGTAGGCATGGAGTGTGGGGGCGAAGGCCTCGAAATCGCGGCAGAGCGCAGTGGCCTGGGGTTCGAGAGACGCGGGGTGGGGCAGCGCGGCCACCGTTCGGCGGAAAGCGACCCCGAGACCGTCGGCTTGCTGGGCTTCGACCCAGTCGAGGGTGGCCTGCAGTGGTGCCCAGTCGGACTTCTCCCGTCGCCAGGCGCTGCCGAAGGCAAGGCCGCCCAGGGCATCGCCGTCACGGAGCGTGCGGAGGGCGCGCTGGCCGTTGACCAGATGGTCGGCGAGGGCGAGTCGAGCCTCGAAGGAATCGGCAAGTTCCGATCGGGAGACGCCGCGCAGGTCGGCGATGGCCTTCCGGTAGTCCCCTTGAAGAAAGCGGAACAACGAACGGCCGTGGGCGGCGATGGCGGATCGGGCGGAGTCGAAGTCCTTTTCCCAGGCGGACTCGGTGACTTGGGAGCCGACGGCGGCAACGGCCTCTTGGAAGCGGTGTCCCGCCGCAAGCAGGTCACGAAGGTCAGGACGGCGGGTGTCCCAGACCTCGGCCGGGAAGGTGGCTCGATCGAAGGCGGGAGCGGCGACGGCGTGACGTGCGGCGAGGCGCAGTTGGCGGGTGTCGGCGAGATGGTTGGGGGCTTCCACCTGGAGGGCTTGGGCCATGGCGTGGGCGCTGGAGCGGCACGCGATGAGACCTGAGGCGGTCCGGGTGAGCAGGTCGACGATGGCGTGAAGGTCGGTGGGAAGCAGGGCATCCCGTCGCACGCCGCGCCAGGGATGTTGGGAAGGTGGTCCGATCTGTTGGATGCGATCGCCGAGCTCGGCGACCAGGGCTTCGCGGGAGGAGCGATCGGTAGCGGACCAGGCTTCGGCGCCGACGAGATCCAGGGTGGCGGCGGAAGGGGCGGCGTTGCCGAGGCGGATCAATTCGCCGAGGACGCGGTAGGGGGTGAGGCCGGTGGCCGGGTGGGGTTGGTGAAGGCTGACGCAGTGGGTGTTGAGGGCCGCGCGGCGTGTTTCGAGTTCGCCGATGGTGGTTTCAAATTCGGTATCCCGTGGTTTGCCGAGCCGCCAGGTGCGGCCGATTTCCTCGAGCACGGCGCGTTTGCTGGCCTTGTTGCTGTGCAGTTCGAGGCAGAGATCGCCGAGACCCTCACGGACGAGGCGGCGTTGCACGACTTCCAGGGCGGCCAGCTTTTCAGCGACGAAGAGCACCTTTTTGCCGTCGAGCACTGCGGTGGCGATGATGTTGGTGATGCTCTGGCTCTTGCCGGTTCCAGGAGGTCCGTGGAGGACGATGTTGCGGCCCTGGCGGACCAGTTCGATGGCGAGGGTTTGGGAGGCGTCGGCATCGACGATGTGGTCGAGGCGATCGACGGAGATGACGTCGTCGAGGTGGGCGGTTTCGGGGATGGGGTCCGGGGGTGGCGGGAAGCCGGTGGCGAGCAGGGCGGGGAGGAAGGGGCGTTCGAGCAGGGGTTGATGGGCGGGCCAGGCTTCGGGGGAGAGATCGCGGTAGAGCAGGAGTTTGGCGAAGGAGAAGCAGCCGAGGACGGCGGCGTCGGGAAGCACCTCCCAGCCGGGTTGGGCGGCCACGGTTTGAGCGACGGCGGCCAGGTAGGTGGCGAACTCGAACGATTCGTCGTCGGGAAACGGAGGGAGGGTGACGCCGAAGTCGGTTTGCAGCTTGGTTCGAAGGGAGAGATTTTCCTCAACGTCCTCCTCGCGGGCGCGCAGTTGGAAGCGATCACTGGCGCTGCGGCGCGACAATTGTACGGGAACGAGGATGATCGGGGCGTGGAGGGGTGCGTCGGGGAGGCCGGGTTCAAACCACTTCAACTGGCCGAGGGCGAGGTAGAGGACGTTGACGCCGGTTTCCTCGATGGTGGTGAGAGCGTCGCGCGACAGGTCGAGCAGCCGGCGCTGAAGGATTTCGGGCGGTAGCGAGGTCTGGAGCCGGGCGTCGGTGTGGCGCTTGGGGATGCCCGTCGCGGGGTCGACGGCGTCGTCGGCGGGAGGCAGGGCGGATTCCTCCTCGGTGGAGAGAGGATCCGGTTGAGCGGGAAGCGTGGTAAGGGTGGGAGGCGTGGTGGAGGGAGAAGGGGGAGCGGGGTGTGTCGACGCGGTGAGCGGCGGGGGTTGGGTTGGCGTTGTGGTTGGGGGTGAGGGTCGGGCGGTTCCTGGGAGGAAGGAGAGGGTCTTTCGGTCCTCGACCAGCAGGCGGAAGATTTCGCTGCCGCGCTCGTCGAGGATGGGGACGAGGCGGGCGGTGCGGGAGCGGACGGGGATGGCGAGGAGGCGGTTGCGGGTGGAAAGGTCGAGCAACTCGCGTCGTGCGCGATCGAGGATGGGTCGGAGAGGCGTTTGGGGTGGTGGTGAGGGAGGGGTCACGCGACGAAGAGAAAGGGGTCCATCAGGCGGGTTGCTCCGGAGTTGGGCCAGGGGTTCATCGGTAAGAACGGGGGACTTTGTGAGGGGATTCTGGAAGTTGGAAGTCCGGAGGGCGGGTCGATCCTGGGCAGGGCGTTTTCCAAGAATATGGACACGTCTTGGGAGCATGAACCGGGGCGCGAGGAGTGGAGCAGGCGGCCCTCATCCCGGCCTTCTCCCGGAGGGAGAAGGAGGCGATGCTCCGCGGGACTCGAAGGGTTGATCGAGTCGTTGGCTGGAACGAGTCGAGACGGCTCGCACGGATGGGGATGGGGCGTGTTACGACGTGTGGAAGCGCGACTCCCTCTCCCTCCGGGAGAGGGTTGGGGTGAGGGAGCCCGTTTCAACCCTCGCGATGGCTTGCATGGGAAGGTCCATGGGCAGGAACGTTTTCCAAGAATCTGGACACGTCTTGGGCCCATGAACCCGGAGGGATTCCGGGGGGCGGGACGCCCCCCTCTACGGCAGGCGGGACGCCCGCCGCTACGGAGACCGGGCTTTTGCGGCGGCGTTCGATCAGTCCTCGGAGAAGAGGTACTCGAGATCGTTGCTGGTGAGGTTCTTCGCGAAACCCTCTTCGCCGAGCACGTCGCTGATGGTTTGGGCCTTCTTCTGTTGGAGGTCCCAGATCTTTTCCTCGACGGTGCCGGGGGAGATGAGGCGGTAGGCGTTGACCGTGCGGGTCTGGCCGATGCGGTGGGAGCGGTCGATGGCCTGGGCTTCGACGGCGGGGTTCCACCAGGGGTCATAGAGGATGACGTAACTGGCGGTGGTGAGATTGAGGCCGGTACCGGCGGCCCGGAGGGAGAGGAGGAACACGGCGGGGCGTGTCTCGTCGTGGAAGGCGCGGACGACTTCCTGACGGTCCTTGGTATTGCCGGTCAGTATATGGGTGGCGATGTTGCGGGTGCCGCACTCGCGTTCGAGGATTTTGAGCATTTCCACGAACTGGGAGAACACGAGGACCTTTTCGCCCTTCTCCATGAGGGGTTCGAGCAATTCGAAGAGGGTCTCGGTTTTGCCGGAGGCGGTGTCGCTGCCGACGAGGGAGGGATGGCAACAGATCTGGCGGAGCCGGGTAAGGGCGGCGAGAACGTGCATGCGGCTTTGGGCAAGGCCCTTGGTTTGGAGCGCCTGCATGACCTGGTCGCGGCTGCGCCGGAGTTCGGCCAGGTACAGCATGCGCTGGGCTTCGCCGAGGTCGCAGTCGCGGCGTTCCTCGATGCGGTCGGGGAGATCCTTGGCGACCTGCTGCTTGAGGCGCCGCAGCATGAGGGGCCGGAGCTTCGCTGAGAGGCGTCGGCGGTTGATGCGCTGGGCGGCGCCGTCTTCGCGAGGCGCCTCGTAGGTCTCGTTAAAGTCGACCTGGGTGCCGAGGTAGGTCGGCTGGATGAAGTCGACGATGCTCCAGAGGTCGAGCAGGCGGTTTTCGAGCGGGGTGCCGGTGAGGGCGAGGCGCTGTTGGGCCTTGAGCTGTTTGACGCACTGGGTGACCTGGGCGCCGGGGTTCTTGATGAACTGGGCCTCGTCGAGGATCAGCGCCTGGAAATCGAACTTCTGGAGTTCCTCGAGATCCCGGCGGAGCAGGGCGTAATTGGTGACGACGATGTCGAAATTGGGGATCTGCTTGCGGACGTTGTGGCGGGCGGCGCCGCTTTCCATGACGAGCACGCGCATCTCCGGCGTGAACTTCTCGGCTTCGCGGCGCCAGTTGTGGAGGACGGACGCGGGGCAGATGACGAGGGCGGGCTTGGATTTGCGCCCGTTGCGTTTCTTGAGCCAGAGCAGCCAGGCGAGGGTCTGGAGTGTTTTGCCGAGACCCATGTCGTCGGCGAGAATGCCGCCGAGTTGGACGCTGTTGAGATGGCAGAGGAAGTCGAAGCCGTCCTTCTGGTAGGGACGCATTTCGGCGTTGAGTCCCACGGGGAGGTCGGTGTCGGGGACGCCCTTGAAATTGGTGAGTCGCTGGCGGAGGGCCCGGGCTTCGGGGGAATCGCCGAAGCGTTGCAGGGCGCCATCGTCGAGGGACTTGGCCTGGACCATGTCGACCTTTTGGGCGATGGGAACGAGGCCGTCGACGCCGAGTTCGGCCATGGTTTCGTGGGCCTGGGTGACGGCTTCGGTGTCGAGTTCGACCCAGCCGGCGTCGGGCAGTTTGACGTAGCGGCTGGTGGCGGTGGCGAGGCGTTGGAGGTCGGCGGGGGTGAGCCGCATGCCTTCCTGCTCCCATTCGGCGGAGACGGAGAGCCAGTCGATGCCGGAGCCCTTGACGAGCAGCTTGGGCTTGAGCTTGCGGGGTTGGAGGAAAAGGCGTTGGAAGGCGGGATTGCCGAGAAACTCGGCGCCGGCCGGTTTGCTGCCCCAGACGAGGGAGAGGGTGGCGAGGAAGTTCTCGTTGGCATCACCGACCCAGAGGCCGGGTTCGGGGGTGAACCAGTCGAGGCGCCGGAGCCAGGAGATGGCGTCGTCGAGGCGCAGGTCGTCGAGCAGGTCGGGTTTGTCGGTGCGCCGGGCTTCATTGCCGGCATAGAGCCATTCGTGGCCGTTCCACTGCCAGACGGAGTTATCCCGTTCGCTGACGGCGAGGAGGCGGAGGCGGACGACCTCGTCACTGAGTTCGAAGATGAACTGGGGCCGGGCCTTGTGGTTGACGCAGAGGCTGTCCCAGCGTTTGTCCTCCTGGGCATGGGCGCGGCGGAGTTGGGTCAGCAGTCGATGGCTGAGCTTGCGGATGGGGAGGACGGGTTTTTCGAGCAAGCCGCCGAGGAGCTTCACGCTGGGCGGGTTTTCGATGAGGAAGAATTCGCCGCCGGCGAGGACGAGCGGCAGTTCGCCCGTGAAATAATGGGCCTCGGTGAGGGGGAACGTGCCGGCGGCGGTTTCGAGGGAATGCGCGAGGCTGAGTTCCTGATCGCCATTGTCGAGGCGGTAGATGAAGCGGGCGAGCTGGCCGCGGAAACGGAGCGGGGTTTGGTCGGTGGACGTCAGGAGGCGACCGACGCGACCCCAGCGGACGAGCCAGCGGAGGAGTTCGACGCCCTCGACGAGCAGGGGGTCGGGCATGGGATCGCGATGGCGATAATTTTCGGCGAGCCAGCGGATGAGTTCCCAGTCCTCGGGCGGGAACAATTCCTGTTCCTGGGTGGCGCGGAGGGTGAGTTCGATGACTTCCTGGAGGGTGCGATCCTTTTCGCCGGTGCGGCTGCGGACGACGTTGAAGGTGATGGCGAGTCGGCTCTGTCCGTCGCCGGCCTCGCTGCGGCGCGCGTCACAGAGCACGCGCAGGCCGGCTCGGGGGGAGTCGAGGTGATCGGGGGCCGGGGGGAAGAGCCAGCGTTCGAGGTCGGTGACGAGCTGTTGATCCCGTTCGGCCTGTTGCTGTTGAGCGAAGCGCTCGAAATTGGCGTGGCCGACGAGTTCGGTGGGGAGGGCGCGATTGGCGCGGAGGAAGAGGTGGGCGGTTTCCTCCAGGCGGCCTTTGCCCTGGGCGCCCATCAGTTTGATCCACCAATCGTCTCCGGGGAAATCGCGGCGGGAGAGTGAGAGTTTTTCGAAATAGTCCTCGAGCAGGAGCCAGGCGCGCTGGGAATCGCCGCAAGTGGCGAACTGTCCCAGGATGACGCTGCGTTCGGCGACGGCGCTCTTGGAGTCCGCCAATTCTCGCCTCAGGTCGGCCAGGGCGCCGTAGGCGCGTCCCAGCACGTTGTGGTGTGCGTCGTAGCGCGCGGCGGCGGCTGATGATCGGATGACTGGAGTCCCGCTGTTTTTTCGACCTCTCGGCATGGCTTGGAAAAACGCCTTCTAGGAAGCGTTATTGCCGCACATTGGCGGGAAACGGGTCAAACCTTAATTCCTGTTGTCTTGCAACGGTACGAAGGGCTTGACGGGGGAAAAGGGCCGTAAAGATAGGGGAAAACCGCTGTTTGCGAGGTCGGCCAAAAACCCAAAAAAAGCGCCTCCTCCGACGCTTGCCGCCGGGGGCCGAAGACTGGGGACAAATGACTGAGGACGGATGACGGACGACCGAAGACTGAAGACTGAAGACTGAAGACGGAGGACGGAGGACGGAGGACGCAAGGCGGAAGGCGGAAGGCGGGGGGCACATCACCGGACGGTTGGGCTGAGACGGGGAGATTCAGTTGGATCTCACGCCGGGGGCGGCCAGATCAGCGGAAAGGAATCCGGGTCGGCTGCCCACTCGGCGGGGGTGAGGAAATGGGCGTAGGCATCGAGGCAGGCCTTTTCGTGGACCTTCACCCAGTCGCGGTATTTGGGTTCGACGATGAACACGAAGTGTTGGTCGCGGTTTTGAGCGAGGCCGAGCAGGGCGGGGCCTCGGAATTCCGCGGTTTCGGCGCGGGCTGCCGGCTGGACCGTGCACTTGTGAGTGCCCCATTCGAGGTGGGTGCCGTGGCAGGCGTAGACCAGATCGATGGTCTTGGGACCGAGGTGGGTGAGGTAGAACCCGTAGAAATGGTCGGTGCGCAGTTGCAGCACGGAAAGGATTTCCTCGCCGTTGAAGTCGAGGATTTCGAAACGGCGATCGTTGAACACGTGGGGCAACGAGAGCAGGAGATCCTGGACGGGGAAGTGCAATCGATGGGCCAACTCGCGGAACGCCAACTCATGGATGGCCTGCGGGTCCCAGGCATTGAACGGGGGCGGGATGGCCTCGGTGGGGTCGATGGGTGGGACGGTGGTGGAAGCTTCAGGCGCGGGTGTCGCCGCGGGCGGTGTCGGGCGGAACGCGGCGCGAGGTGGTGGTGACTTCGGCGGCGGCTGGAACGGGACCGACGGATGGTTGGATTCGGGCTGTGGCGGTGGATTGGGCGGAAGGTGGGGGTGCGCGGTGGACTCCGTGTCCGGAGAGGGGGTGGATGATGGAGGCAGGTGGTCGCTTGGGGAAAGAGTGGCGGGGTTTCGAATGATGGGGTGATTCAGCACCCGCTCGAGTTCGGAGGCGCTGACACCGCGGTACTTGAGGTCCGGCAATTCGGTGATGGGTTCTTCGCTGCCGTCGTGGTGGCGACGTCGGATGTAGAGGAAGGGTGGGGAGACGCGGAGGAGGATTCCGGGCTGCAACAGGTCGCACTTGTCGCGGTCCTGGAGGATCTCGAGCTTTTCCTGGGACAAGTGGCCTTTGACTTCGGTGCGCGCTCCGGCGCGAACGGTCCAGAAGCGGATGTCGAATCCGGTGGAGGCGGCGGGGTTTTCGCGGATCTCGATGGCGTGGGCTGAGCCTGAGGCATTTTCGGGAATGCCGTGGGAGTTGAGGTGGGCTTCAAGGCGTTGGGCGCCGTCGGCGTTGTTGTCGAATCGGACGCCATCGAGTTCGAGGTAGCGTTGGAGTGGGTCGATGTGGAGCGACTGTGGGGGGCGCATCCAGCCATCGGCGGCGAGGTGGGCCAGGCCGCGGAGTCCGGTTTCGGTATGTTCGGAACCTCGGAACGCCTGGATTTGAATGTGGCCCAGGTGGTCGAGGTGAACGCGGAATCCGCGTGAGGGCCGGCCTTGGGAATCGTGGTGGGCGCGGGTGGGTGGTTTTGTGGGGGGGGCGTGGGTGGTGAGGTGGTGTCGGCTGATTTGTTGTTCGAGGGCCTGGGCGGCGTCCGGGCCGGTGGGGCGGAAGGTTTCGCCGTTGTAATCGACGGAGCCGTCCGGGT
>CAUJJW010000403.1 GCA_963205105.1 Verrucomicrobiota bacterium | reverse complement strand
TACATCGGCGGCCCATGCAGACGCGTCCTCGTCGATCGTCTCGAAGAGATCGCAGAGCGTCAACACCATTGAGTCGGTCAAAGCCAGATAGTCCTGCGTGCGCAAACGAAGCGACTCCAACTCCCTGTGCCCATCCACCATTGCTCGCTCCAACACACGCCGCCCGAAGTCATGATGAGCCTCTTCCTGGTGCAGCAGCACTCGGCGCAACCGGCGGAACGGCGCCTGCCGCTTTTCAAGGCCACCCTCGATTCGGGTCAAAATCGCCTCCCCCAGTCCTTCCAGGATCACCTGTTCAGCCAGGATACTCTCCAGCCAATCCCCTCGTTCGAGCGCCTCCGCGAGAAGGCGGCGATAGTCTTCGAGTGCCGGCAGAAAGGGCGCGTCACCGAGATGACGCGGTGCAAGCCACGCAATTGCGCCATGGAAGACCACGGCATGCATCGCCTCCTGCCTGGCCTGGGTCGTCAAGAAACGACGCGTCTTCGGGTCGGGAGCCAGTGTGGCTTGGCGCTGCGCACACCCATGCGCCATTCGTTCGCCATGTTCGAGGAATGCCAGCAGCCGGGCAATGGGAACTCGCTCACCGGGCAACACCACCATGCGCATCTCCTTCAATAGTGCGGAGGCAGACCGTTCAGCTGCCAATCGTAGTCAAGGAATTCCACCGTGTAACCGCCGGCTAAGAGGTCCTGCTTGAGCGACTGGTCCTGTAGATATTCGCCGACAAAGCCCAGGAGGGTTCCGGACCGGACTTCAAAATCCCGAGCGAACCATTTGAAAATCATCGACAGCGAGGCCACTTTTCTCGATCGGTCGAAACGATTGCGCGAAGGATCGTTCACAAACTGGATTGCGACCCGATTCAGCTGCTCATCCAATCGACGCCCGTCGAACGCCCACGATTGGAGTTTCGGGCAGGAGGCTGACGCGCAGACAATGGCAAAATGCACCCGCGGCTCATGGAACTGCGCAATAAGAATCTCCCGCTCCAGATTGTAGAGATTCACCGGCTGTCCGCCGACGGAGTACTCCCGCGCAATGAAGTACCGGTATCGGCCGAATAACGTGTCCGGAGAATAGCCATCCAGAATACCCGTCACGGCAAAGGCATTGTACGCATTGATCCAGAACGCCAAACGCTCCCCCGCCGACAAGCGGCCCGGATCCACTCGATTCAACAACGAGACATAGGACGGAAGTTGCCCCTGGCGGCGAATGGCCGGGTAGTCAACTACGCCGTCACGGACATGCGTACCCAGTAGTTCGTGCCATACCCGATGGGAAAGCTGCTCCGGCGGGAGCGGGTCTGAGGGGGTGAACGAGGTCGGTACGGCCGAACAGCCTCCCAGGACAATCATCAGCGCTCCGATCAGAAGTTTTCGCATGACAATCTTTCTCCTATTGGAATCGCACCGGAGTCCGCCATGCCGAGAGCGGATGCCTCAGGACCGTCCCGACCACGCGCCCATCGAGACGGTTGCAGGAGGAGCAGTCGGAACAGGCTTGAATCTGGGGCCCGCTGAAACGACTCAGGATCTCTCGATAAGGCAACTCCCGAAGGTTCCCCACCGAAGACATCGCCAGGCAGGGAGAAACCTCCCCGGAGGCATCGATCGCAATGCTATACCGTCCGGCATCGCAAGGCTCAAGTTGTTGCCCTCGCAACCATCCGGCGCTGTCGGCGACGAATTTTCGGAAGTACCCGGGAGGGATCAGATCTTCCTTGAGAAGCAACTCGAACACCCCGGCGGCGGCGGAGCGGTCGTACATCAACCCGGTGTCCTCTTTGCCGTAGAGGCCCACGTTCCAGTGGTAGGCTCCCACGACGGGAATAAAGCCCCGAGCCTTGGCGAATCGCACGACGTCGGGCACCTCTTCGCGATTGACCTCGCTCACGATACAGGTAAGGAACTTGGGGTAGGGATACTGTGCCAGAAGACTAAGTCCAGCCAGGACCTGTGGTAACTGATCAGCCCCGCGAATCTGTCGGTAGCGCGTACGATCGAGCGTGTCCAGGCTGACTGATAGAGGCAGGCGCAGGGAGGTAAACCGTGCGACGAGGTCGGTTGTGAGCCTAGTCCCATTGGTGATCACCGTCACATGCAACCCCAGCGAAGACAGGTCCTCCAGGATGTCGACAAGATCCGGACGCAGAAGCGGCTCGCCCCCCTGAACAAGCACGAACCTGATACCTTCGGTATAGAGAAGGCCAAAGATGCCCCGGATCTCCTCTCGCGTCAGTTCATATCGTCCCTGGTTCAGAGGAAGATCGCAGTAGCCACAGGCGGAGTTGCAACGAAGGGTCACCTGAAACGTGGCCAGGACCGGCCGCCCTCGCACGAGATTAGCCAACGGCCGGGCACAGTCGGCAATCATGGCCAGCGAAGGCTTCCTCGTCATCGTGGATTCCCCGGTCGGCCTGAGCATATTTGAACACCTGTTGCCATTTCCATCCGGCCCCGCCGCCCCCGGTTCAGCACAACGCGACACAATCGGCACCAATCCAGGCGATTCTGCACTGCAGGCAACCGGTTTCCTGGCATACGGCTTGCTGAATCACTCTCTACACTGCAGCCTGACTCATCCCAGGGAGGATCGTTATGAACACCAAGCTCCAGGCCTCGATACTCACCATCGCCGCGGCTACCCTTGCAACCGTCGCTTTTGTCGTGGCTCCGGCATCGGCAAAGGACAAGGAGAAGGCCGGCAAACATTCGAACCATGCGACCACCACCTCGGCAGCCGCGGCCTCCTCACTTCTGCGATCAGTCCCTGAGCAACCCCCGGCACCGAAACCCGGACAACATGACTCCAAACCCGGAGTCGCCTGGAAGACCGTGGGCGGCACCGTCAAAGAAATTCACGGCGAGACGTACACAGTCGAAGACTTCGACGGCAGCCAAATGAAGGTGCATGTCGGACAGGGAACCAAGCACCTCCGGGGCAACAAAAAAGTGGGCGACACCATTCGGGCTGAAATTACCCACGGTGGCTTCGCAAATTCAATTCAATAACCCCCTGACTCTGCGAACCC